>CAVYHC010000017.1:0-6148 GCA_963768125.1 uncultured Gammaproteobacteria bacterium
GTGATTAAAAAGGGCTAGCGTATGAGTAAACAATCCAGGGTCTTAATTCTGGGCCATGGTGAAATGGGTCATGCCATGGCATACCTTCTGAAGACACGAGAACAGCTGGATATCTGGGAAAAATTTCCGCAGAATAATTTTCAGTCAGTCGTGCTTGAAGAGGCTGCGCCTGAAGCAGATATTGTTCTGTTCTGTCTGCCAGTCAATCCACATCGAGAAATCGCCCGCAGCATCGCGCCGCTATTAAAAAAACACTGCCTCTGTATAAGTATTGCCAAAGGTCTTGACCAGTCAGGACAAACGGCAGCACAAATTTTTGCCGACGTATTTGGCTCACATCAGCCTTATGCCCTGCTGTATGGCCCGATGATCTCCGAAGAAATTCGCGCCGGCCGTTATGCCTTCGCACAACTCGGCTGCAGTGAAATGGATACTTTTGAGCGCTGTCAGCAATTGTTTTTTGCCAGCACGCTTTATATTGAACATACTGCAGATATCACCGGCATTAGCTGGTCGGTCATCCTGAAAAACGTTTACGCCCTGGTCTTCGGCATGGCAGATGAATTACAGCTAGGCGATAATATGCGAGGTTATCTCTCGGTCGCAGCCCTGCGGGAACTGGATCTCATCGTTCATCAAATGGGCGGACAAAAAGGCAGCCCCTATCATCTGGCAGGCCTCGGCGACCTGATAACAACGGCCACCAGTGAAGACTCGCATCATCACGAGTTAGGCCGTTTACTGGCAAGAGAAGAAACTCAGCCTATCGCAGGCGAAGGCATTCATACCCTGGAAATGGTTGCTCAGCATCACCTGTTTAACAGCGACGACTATCCTTTGTTTCAGCTGATAGACAACATCGTCAAACAGCCACGGGAAGTGAAGAACAACATTGCCGCCTATTTAGCACAGGTTTATTGCTGAGATAATTTAACTCCGACGTTCAGGTAAAGTGACTGACGGGATAAAACCGACCGGGCGGTAGTTCACAAGGTCAAAAAATATTTCACCACAGATTAGGGCAGGACGCCCGTAAGTAGAATAACGCAGGAGCAGTTATCGAGACACAGAGAGGTCGCTCTTACGCTTCCTGCGTTTGCGACATTAGTGCATCCATGCACGTCACACAGAGGAAAGCTTTTATAGGGCGTGTAAAAAAAACGCGAAGAATGTAAATGAAAATTAGACGCCAAATAGAACACCGTCATGCCGGCATGTTTCTAGCCGGTATCCATCGCTCATATTGGCAATAATCCCGATAACTTATACTTGCCTGATAAATGGATACCGGCCTGCGCCGGCATGACAAAATAAAAGCTTTTCTCTGTGTGACGTGCATGGATTCACTAATGTCGCAAACGCAGGAAGCGTAAGAGCGACCCCTCTGTGCCTCGACAATCGCTCCTGCATTGTTCTCGGTCTCTGTTCCAGACTCGACTCTACCGATTCCATCCCTGGAATCGTACTTACGGGCGTCCTGCCCTAATCTGTGGTGAATCACATTTAAAGTTTTTAACGTACCTTAAAGCTCAACATTGTGGTAAATATTCTGCACGTCATCCAGATCATTTAACATATCTAAAAATTTATTGAACATTTCCATATCGTCAGCGCTTATCGTTGTCATGCTTTTTGGCAGGAATTGCATTTCATCAACTTCAAAATTTATCTCGCCCAGGCTATCGGTTAATGCCTGTTTCGCTTTAAAATACTCGGTGTTTGGTGCGAACACCGTGACTGCTCCATCATCGTTTTCAATGTCGGTAACATCCACATCCGCCATCATCAATGCTTCCAGGGCAGCTTCTTCGTCGCCGTTGAAAACCAGGATACTTGAATGATCAAACATATGGCTGACGGAGCCTTCGGTACCGATTTTACATTTTGTTTTGGTGAAACATTGCCGTACATCACCAAACGTGCGATTAGGGTTGTCCGTCAGACAATCCACTATTACCATGCCACCGCCTGGTGTATAGCCTTCGTATCGAGCGACCGAAAAATCCTCGCCGCCACCGCCCTGTGCTTTTTTTATGGCTTTTTCAATAACGTGAGTTGGCACCTGGTCCTTTTTGGCGCGCTCGATCAGACCACGTAAAGCTAAGTTTCCGTCCGGGTCAATACCACCTTCCTTGGCGCACATATAAATAACACGGCCATATTTACTATAGACTTTTGCTTTGGCGTCAGACGTTTTTGCCATCGACTCTTTGCGGTTTTGATAGGCTCTGCCCATTACACTAGTGCTCCGATAAATAGGTTAAAAATACAAATTTCACAGCTTTGCCCTCGCCACAAGCTTTTCCCAGGCAGCCTTGACAGGTTTTTCGACTTTATTTTGTTTGTTTTGCGTTAATTGTTGCGGAATATTGTCGAGGTAAATAACGCGATCCGGGTGGCCTTTGGGAAATTCTGCCATGTGTTCAAAAAACAGAAAACCATTAACGGCCACCTCAGGAATATACGATGAAATCGTTTTTACCTGGTTATCAAGTTCATGCAATGGATTGCTAAATCGATAACTTTTGCGGCCAAGCATTTGTGTCCAGTCATCAATATTGTCTGCACAAAATATCTTTCCAGGATAGCGATTGTATAGCAGTACGCTAATACCATTATGGCGCATAATCAGGCGATCGACAGTAAAATAATGCCCCATACCATCAGGAAACTGGATATTGCTTAGCTGCTGTATTCCGAGATGCTTCAGGCAAGAACGTGTTTTTAAACGCAGCCAGCTGTTTTTTATTTTTTTCCGGTTCAGCACAATGGCCATCATGAAAACCAGTAGCAGCGTCAGCGCTATCAGTAAAACATAATGATCCATTAGCTGAGTTTTTAACTGAAGTATATCGTTTATATTCATGCAGACAGTAACGTGGCAGAGCATTCTATATGCACCGCACTAAAAAAAAGATGGCTGCCATTTTAGCATAGTGCTTAAAGACACGGTCTTCGTTGCCAGGCTGATCAGTAAGCAATAGCCGCAATGTCTGGCATTTTTACAAGGCATCGTTATTTAAAAAAGAGGCAAAAAAACCATTAATTCCATCTTTTCCCTATTTAACACGCACCAAAACAGGAATTTATACGAAGTTTTTGTTAATAGTTGTATTTCTGTATGGATTTTTCAATCGAAACTTAAAAATCTTGTGTTATTATTGGTACATACAATCCATAAAGAATCGGGTCGGGTCGCAAATAATTATTTAAACCCTGTACTCCTTTACGTTACAAATTGCCAAGAAAACAGTTTTGTAATATTCTAAAAGTGCTTTTATTTATGTATTGCATACTCGAATAAAAAGGGATGATCTCTTCATTATTCGCAACTCTTTAATTTTTAATTTGTTTCAGGTGAAATTTTTATGGCAACAGGTACAGTAAAGTGGTTTAACGAATCCAAAGGTTTTGGTTTCATTTCTCAGGAAGATGGCGGTGCAGATGTATTCGTACATTTCAATGCTATTCAAGGTTCAGGTTTCAAAACTCTAAGTGAAGGCCAGGCCGTAACTTATGAAGTAGAAGACGGACCTAAAGGTTTACAGGCTAGCAACGTTGTGCCTAAGTAAGACCATATCGGGTTAACCGATAAAAAAACCTCGCTTCGGCGAGGTTTTTTTTGCGGCCTAATCTGCTAACGCACGTTATTACTCTGACACTTTATTACTCTCACACTGGACACATACCTTGAGCCAAACAGCCTTTTCATCGCTTAAGCTGCATGCCGATTTACTGCATAACTTAAGCGCCCTGGGTTATCAGTCAATGACCGAAATACAGTCACAAAGCCTGCCTCATATTCTGGCGGGTAAAGATGTCATTGCACAGGGCAAAACCGGATCCGGAAAAACGGCAGCTTTTGCGCTTGGTTTACTGCAAAAGCTCGAAGTAAAACGGTTTCAGGTGCAATCACTGGTGCTTTGCCCTACCCGTGAACTGGCCGACCAGGTAGCCAAAGAAATCCGCACACTGGCGCGAAGTATCGATAACATCAAAGTTTTAACTTTATGCGGCGGTATGCCCCTGGGTCCACAGACTGGCTCACTGGAACATGGCGTTCATATTATTGTTGGCACACCCGGGCGTATAGAAAAGCACTTAAGCAAAGGCTCACTGGATTTAAGTCACTTAAAAATACTGGTTCTTGATGAAGCTGATCGCATGCTGGAGATGGGTTTTCAAGCGTCCATTGATGCCATCATTGAGCAAACACCAGAGCAGCGCCAAACCCTGCTGTTTAGTGCAACCTACCCTGATCAAATAAAGTCAGTTGCCAGCCGTATCATGAAAGATCCCGTGATGGCGCAAGTTATCTCGACTCATGAAGACAGCATTATTGAACAGCATTTCTACAAAGTAGATGATAATGAGCAACGTTTAACGGCACTGCGCCTACTATTATTGCAGCACAATGCAGATTCCACTTTAGTCTTTTGCAATACCAAACTGGAAGTACAGGATGTTGCTAAGCAGTTACTTGATTACGGCTTTAGCGTGCTTGCTTTGCATGGCGACCTTGAGCAGAGAGATCGTGACCAGACCCTGCTGCGTTTCGCTAATAAAAGCGCCGCCATTCTCGTCGCTACTGACGTGGCAGCGCGTGGCCTGGACATCGATGCACTTGATCTTGTCATTAACTACCACGTGGCGCGTGACACTGAAGTCCACATTCACCGTATCGGACGCACGGGGCGCGCTGGCAGTACAGGTATTGCCTGCTCCTTATATAGCGATAAAGAGAGTTATAAAATCGCCCTGCTGGGTGATTATTTAAACAGGGTGATAAGCAGCGAAACACTGCCTTCATACAGCCTGTTGAACGAATCGCCAGGCCAGCCGAAAATGGTAACCCTGCAGATTGACGGCGGTAAAAAACAAAAGCTTCGAGCGGGCGATATCCTGGGCGCCTTAACCGGGGAAAATGGCATTAGCGGCAAACAGGTCGGTAAAATACATATCTTTGATAACTGGGCTTATGTCGCAATCGAGCGCAATGCAGCCAAACCTGCGCTGCATAAATTAAGCAAGGGAAAACTGAAAGGCCGTTCGTTCCGGGTCAGGCAGTTAGCCAGCACTTAAAGTGCAATATTCTGCCCTTTAAAATCAGTCAAAAACTTTAAACGCGACTCACCACAGATTAGGGCAGGACGCCCGTAAGTAGAATAACGCAGGAGCAGTTATCGAGGCACAGAGGAAAGCTTTTTATTTTGTCATGCCGGCGAATGCCGGTATCTATTTATCAGGCTGGTATGTGTTATCAGGATAAATGCCAATATGAGCGATGGATACCGGCTAAAAGCATGCCGGCATGACGGTTTTCTATTTGGCTTGTAATTGTCATTTATATCTTTCGCGTTTTTCACCTTCCCTATAAAAGCTATTCTCTGCCTCTGTGGTGAAAAATTTAAAGCTTTTCTCTGTGTGACGTGCATGGATGCATTAATGTCGCAAACGCAGGAAGCGTAAGAGCGACCCCTCTGTGCCTCGGCAACTGCTCCATGCGTTGCTCTACCACCAGCATCCCTGCCGGCGTCTGTGGTGAAACATTTTAAGCTTTTAAGCTTTTAAGCTTTTAAGCTTTTAAGCTTTTAAGCTTTTATTCTTCATTGAAAATCAAATGAATTTTTTCTCCATTGAATTCTATAATATCGCCGGCTAGCATTTTTTTACGTTTACGCGTTTCAACCTGGCCGTTGACAAGTACATCGCCGCATTCAATGGCTAACTTTGCCACGCCGCCGCTCGGCACCAGGCCTTCGAATTTTAAAATTTTATGCAGCTCAACCGGTTGCGTTTTTAAAATGACATCTCTCATTATTCTGCTGCCTTTTCGGCTTCTTCTTCCTGCTGTAATTTCCATAGATGGGCGTACAGGCCCTGCTGTTCGAGCAGCTGTTGATGTGTACCCTGTTCAACGACACGGCCCTTATCCAGAACAATAATATTGTCCGCATCAATAATGGTCGAGAGCCGGTGTGCAATGACCAGGGTGGTATGCTTCTCAGCCACTTCTTTTAATGATTCCAGAATCATTTGTTCTGAGTGCGAATCCAGTGAAGAGGTTGCCTCATCAAAAACCAGTATGCGTGGGTTTTTAAGAATGACCCGCGCAATGGCTACCCGCTGTTTTTCACCGCCGGACAGT
>CAVYHC010000018.1:0-13338 GCA_963768125.1 uncultured Gammaproteobacteria bacterium
CTATCTGTTAGGCTCTCACTCGGGTTGTTGTGGTATCTGGACTTCTGGTCCTACCGATGTTGGCGCGCCTACTACTGAAACAGAGCCTGGCGTACCTGAGCATCTTCCACAAGGCTGGAACTGGGGCTACCGTGGTATGACCACTGTTAGCGGTCTGTTTACAGCGGGTGATGGTGTTGGTGCTTCTGGCCACAAATTCTCTTCAGGCTCTCATGCTGAAGGCCGTATGTGTGCGAAGTCTATGGTTAAGTACTGCCTGGACAACGCTGATTTCAAACCTGAATTAGATACTTCTGTTGAAGATTTAGTTGCTGAGATCTACAAGCCAGTTAGAACTTACCTTGAGCATAAAGACTACACAACAGCAATTGATGTTAACCCTCACTACATCACTCCAAAAATGCTGCAGTTCCGTTTGCAGAAAATCATGGATGAGTACGTAGCGGGTGTTGCAACTTACTACAACACAAATGCTGAAATGATGCAGGTTGCTGGCGAAAAAATCGACATGCTGAAAGAAGATGCAGAAAAAATGCGTGCTAAAGACCTTCACGAATTACTTCGTGCCTGGGAAAACTATCACCGCATAATCACTGCTGAAGCTCACTTGAAGCACATCGAGTTCCGTCAGGAATCACGTTACCCAGGTTTCTACTATCGTACAGACAAGAACTTTGTCGACGAAGAAAACTGGCATTGTTTCGTGAATTCAATTTACGACAAGAAAACTCAAAAGTTCACATGCTTCAAGCGTGCGCACGTTGATTTGGTAGACAAGTCTAAACTGTTTAAGTAAGTCCCAGCCCGGGGCAACCTGGAAAAACTTACACAACAGTTGAGTTAAAGGAATCCGGGCATCGTTGATGCCCGGATTTTTTACTTTTTATAACGATAGATGAAAGTTTTAAGTTATAAGTTTTAAATTGGATATTATTTATAACTTATAACTTAAAACTTATAAATCACAACTGACGAAACATTATTATGAGCGAAGAAGATACTTTTAAATTTGAACTGCCACACTCTAGCCCTGTGGCACCCACCCGTCTTGAACTGGAAGACCAGTTAAAATTTCGTTGCCATCGCGGTGTTTCCTGCTGGAATGAATGCTGTTCACGTGCCGATGTAACGCTTGCACCTTATGATGTTATCCGCCTGAAAGAAGCCACAGGCATGGACAGCACAGAATTTCTTAAGGCGCATACCGTACCGTTTGAACTCGACATGCACGGTGTCCCCGGTTTAAAGCTGCGTACTGATGACTCTGGTGCCTGCCTGTTTATGAAAGAAGAAGGCTGCTCGGTATATGAAAACCGCCCTACCGCCTGTCGCTATTACCCTTCTGGCCTGCTTTCGATGAAATCGATCAGTGAGTCAACAGATGAACGCCACTTCCTGCTGATTAAAGAAGATCACTGCAAAGGCCATGATGAAGACCACATTCAGACCATTGGTCAATACCGTAAAGAACAGGGCGTTGAAGAATATGACGATCTTAATCATGAATGGTATCAAATCATCCTGAAGAAAAAATCCACCGGGCCTACCATTGGTAAACCTTCCGACATGAGTTTACAAATGTTCTTCATGGCGAGTTACGATGTTGACCGTTTCCGCCGATTTGTCATGAGTGACTCTTTTATCAAAATGTATGATTTAAATGATGAAGAATATGCCGAGCTTGAAAAAGATGACATTAAACTAATGAAATTTGGCTTCAGCCTAATGAAACAGGTCTTCTTTGGTGAACTGACCATTAAAGAGCGTGAAGGCGCCTGGGAAGAACGCGTTAAAGAACGAAAGGAAATTCTCGAGTTTCGTAAGCAGGCAGAAATAGCCGAACACCAGAGAAAAGCCGATGAAGCACGCACGGCAGCGTTAGATTCTGGCAAAGACGAGTAAAGAAGTAGGCAGTTGGCAATTGGCAATTAAAAAATAAAAAATAAAAAAACTTTATCCGCGAAGAACGCAAAGGACGCAAATTTTAAAAAGCTAAAAAACTTTTCTTTGCGTCCTTTGCGTTCTTCGCGGATATATTTTTTTAATCTGTAAATAAACGACTAACAACTTCCTTACTCAGCCACCATGAACAACAACATAAGCGTAGGCATTCTATCCGATTCACATGGCTACTTAGACCCTAGAATTGCGATAATCGTCAACCAGTGTGATTACATTGTGCACGCGGGTGATATTTTCAATGCACATGTATTAGAGAAACTGCAGCCAAAGATAAAACTTATCGCAGTGGCAGGAAATAACGATTTCCCTGCACTCTGGAGCGCTGAAGAAGCGGATGTTATTAACGCCCTGCCCGCAACCGACAAACTGGAATTACCCGGCGGCCATCTCATCGTTGAACACGGCCATCGCCTGGGCAACCACCCCGAACACGAGCAGTTCCGCCGCGACCATGCGGATGCAAAATTAGTCGTATATGGCCACACCCACCACAGAGTCATCGATCAAAAAGAAGAGCCCTGGGTCGTTAACCCCGGCGCATCAGGAAGAGTCCGCACGCATGGCGGCCCCTCATGCTTTATACTTAATGCCAGCATCAGTGAGTGGTCGATAGAAACATTTTTGTTTGACGATACATAAATAAAAAAAGTTATAAGTTATAAGTTGCTAGTTTTAAGTTAAAAAACTTAAAACTTATAACTTATAACTTAAGACTATTTTTTCAAGCTTTTATATAAACCCAGCCATTTTCCAGACGATTGGGAATGATTTCTCTTGCCGTTTTATTTGTCTTAACTTCCGGCATCAGAACAATTTCAACACCTTCTTTCTTTTTCGCTTTTGTAATTGAACGCTCACAGGCATAAATCGAAACACTGTCATCATCAATCAACCTTTGAATACGATCAATATAAGGTGACACGCCCGGTCTTAAAATATTGATGCCACCTTTATTAGTGACCACGTCAAGTTTAAATGGGGTATTGGCTTTTCGATATGTCGCCAGTAAATGATCGGCTTCATTTAAGGCTGCATTAACAATACGTAAATCACCAGAATCTATGTGCAAAATAATTTTACGTTGCGCATGGTCAACGCTGACGTGATTAGCAACATACTGAAAAGTATTTTCAGCCGATATCGCGTTCGCCGCATTGGGACTGTATTCGTAAGTAGACCAGCCCAATATCACACCCACTACCAGGGTGACAGAAGCGGCGATAGCCTTGCCAAAAATCGAGTTCGTACGATACTGCCTGGTCTCTGCATACCTTGACGCGGGCACCTCACTGTAGGCATAACCGACCAGCTCACGTACGGCTTTTAATTGACAGACACGTTCACGTAAATCTTTGTCATCTAACAAAGCCTGACGTATTTCATCCATTTCATCGCTATCAAGCTGTTCGTCGATAAACAGATTTAATCTATCTTCAGATATTTCCTTAATACTCATTATTTAATCCTCCGTATCCTTAATATTCATTATTTAACCCTGCGTAATTTAAACTCAGCCAACTCACCTGAGCCAAATTCCAGTAGCTGCTGTTTTAAGGTTTGACGCGCCCGGAATAAGCGACTCATCACAGTCCCAATCGGCACTTCTGTAATCTCAGCAATTTGCGCATAACTAAATCCCGCAAAATCAGCCAATGTCACCACTTCTCGTAATGGCAGTGGCAATAATTCAATTGAAGCCCGAACGCGTTTAACAATTTGTGACTGCTGGTAGTTCTCAGATTGATCAAGCTGATTATCATCATGCATTTCAACAAACTCAACATTTCTGCCTTTGACTCGTAAATAGTCCTGCCAACAATTGAACAATATTCGATATAACCAGGTATCAATAGTTTCAATATCTCGCAGTCTGGCGGCATTTTTTAGCGCTTTATAGATGGTTTCCTGTACCAGGTCATCGGCAAGTGCAGGCTCATGACACCAGGAATAGGCAATGCGATAGAGCTTGTTGCGCCTTGCTGCAAATTCTGCCTTTAGTGAAAACGCAGCAACCAAATTTTTAACCACTTTCATGAAAAACTCCCAATAACTCATCTATAGACGGCATATCAGATAAATTATTCCAAAAATATATGGGAATAAACCACTGCCTGTAGCCGTCTGTTAATCATCGTAAAATCTAAAACCCTGTAAAAACGGAACAAATGCGCCAAAAAACACATAAATTCAGTTTTTTAACACTATATCTACTGTTGGCATTTTTTACAAATGCTGATGCGTCGCCTGAACTGTCCCTGTACGGTATAGATGATAAAAATCATAAGCTTACAGAATATATCGGACAGGGAAAATGGGTCGTTCTCAATCTATGGGGCACAGACTGTCCGCCCTGTCGTGAAGAAATGCCCGAACTTGTGCAATTTCATGATGCGCACAACAACACAGATGCCATCGTTCTCGGCATAGCCATCGATTTCCCCAGTTATGGTTATGCAAATAAAGACGAGGTTATTCTTTTTGCGGACGAATATCTTATCGATTTCCCGATTCTGTTAAGTGATTCCACTATCACAGAAAAAATGGGGCTCGGACGATTAGAAGGTTTGCCGACCACCTATCTATTTACTCCAGAAGGAAAAGTCGTCGGCATGCAGGTCGGCGGTATCACAAAAAAAATACTGGAAGATTTCATCAAAAAATTTAAGCTGCAATCCCCCAGCAGCGCTAAATAATAAACAACTGGGGAAACCAACCACTACTTTGAAGAGGAAAAAACCATGAAAGCATTACACGTAAAAATATTATCAGCATTTTTAATGGGCATGTGCCTGTTAATGACAGCAACTGCCTATGCCAACGATCGATACGGCAAACAAAAAGTTGTTTACCACATTAATTATGACAATCCCAAAAAACAGGCGGGTGCTCTACGTAACATACAAAATCACATTAATGCGGTCGGTGCAGAAAATCTTGATTTGAAAGTGGTACTGCATGGCAATGGCCTGGCCTTATTGCTGGAGCCTGATGCATTAGACAAGTTAAAAAAATTCAAACACGCTAATGCTAATGATACGATGACTGCAAAAATAGACAGCCTCAAGGATCAGGGCATTCAATTCAATGTCTGCGAAAACACCGTGAGAGGCCGCAAAGTAGATATGGATACTGACCTGTACAGCGTTGATAAAAGCGATATCGTTCCTAGCGGTGTAGCGGAAGTCGCCAGGCTGCAACAGATGGGTTATGCATACGTAAAACCATAAAAACAACCTTAGACTTAAGCAATGATTCAAGTATTAATTTTTATTTAAAAATACTGTGAATAATTACACACTTGTACCGTCTATCCGTTATTATATGGAACGTTAAAAGCATATAACCGATTTATAAACAAAAAAAACCAATTTATAAACTTAAAATAACATACCACTGGAGACATCTATGAAAAAGCTAACATCATTGTTTTTACTTTTGATAGCGATAACCGCCAGCTATCAAATACAAGCCGCAGAGGACGACAAGCCTTTTGCTGAAGAAAGAATCGTATTACAGATCAGCGACAATGACCCTACGAAACAGACATTAGTCCTTAATGTGGCATCAAACCTGGTCAAACATTATGGACAGGACAAAGTTGATGTAGAAATTGTCGCGTTTGGTCCCGGCCTACGTTTGATGTTTAATGACAACGTTAACAAAGGCCGTATTACTGGCCTGACATCCAGTGGTGTGAAGTTCGCTGCATGCGGAAACACGATTACAAAGATGACTAGTATTTTAGGTCATGCGCCTGAAATGAACAGTAATGCAACAATCGTCCCAGGCGGCGCAGTACGCATCGTAGACTTACAAAACCAGGGATTCAAACTGCTAAAACCATAAAAATATTGCACCAAAATAATATAGTACCAAAAAAATTATATCCTTTCGGGAGGACAAAGAATGAATCATAAGAAAAAATTATTGATAAAAGCCATTGGCGCGACGCTGTTGACCTGCGCTACAACAGCACAGGCCGCCAACTGGTTAATGCTACAGGGCACTGAACCAGCAGGCGCAGCAGCGCGTGCTAAGGTTTGGGGTTTTGTGCAGGCACAATATCAGAAAGACGACAGCGATGCCTCTACTGTCCCCAATGGCGGTGGTTACATCCCACCTAAACTAATCGGGCCTAACCTGGACTCTCAGTCTTCGTTCAATGTCAATCGCGCGCGTATCGGTGTTCGTGGCACAGGATTACCATTAGACAGCAACGTGAATTACTTCATTCTTGCTGAGTTTGGCAATAACGGCATTACTGCACCTGGCGGTTACTCTGCAGCGCTAACCGATGCCAGCATTACCCTCAATCATATACCTGGTGCCCGCGTACGTATGGGTATGTTCAAGTACCCCGGTGCTGAAGAAGGCCTGCAGGCGATTCACGTTTTTGACTACATCAATTTCACTAGTGTCACCAACCAGATGCTGCTGGAACGCTTTCCGAACAGTAGCTGTGACGGCGGCATTGGTGGGGGACCTTCTGCGACACAATGTACTCAAACTGGTGATGCAAACGAGACCCCAACTCCAACTCCTGACGCCGATATGGCCCAGTACTCCAAATCAGTTGGCGCATTCCGTGATGTCGGCATCCAGGTATTCGATACCTTCAAATCAGGTAGCTGGGAAAATAGCTATGCCATCATGTACGGTAACGGTAACGGCCTGAGTTATGGCGACAATGATGACAATAAGGATCTATATCTATATTTGTCAACTGAGAATGTATTCGGTGGTAAGGGTGGCCGACGTGAGGGCCTGAAAATGTTTGCCTGGCATCAGGACGGTAAGCGCACCAATGCCTATGACCGCACCCAGGAACAGGATCGTACCCGTTCAGGACTCGGCGTTAAATACCTTCAAAAACCATTTCGTGTCACAGCGGAATACATGAAAGGTGAAGGTATGATTTTCCAGGGACAACATCGCCCCACACATATCTTCAACAACGAGGAAGCCGATGGTGGTTACATCGAAGGTGGCTGGTATATAGCTAATACAAACTTTGAGATTGACCTGCGCTACGATACTTATACTCGCGGAGAAAATCACCCTAGTTCAGCAGCTAATGATGAAAGTCGTGCAGATACAATAACGTATGGAGCTCAATACCACTTCAACAAAAAGACACGTCTAAATGTTGAATATGCGGATCGTGACTATGAGTCAGATACCGCAGCTGTTGAAGCTCAGCAAAAAGACGTGGGTGGACGTTTTGCAATACAGCTCACTCATATATTTTAATATAAATAATGGTTTATTAGTTTAAATCTGCGTTATATATCATGCTATGTGATTCACGCATTATGGGGTTCGAAAGAACCCCATTTTTTTATGCATTAAATATAACTCACAACATTAATAATAAATTTTAACAGGACGTAATATGCACAATAGAACATTTATAAATCATATTGTTTTTATCATTTTAGCGTGCCTTGTCAACACGCAGTCAATAGCACAAACATCTAACGGCTTAATAAAAATAAAAAGCGCTCATAGCGTTGATAAAACCATCCTCCTGCTGGAAACCGCATTATTGCAAAAAGGCATGACTATTTTCAAACGCGTCAATCACACGGCTGCTGCTAAAAAAGTCGACCTACAGCTGCGCCCTACGCAATTACTGATTTTTGGCAATCCAAAAGTCGGCACACCGCTCATGCTGTGCTCACAAACGGCTGCTATAGATCTGCCACAAAAAGCACTGGCCTATGAAGATGAAAGTGGCCAGGTATGGCTGAGCTATAATGACCCGGCTTACATGGCACAAAGGCACAATATTAAAGGCTGCGAAAAACCGCTTAAAAAAGTCAGCAAGGCTTTGGCCAGCTTTGCAAAAGCTGCAACGGAATAAAAGAAAGTGATCAGTTGGCAGTTCTCAGTTTGCAGTTAAAAGCTTTAAATCTTTTACTGCTAACTGCCAACTGACGACTGCCAACTATCATTTACCAACTATTATTTAATCTCCATTAAATAATCAAGCAATACCTGTCGATTTTCCGGTTTAACAAAAACATTACTGTGATCACTATCGATCAATTGAAATGATTTCGGTTCTTTTGCGGCATCGAACAATCGCTGCGCATGATACATATCGATCATCTCATCAGATTCACTGTGTAATATCAAAACAGGGATGGGTGAAATCAAAGCGATGGAATCCAGTGGTCGGTAGGAATTATCCACAGTGAAGGATAATGGCCATTGCAATATCCATAACAGCCAGCTTTTCGCAAGCACATCCTGTGTCACCTCATGGTAATCACTAAACGCTTCCACGGTGATCAGCGCATTGATACTGTCACGATAGGCACTGTGTGCAACATTATAAATGGCCATGCTGCCGCCCAGACTGTGTCCCATCACAATCATCTTCTCATTTGCAGGTAATTGTTCGGCAACGTAGGCAATCATTAACTCCATATCACTAATCACCGTATCCAGTTCTGCTTTACCCTCAGACTGCCCATACTCCCGGTAATCAAAAATATATACGTCATAACCTTCTCTCGCTAACCAGAAGGTATTGGGCAACTGCGTACTGACATTATCGCCATTACCATGAAAAAAGAGAATCGACCCTTGTTTATTCTTATCAGAAAATAACTTCCATCCATGCAACCGTATTCCATCGGCAGCTTCGAGATATATATCCTCATGTAAAATTTCAATCGCATCGGGTGTGATCGGATACGGCTTCATCGGAAAAAACAAATAATTACTGCATGCAGTGAGCATTAATATAAATGGAAGCAGGAGAAATCGACACATTATTTGTTAATCAACTCATTGGTATTAATAATAACACACTGAAAGTACCATAAATGACTACACAATGAGGCAGAATCAGAACTTTAAATTAGATTATTATAATATAGTGTTTTTAACGGTGGCGCACGCTTCCTGGCATGCTGCTACACCGGATTGACATGCTAAATAAATAATTAATTACATAGCCAAAGCCTTGCAACTGCCCGCATTTTTGGCTTATTATCACGGCTCTTTATAAGAAGACAACAATAAAAATTTGGAGCTGTGAATGAAAAAAATAATTGCGGGTTTAGCTTTACTTAGCGCGTCATCAGTAGCGATGGCAGATGCAGCCGGTGGTCCAAACTGCGGCTGGGGTAATATGTTATTTGAAGGTCAATCTGGTACTGCCACTCATGTACTGGGTGTAACTACAAACGGTACATCTGGAAACAACACCTTTGGTATAACGAGTGGCACTAACGGCTGTTCATCTTCCGGCACACTGACCTACAGTGGTGCATCAATGGTTGGCTCAATTATGGGCGAGTTTTCTGAAGACGTTGCTCGTGGCAATGGCGACGCAATGGATACAGTTGCTGTAATCTACGGTGTAGATAAACAAGATCGTGAAACTTTCGCAAATGTCATGCATGAAAACTTTTCAACTATCTTCCCAAATGAGGACGTAACAGCTGCAGAGATGATTACTTCTATTGAAGAAGTGATGAAAGCGAATGCTACTTTAGCTAAATACATCGCTTAATAAACGCTACAAAACAAAAAAGCCCTGCATCTTCGGATACAGGGCTTTTTTATGTATTACAATAAGTAACACTTTTTAATGCCTCAGCGCTTCAGCTTACCTCAAAAATCAGCTTCCACGAGTTTACTGCTCTTGTTGCTTTTTTTATGTTTTCCATTTAGCAGTAATGCCGGCGATGATAAACAAAATGTCATAAATGAAATAAGCAGTAAAGCCATTGAAATGGCCTTATGGGACAGTATTGAATGGCTTAATTTATTACACTACGACAAAGAATATAATTCCTATATCAGCCAGGTTGATGATGAGCGTTTTTTCTACGCTGCAGATGGCAGAAACAACCCAAAAACAGAACTATTAGAAACATTCAAGCACTTATTTATACCAACGGAAAACCACAATAATCAAACACAATGCCAGTTTGTTGCTCGTACTGCGTGGTTATCTGAAAAACTTCAAATAAATAAAAATCAGTTTCCGGCAGTGCATTGTGAAAATATTCAGAATGGCGGCAATTAACACAGGCTGACAGTGTCACCATGATTTTTCCCGCGTATCATCTAAACAGTCCGTCGTCGATGTTTGGCCATACTTTGCTTAGGCTGGATAACTCAAGTGATACACATATCCGAGTGGTTATCATTTGCCGTTAATTTTGGCGCCAATATCAACAATGATGATAACTCTTTGATTTATGCGTATCGAGGTTTAGCTGGTGGTTATCCGGGCTCGTTTATTACTGAACCCTATTTTAAAAAAATACAGGAATACAACCGTATAGAACACCGTGATATCTGGGAATATAAATTAAACCTGACGTCAGCCGAAACTGAAAAAATGATCAAACATTTATGGGAACTAAAAACCATAAATTTCGATTATTACTTTTTTGATGAAAACTGTTCATACCGGTTACTGGAATTACTTGAAGTCGCACGTCCCGATATCGAATTAACAGATGAGTTTATTGTCACAGCCATACCGGTTGATACCGTCAGAGCCATTGAAAATGCACAATTAATTAAATCTATCAGCTACCGCCCGGCACAGGCGACTGAAATACAGTTCCTGCTGGAGAAAACATCGGCACAAAGTCGCGTAATCGTTAAACAGTTATCCGAAGATATTAATACTATTGAGTCAGAAATATTTAGCAAACTTCCGGTAACAGAACAAAAGAAAATCGTAGACCTTGCATACAGATATCTGCGTTATCAAAACACAAAAAATACAAGAGATCCGGCGATAGCAAAACGAAGTTATCTATTACTACAAAAACTCAGTTCGTACCCTGAAGAAATTGAGGATAACACAGTAATACCCATACCATCACCACCTGAAAAAGGCCATAAAAGTAAAAGAATGACTGTTGGCGCAGGTGAACGTCTTGATAATAAATATGCTGAGTTTGGTTTAAAAATGGCCTTTCATGAACTTGAAGACAATATAAATGGATTTTTGCAAGGCGCACAAATAAATATAGGAAACCTAAAAATACGGGCAGAAGAAACAACTGGTTTACGGTTATACCAACTGGATCTTGTTGACATATTCTCCCTTACACCGAGAAATGACTATTTCAAGCCCTTGTCATGGAAAGTTTACAGTGGTTTTGAAAGGCAGCTAACAAAAAATAAAGACCAGCTAAGCTATCATATAACGGGTGGCGCAGGCGGTACCTGGCAAGCGTTGAAATATCATCAAGTTTATGCGCTGGGCATCTTCAGACTGGAGATCAACAAGCAGTTGAAAAATACTTTTGAACCTGCAATCGGATTTAACGCTGGATTATTGTCTCACTTCAAACACACAACGGCGCACCTGGAAATCAGCGGCGAACAGTTTGAAGAAGACGTCTACCGACTACGTGCACAATATACACAGAATTTTGTATTCACAGCCAATCATTCGATAAAACTTTTTGCCAAACACCAATGGCAGAATAATGAGGTAGAATTTTCTGATATAAACCTTAGCTACCAGTATTACTTTTAAATAGACTCACTTAATATTCTATTCGTTAAATTGATCCTCAGGTTTTCTTTACCTTACTGAATAGATACTTGATAAACGGGTAAAGAAACCAGGATAGTTCCCAGGCCAGTGGCCCGACAAACGCAAAGGGTATGGTGATTGCCGCAGTGATAGGTTCGGCCATGTTTTTTTGCCGGATATGTGCAGCATCATCTGCACTAAGCTCAGGGTCGAGCAAGTTTCCTTTGTGCATGGCATAGTGCCAGGCCAGCAACGATAACAAACCCACCATCATCGCGGTAATGCTTTCGAACACACTAGAATCCACACCACTACCAATACGTACCCCTGCTCCAATTGAGTAAATAAACAATAAAACGAAAAACAGCTGAAAGATGGATATAGCAGTATGAATACCATCTGTCTTTTTTAGATTACCAAGTAATGAGTTATTTTGCAGCCAGTAGATAATCACAATGACTATAGCCAGCAATACAAAAACAAAAACCTTCCCATTCTGCTGCTAACATTTCACTGACTGAAGCCCATTTGTTTTCACCGACTTTCTGCGTTGGCAAAAAAGTAAACAATCGCCAGATCACTAGGGCAAACACAACATCCATAATTCGCTCTAATCGACTTAATTGTAAAACGCTTCTTTTTATTTCCATTGCCATAATGTTGTCATCCTCAATCTGAATTATCTAGCTTTTTTAGTTTATTCATATAATTTCTTGCTGCGAAATCATTCCCTGCATCACGATGAAATGCAACCAGCGCATTTAGAATATCTCTGTTGCGCGGAAAGCGAGATTGTGCACTTTGCAGAACTCTCAATTGAATCAACTTTTTTACCCGCTGAATTTAATGCAACTGCATAGACATATGGTATAATGCGCATTTGATGGTTCGAGATCTACTGCACGCTGTAACATTTTAAGCGCCTTGTCATTATCCTGTTTTCTCACGTATAACAGACCCAGTGCATAACTTGCACTGGCATTGGCGGGTGAAAGACCAATTACCTTTCGTAATATATTTTCTGCTTCAGCATCATTCTGCTGTGCCGATACAGGTCCGCCAGATTAATGTAGGCAGGCACAAAAGTATCATCGAGCTTGATCGCTGTTTTATACGCTAGTTCAGATTTTTCAAATTCATTTTTAACTGCATAGTAGTTACCCAAGTTAAGTTGGGCTTGAGGTCTATCCGCATTAACCCGTTGTGAATTGATATATTCACTCGCAGCGCGTTTATAGACTGTTAACTGCTCACCCTGTAACTGACCGACAGGAACAGGTGCCAGCACCCTGGCAGCTTCTATACGAACGCTTCTAACAGGATCATCAAGCAGTGGAAATATTAACGGCACCAGCATTTCTTGTGGTATACCTTCCAGTGCAGTTACGCTTGCCATACGCACCAGAGCATCCTCATCTTTCAATGATCTTTTCAAAACATCAAAAGTTGTTTGATCAAGATAGCTCGACAAACTGCTGATGGCTGAAGCGCGCGCAATATTCGGTGTTTCGATATCTTTAATTTGCTGCACCAGCATTTTAGCTGCCCCGGGTTTGTTTAGCCTGCCCGCATCAAGTGACTGTGCAAACTGCTGATAACCCTCAGGTACTTTGCCATACCATTGCTTTACCTGCGATGAGGCCCATATCGCATCTTTATCCTGATGACACTGGTTACAGGCATTTGGTGTGCCTAAGGCAATCGATAAGTCAGGCCTTGGAATGCGGATACTGTGATCGTGACGCGGGTCAACCACCATATAAGTTCTTGCTGGCATATGACACTCGGCGCATAAGGCAGCTTTTGAATCCGTTTCATGGAAATGATGTTTTTTTGTATCAAACCTGTTAGCTGCA
>CAVYHC010000019.1:0-45080 GCA_963768125.1 uncultured Gammaproteobacteria bacterium
TAAATCAAACGGCCTCATCGAAACAGTAAGATTTAATTTCTACCTTTTCTTCATCTTTTTGGTGGCCTTTTTTGTTCCCTTGGCCAACCCGTTAGAATTGAAATTTATTTCCAGCAGCTTAACAAGCGCTACTGTTTAAAGTTTTCTAAGCACCTATATCTATTTGATGAACGCGTCCGAGAGTCCCCAAGTCGCTATAGATTAAGTGCTAAAGTTGGGGCACATATTTTATGCCCAAAGCGACTGTAAAAGCAATTAAATACGGCCTCACAAGTCGCTTTTGTGGCGTGAAGAATAGACCCTAATAGGTGAAACGCCAAACAATAATATTGAGGTCACGATAAATTTTACTTATGATGGTTGCTGCTGATTTATATACTAGTTAATTCAACAAGTTACGAAGTTAATTTTGAATTATCAAGTGAGAATCATTATCCTTACGGGAATTAATCTTGTAGTGATTAAAATACAGGTAGAATACGCGCAGTTTTAATTGCCTAATTCGCTGCACAAGCCGAAATCATGACCGATACAGAAAGTAACCACGTTAATCCGACAGAAATAAACCTGCACCAGAAATCACGATTATTAGAAATCGCCTTTTCCGATGGATTTCGATTTAATTACCCGTGCGAGTACCTGCGCGTGTTTTCCACCGCGGCAGAAGTTAAAGTGATGGCTAAGCCGGTGCACGGCAAAGAAAGGGTGAATATATCAATGCTTGAGCCACAGGGCAGTTATGCCTTGAAAATCACCTTTGATGATGGCCATGACACCGGTATTTTTTCCTGGGGCACATTGCACGAATTAGGTAAAAACTATGAAGCCAACTGGCAGAATTATTTAAAGCGCCTGGAGAAACATGGCCTGAGCCGGGGAGATGCCCGTGTCACTGATCACGAAGGCAAGGTGACGATTAAACTGCTTTATTTTATCGAGCTGGCAAGAATATCGGGTAAAGATGAAGAAGAGGTGGTCATCCCGGACTCAGTGAGTAATGTTGAAACCCTGCTCAACTGGATGCGAAAACGCGGTGATCGCTGGAAACAAGCTTTCGAAGATAATCGTGTACAGGTGACCGTGAACAAACAGTTTTCCGAGCCCTATACCTTGATTGAGCATGGTGATGAAGTCGCTTTTGTTCCCAGACCAAAATAAATATATTCTCCGCAAATGAACGCGAATAAACGCAAATAATAAATTGATTGCTAAAGAACAACCGTAAGATTAGTTAAACGCTATCCACTTGGTTTTATATCTGACTTAATTTTACATACTTCATATTTGCGTTTATTTGCGTTCATTTGCGGAAAATTAATTTTTTCTCAATTACTATATAAGTATCCATGCGTAATACAGAACTAAAAAAAGAAACCGGTTTCTGGAAAGGGTCTTTCATGGCCATGGCCAGTCCTTGTGATGTTTTAATGGAAGTTGAAGATGAGTCTCTTGCGCAGGCGATTCTCGATGCTGTGGCAAATGAAGCGTGGCGTATCGAAGACAAGTTCAGTCGTTATAAAAAAGACAATATACTTTTTAAAATTAATCACTCGAAAGGTAAAGCCGTTTCAGTTGATGAAGAAACCGCTCGCCTGCTTGATTTTGCCAATGAATTATTCGAATTAAGTGAAGGTTTGTTTGATGTGACTTCGGGTGTGTTGCGCCAGGTCTGGACATTTGACGGCAGTGATAATTTACCCGATAAAAAAGATGTCGATAAAATAGTAGAGAAAATTGGCTGGCAGAAAGTGAGCAGGGCGGATGGCACTATTACCTTGCCTGATGAAATGGAAATCGATCTGGGTGGCATAGGAAAAGAATATGCGGTTGACCGTTGTGTGCAAATAGCACAACAAAAAACCAAAGAAAGTGTGCTGGTCAATTTTGGCGGTGATCTTGCCATGACGGCAGCACGCAGGAACAATGCGTGCTGGTCTGTCGGCAGATTGATTACTGGTTCGGATGATGCGTGCGGGCTGTTTCAGTTATACCGCGGCGCAATTGCTACCAGTGGCGATGCCAATCGTTTTTTACTAAAAAACGGCATTCGTTATAGCCATATATTAAATCCAAAAACGGGCTGGTCTGTTACAGATGCCCCGCATACCGTCAGCGTGGCAACTGCAACATGTGTAGAGGCGGGTATGTTATCAACCTTTGCCATGTTGCAGGGGGCAAATGCAGAAGCGTTTTTAAAGTTGCAGGAAGTTGATTACTGGATTGATTGAAAAGATAAAAAAATATTCACCACAGAGGCACAGAGTACACAGAGAAAAGAACTTTAATTGTTAACTGCGTCGCAGACGCGGTTACACAAAAAAACTCTGTGTCTCTGTGTCCTCTGTGCCTCTGTGGTGAATAAGCTTTTAATTTTGTAATTCTCCAATAAAAACGGCGGGCTCTATGAAGAGTCCCGCCGTTTTTATGAATAGCTAAATTAAACTATTTAGCGTCTAAAGCCTGGTAGTAATCAATCAATATTTTAGCTACTTCAGGACGTGAGAACTCTTTAGGTGGTGCCATACCCTGGCCTAACATTTCACGAACTTTGGTGCCTGATAAAAGAACGAAGTCTTCTTTTTCATGATCAGGTGCTTCACACATCATTACCACTTTATCTAATTTCTTCGAGTAAGCAGTGTGGTCGGCTTCGAAAATTTCGATGTCTAAAGCGCCAGCTGGAACCTGCTCTTTAAAGATAGTTTGTGCATCAAATGCACCGTAGTGATCACCAACACCAGCATGGTCACGACCAATGATGAAGTGTGTTGCACCCATGTTTTGACGGAATAATGCATGCAGTACTGCTTCGCGTGGGCCAGCATAAAGCATATCGAAACCGTAACCAGTAACCATTGCGCTGTTTTCCGGGAAGTACAGTTCAACCATTTTACGAATAGCGGCATCACGAACAGGTGCAGGAATATCGCCTGGTTTTAATTTGCCTAATAACATGTGGATAACGAGACCGTCGCAACCTAAACGATCCATCGCCATGTGACATAGTTCTTCGTGTGCAAGATGCATAGGGTTACGTGTTTGGAAAGCAACAACTTTTTTCCAGCCGCGTTCAGCAATCTCGTTACGAATCTCAACCGCGGTACGGAAAGTGTCAGGGAACTCAGTCTGGAAGTAAGAGAAGTTCAATACCTGGATAGGGCCTGAAAGACATACTTTACCTTGCGAGTTAAATGCATCAACGCCAGGGTGCTCTTCACCAGCGGCAGGTGCGTAGACTTTTTCAGTCATTAGCGCCATGTCGGCATCAGTAAATTCTTCAACAGCTTCAACATCCATAATCGCAACCACAGGGTTACCTTCAACATTAGGATCTTTTAGCGCGATGCGGTCACCGGCTTTGATGTTGCCAGCATCTTCCACCAGGTTTAAAACGGGTGTTGGCCAGAACAGACCTGAAGAGGTTTTCATGTCAGTGGCAACAGAAAGGGCATCCGCTTTGTTCATGTAACCTGTCAGCGGGTTGAAGTAGCCTGCGCCCATCATTACAGCGTTTGCTGCTGTGGCTGAGCTTACAATGATAGAAGGCAGGTTTTCTGCTTCTTGTTGTAAGGCTTCATTTTTAGCTGAATCATATACGAACAATGGATTTAGTTTGTCAGAACCATGAGGTTTAATCATGTGTTATCTCCTAGTGGAATCACGCTGGCTTTTCGTATTCGTGAGGCCAGCCTAATATTTAAAAAATGGGTTATTTTGATAGCCGTGTTAATAAAGGGCGGTGTTTGATCGTATGAATCATCAACTACTCAAAATGCGCGCGTATTCTACCTTAAAGTGGCTGGTTTTCGTAGTCAGTTACGAGGCGTCGTCATGTTTTTTTGATGGAAGACCTGGAAAGTGACGAGTTGGGGCGGGTATGTTTAGCTATTATTGATCTATATCAAGCTGTTAGCCGACTAACTATTGTAATTTCACTGTGGTTAGTTATATTATATTAGTTTTCACAGCGCCATTATCTTTAATAATGGATGATGATGGGAAATGTACAATTGATAATCCTTGGAGGATAAAATATGAAATTATTACTTACTGCGACAGCAGCAGCCCTATTAGTTGTTTCTACTACTGCCAATGCATGGTGGAACGACAATAACAACAGCAACTGGAACAATGACATGCGCAATGACTGGCGCAATGACGGTTATGGATCCGGTTATGGCGACGGTTCTGGCGACGCTTCCGGTGATGTAGATGGTAGTTTTAACTTTGGTATGAGTGGCAGCGGTCGTGGTAGCGGTCGCGGTGACGCGCGTAACGATTACTACGGTAGTGGCTATAACAGAATGGATAACCGTTGGGATAATCGTTGGGATAATAACCGTGGTTATTACAACCGTCCCTATTATGGTCCTCGTCCATATTATGCGCCCGCTCCAGCACCTGCACCAGCAGCGCCTGCTCCAGCACAGTAATTTAAGGGTTACTGACTAATTTGTCTGCTCGATTTGATGGGCAAGACATAATAATCTGGGTTTAATCAAGCCGATCGTCCATCTGGATGATCGGCTTTTTTTATGCAACCGGGGTTATTGCGGACTAATTCTCCCCCCAGATTTCATTTAATCGCTGATCTCGTCCGCAACGGTAACGATAATATTTATAACGCAGCGGGTTTTTCACGTAGTAATCCTGATGGTACTCCTCAGCGGGATAGAAAGTACTGGCCGGTAAAATCTCTGTGGCAATGCTTTCTTTAAATGGCTTTGTTATTTTTCAGCTGCGCTAATGAATGTTCAGCAGCCGTTTGCTGCATCGTGTTAAGGAAATAAATGCCGGAGCGATACTGGCTGCCGGAGTCACAGAACTGTCTGTTAACAGCAAATGGATCGATGTTTTTCCAGAAAACCTCAAGCAGTTCTGCATACGATATTTTTTCAGGGTCATAGACAATCTGTATTGCCTCAGTGTGTCCGGTGCTGCCGGCGGATACCTCGCTATAGGTTGGCTGCTTTTTATGCCCGGCGGTATATCCTGATGTGGTTGAAATAACGCCATCAAGCTTGTCGAAAGGCGGTTCCATGCACCAGAAACAGCCGCCCGCAAAGATGGCGATGGCTGAGTGTTCGACACTCTGCTGGTCAGACTTAGCGTCAGCTTGATTAAGTGCGAGAACTGGTGTGATAAACAGGTTAAGTAATAGTAATAATGGTATTAACTTCATGGCATGTTGAGCGTTAAGGGTAGTGAGAAGTGGTAATTGTAGGACTGCCAGCGGTCAATATAGTTTCTGTCGCATTAATAATTACGATAGAGTCGTTGTTATTGTATGGCAGCCAGGCTAAATACAGATCCCAGCGCTGTTGACGCGGGTTCTGCTTTAGATAAAGTCTATTGATATCAGTTAGCTTAACCTTCGGCAATATAGTCGTCAGTGTCGTTTCCGACAAGCACTTTTTTGTCTTCCAGCTCCATTTCCATATAGATTTTTTTGTTTTCTTCATTTTCGAAGTAGATTTCCAGGCCATTGACGCCATCACCTTCGTACAGGCAGGGGTGGTGCTCGGGGTCTGGTACATCGTGCAGCGAAACAGGGTCTGTTGTAGTACGTATATGCATGAGGTGTCCTCCAGTGAGTACACTCTCTATATTAAATAACCTAGTAAAATAGTCAAGTATTATTCAGGCGCACCGAGCTACAACATTAAAGGAATTAAGGCGAATAAAACGACTTATTCAGCACAATTTATACAGGTTGTTGCATAAGGAAGTGCGGCGAGTCTTTTTTCGGGAATTTTTTCTCCGCAGCGGGCGCATATTCCATAGTTACCATCCTTGATGCGGGCGAGGGCAGCATCGATAAGATGGACTGTCTGCTGCGCTTCTTCATCAATGGCGTTAAGCACGTCATCATTCTCGCGCTGCGTTACCTGTTCGGCAAAATCTTTTTCTACCGGTTCTTTTTTGTGATGGATGTCCGCATCAATTTCTTCAATTCTTCGCGTTAATTGGTTACGCAACGCTTGAAGCTGATCAATGGTTGTTTGAAGTGATGACATTTTTTAACCTGCAGTGATTATTCTCTTAACATTTTATAAATAAACGCTTTAGCATGAAGACATTCTTTTTTTATACTGCCCGGATAATCGTTATTGAGAATTTCAATGCCCTGTTGTGCACTGAAGATTGATTTATCGAGGCCTTCGTATAGATGTGACAGCCGGCAAAAATACGTATTGATCAGCTTAAGAATATCCTTTTTGTATTCAGCTAGTTATTCAATTAATGGCTGCTGTGATGGGCAGTTGTAACCTTCTTTTTATAGCGTAGTTAAACGTTACTTGATATGGCCTTATATTACCTTGATTAGCGTCAACTATCACATTGATTGCTAAATTGAGATCTATTGGCATGTCCATAATCACTGTGGGAAAAAGTATCATTATGATCTTTTTATTGGAGTTATAAAAAAAGCCGGGTCATTGTACGACCCGGCTTTTTAGTTTGTCATGATGTAATTATTGTTATTACAATAATGGCACCATCATTAAAGCAACAATGTTGATGATCTTAATCAACGGATTAATTGCAGGGCCCGCAGTATCTTTGTACGGGTCGCCTACAGTATCACCGGTAACGGCTGCTTTATGTGCATCAGAGCCTTTACCGCCGTGATTACCGTCTTCGATGTATTTTTTGGCGTTGTCCCATGCACCACCACCGGTAGTCATTGAGATAGCGACAAATATACCGGTAACGATAGTACCAATTAACATACCACCCAATGCCTGTGCGCCGAGTGTCATGCCGACAATGATTGGCACAGCAATCGGTAATAATGAAGGGATCATCATTTCCTTGATCGCTGCTTTTGTTAGCATGTCTACCGCTTTTGAGTAATCAGGTTTTTGGGTTTTATCCATAATGCCTGGCATTTCTTTAAACTGGCGGCGTACTTCGTTTACGATGCCACCGGCAGCACGACCGACGGCTTCCATCGCCATTGCGCCAAACAGGTAGGGAATTAAACCACCAATAAACAGGCCGATGATGACCATGTGGTTTGATAAATCAAAACTTACGGCTTTTCCAGCGGCTTCAAGTGTATTGGTGTAATCAGCAAACAATACCAGTGTTGCCAGACCCGCAGAACCAATCGCATAACCTTTAGTTACCGCTTTTGTTGTATTACCAACAGCATCAAGCGCATCAGTGGTAACGCGAACGTCTTCAGGCAGTTCAGCCATTTCTGCAATGCCACCGGCATTATCGGTAATTGGGCCATAAGCATCCAGGGCAACAATAATGCCTGTCATTGACAACATAGACGTTGCTGCAATGGCAATACCGTATAAACCAGCAAGTTCGTAAGCACCCCAGATAGAAGCACAAATAGCAATAACAGGCGCCGCTGTTGATTTCATTGAAATGCCAAGACCGGCAATAACGTTAGTGCCGTCACCCGTGGTTGATGCTGCAGCGATACGCTTAACCGGGCCGTATTCTGTGGCAGTGTAATATTCTGTAATTACAATCATTGCCATGGTTAAGCCAAGACCAATAAGTGCAGAATAAAATAAGTTCATTGCAGAATAACCGGCAAGATCAGACATCATGCTGGTTGTGACAAAGTAGAAAGCAATCGCTGAAAGTACGGCTGAAATGAATGTGCCTTTATAAAGTGCATTCATGATTTTTCCGCCATCCGATGTTTTTACAAAGAATGTGCCGATAATTGAGGTGATGATTGAGACACCGCCCAGCATTAATGGATAGGTAACAGCCAGTTCACCGGCATCTTTAAGTAACAGACCACCCAGTAACATGGTAGCAATCAGTGTTACCGCATAGGTTTCAAACAGGTCGGCTGCCATACCTGCACAGTCACCGACATTGTCGCCAACGTTATCAGCAATTACCGCAGGGTTACGTGGGTCATCTTCAGGAATGCCGGCTTCAACTTTACCGACGATATCTGCGCCAACATCTGCACCTTTGGTAAAAATACCGCCGCCTAATCGTGCGAAAATAGAAATTAAAGAACCACCGAATGCCAGGCCAACCATAGAATGCAGGGCTGCTTCCATTTCAAAACCCATCGACATTAAAATACCGTAGTAACCAGCAACACCTAACAGGGCAAGGCCAACAACCAGCATACCGGTAATCGCGCCACCTTTAAATGCAATGTCTAATGCTGGCGCAATACCATCACGTGCGGCTTCAGCAGTTCGAGAGTTGGAGCGAACGGAAACGTTCATGCCAATAAAACCAGCCAGGCCGGAAAATATCGCACCAATGGCAAAACCGATGGCGGTAGTTGCGTCCAGTGCAAACATGATGACGATAAAGACAACCACGCCAACCAGGCCGATAGCGGTGTACTGGCGTTTCAGGTAAGCAGAAGCGCCTTCCTGAATAGCAGACTGGATACGTACCATTTCTTCATTACCCATCGGTTTTGAAAGTACGCTGAAAATCGAAACGACGCCGTATCCAATTCCGACGAAGGAACAGACGAGGGCAATTAATAGTTCAGTAGACATTGTTTAGGTATCCTGTAGAAATAGTTAATAGTAATAGTTAGCTTTCTAAAGCGCTAAAAATGGCATCACGGATATCTTCAACACCGCCGATACCGGCAATTTGGTGATATTTTGGTGCATTTTCTTCACCTGAGCTGGCCCAGTTAGAATAGTATGCAATAAGTGGCTCTGTTTGGTCATGATATACATCAAGTCTTTTCTTTACAGTTTCTGCCTGATCATCATCACGCTGAATTAAATCTTCACCGGTTTCGTCATCTTTGCCTTCTACTTTAGGTGGATTAAAAACGATGTGGTAGGTACGGCCAGAAGCAACGTGAACACGGCGACCCGACATGCGTTTGATGATTTCATTATCATCAACATCAATTTCTACGACAGCATCAATATTAACACCCTGATTTTTTAAAGCATCAGCCTGTGCCAGTGTGCGCGGAAAACCGTCAAACAAAAAACCATTTTTGCAGTCATCTTCAGCAATGCGATCTTTTACCAGGCCGAGAATGATTTCGTCGGTAACCAGGCCGCCGGCATCCATCACTTTTTTCGCTTCCAGGCCCATTGCTGTGCCTGCTTTTACGGCTGCTCGTAACATGTCGCCGGTTGATATCTGAGGGATGTTATACTTTTTTGTAATGAATCCTGCTTGTGTGCCTTTGCCGGCACCGGGTCCACCTAATAATATTAATTTCATACTTGTTCTCTTTATTATTTTAAGCAAAAAAAAGTCTGTTGCGATTAAGCAGAACAGACATTATTTTTTAACTTTTAAAGGCACTCTCAAACTTTGTGCCAGGTTTTATTTCCCACTGTTTTTCAAGATCATACTCTCGTATCAGCGCATCAACGGCCTCCTGGCCATGGTCACGCATGACTTCACCTAATACCATTCGCGCGGCATTTCGGTTGTAACCACTGCCAAGGCCTGAATGCATGGCAATGAGTTCATGTGCTTTTTCGAGAGTCATGGCTGGTCTATATTTTCAGTTTTTACTTTAGTTTAAAGTCAGGGCACTTTTTCGCGAGCATGACTTTTTTCAGCTGCACATATT
Organism: uncultured Gammaproteobacteria bacterium; assembly: GCA_963768125.1. Lineage (GTDB taxonomy): Bacteria > Pseudomonadota > Gammaproteobacteria > SZUA-229 > SZUA-229. Next base: position 9,557 of record CAVYHC010000019.1, read on the forward strand.
TGGGTAAACCATTTTTATTGTATGCGGGATAGTCTTCACCGCTGATTAAAGGCTCTAGGTATTCACGACATTTTTTAGTAATGCTGAAACCGTCTTTAGAAATAAAGCTTTTAGGCATCATCTTCTCAACGTTAGCGACTTTGCTTAGTGGCGCCATTTCAATTGTCCATTTGTATGGCTTGTTGCTAATACGTTTAATGGCTGGCATTACAGAGTTGTGACCCTTGATCGCATATTCAACAGCCGCTTTACCCGTAGCATAGGCTTGCTCAACGTCAGATTTTGATGCTATATGACGTGCTGCGCGTTGCAGGTAATCTGCTACAGCCCAGTGGTATTTATGGCCAAGTTCTTTCTGAATCATTTCAGCAACAACCGGCGCAGCACCACCTAGCTGGCTGTGACCGAATGCATCTTTTAAACCGGTTTCAGCTAAAAATTTGCCGTCTGGCCAGGCAACGCCTTCTGATACAACGACAGAGCAGTAACCGAACTGTTTTACTTTATCGTTAACGTTCTTAAGGAATTTTTTCTGGTTAAATTTAACTTCAGGGAACAGTACAACGATTGGAATTTCGTGATCTTCTGTTGACGCCATGGCGCCAGCAGCAGCAATCCAGCCTGCGTGACGACCCATTACTTCAAGCACGAATACTTTTGTTGATGTTTTACACATAGACGCTACGTCATAACTGGCTTCCATTGTTGAAACGGCAATGTATTTTGCAACAGAGCCAAAACCAGGGCAGTTATCTGTAATAGGCAGGTCGTTATCAACCGTTTTAGGAACATGAACTGCAGTGATCGGGTAACCCATTTTTTTACCGATTTGAGATATTTTCAAACAGGTATCTGCAGAATCGCCGCCGCCATTGTAGAAGAAGTAACCGATATTGTGCGCTTTGAATACTTCGATTAAACGTTCGTATTCAGCTTTGTTATCTTCAAGGCTTTTTAATTTGAAGCGGCATGAGCCAAAAGCACCCGATGGCGTACTGCGAAGACCGGCAATGGCTGTTTTTGTTTCCTTGCTGGTATCGATGAGTTCTTCGGTTAACGCGCCGATAATACCGCTGCTGCCGGCATAAACTTTACCTATTTTATCTTTATGTTTACGTGCGGTTTCAATCACGCCACATGCCGATGCATTGATTACTGCGGTTACACCACCAGATTGTGCATAAAATGCGTTCATTTTGCTCATAATATTCCCCAGGAGTTATATTAATTTTTAATTGTTCGCCACACAGTCATAGAGTACACAGAGTTTTTATTGTTTGCGCTATACGCAAATCAGCAATCAATAAATTTTTTCTCTGTGTTCTCTGTGCCTCTGTGGTTAGTGTTTTAATCTTGTTTTTGTTCTTGTTCTTTTCGTAAATCGGCTTCTTTGTCGGCATGCACCTGTAATAAAGTCGTGGTGCAGTCAGCGATATCATCAAACTCTGATTTTCCTGTGCCGTATTGCTGAAAGCCTTTGTAATAAAATTGACTACGATATGCCCGCTCGCCAACTTTAACGATGACGAAGCTGGTTGCCCCAACCTGCCAGAATAATGCAGGGCATACGGTTAATTCTCTTTCATGCGGAAACATTTTTATTTCAACATCAGCCAGTTGTATGTCAAGATCCTGGTTTGGCCAGCGTTCCCTTAACGTCGTATTAACGGTCCATTGTTCAGCATCGGAAAAATCTTTAATTGTTGACATTCTGCCGTACCGTCTACTGGTCAGAGCTATCTGCCAGATATTTTCTTGGCTGGCGAGGATACCCTAAATTTAGATAAATTTCAGCCCCAAAGAAGCCCTAAATAGGCCAAAGTATCCCGAAATAGTACCTGTTAATGCAATGCGTTCATGTTTTCAACACCATTTTGCAACTCACTGGCAGTGGCATCACGTACTTCTCTTACAGTAATGTTGTAGGTTATGGTTTTGCCGGCAAATGGATGATTGCCATCGACTGTTAACTTATTGTCGTCAATATGTGTCACACGAAAAATTTTGCTTTCACCATGATCATTCTGGAATTCGACTTCAGCACCGATCGAGTGGAACTGTGGGGGCACATTATCCAGCTCATCAGAGAAAGTCAGTTCTTCCTGATGAGCGCCAAAACCTTCCTCCGGTGTTAAGGTGACATGCACTAAATCACCCACTGTATGGCCATCCAGTGCGATTTCTATTTTCTCTATCACCTGACTTTTTATGCCCTGAATATAATGTATCGGCATATCGATACGCTCCAGTGTGTTTTCATCTTCGTCGGTAATGGTGTAGGTGAGGGCTACAAACTTGTTATTGGTGATTTTATCTGACATGGCTTAAATTGGTTGGTTTGAATCAAAGCGCGTATTTTACACCCTTAGAGAAGAGTTTGCAGGCTGTATAGGACATCAAATTAGCAGATGAAACCAATTAATTGTCCACAGATGGTCGTTCATCGCTAATTGCTCCTCGACAATTGCTCGACTTGGTCTCCTGAGTCGTTCTACCGCTTACATCCATGTAAGCGTCCTGCATTGCTCTACCTCCTATATCCATATAGTCGTACCGATTCCATCCTTGCAATCGTACTACCGTCCATCCCTGGACATATCCGCATCCACCACATTCGTGTTATCCCTTCACGTCAACGCAGATAATAAAAATAAAGATTTTAGTGGTACTCATTTTTGTGTATCTGTGGATTAATAAAGTGTTTTAGACGGGGTATAATAGTATAGATTTGTGACAACTAATTTGCAGTGGGTGGTTTATGGAGTCAGGTGGTGGTTGCGCGGCAAGTGAGCCGTTTGCGTTACGTGTTCTGGGTGACAGTATGTTGCCGGAATTTATTGAAGGCGCGGTTATTATTATTGACCCGGCAGGGGCGATACGTGATGGCTGTTATGTGATGGCTGAGTTTGAAAACGAGTATATATTCCGCCAGTTACGCATAGTGGAAAACAGGTATTATCTGCAGCCGTTGAACGATTTATACGATACCGTGGAAATCAGTGGCCAGGATATGATTCAGGGCGTGATCACGCAAAAGGCGGGCAGGCGCCGTAAAGATCACAAGCACTATGGTAAAGACAGTGAAAAATGATAAGTGAAAAATGAAAAATATAAAACAAACACTAGATGCTATGTGTGTGAAAATCATTTTTCATTTTTCATTTTTCATTTTTCACTTATCATTGCCATCTTTTAATGGCCATCAGGTGATTATCGTGCGCCGATCTGGGTGCATTAGTTCGGAACAAAAACCGGCGGAAAGCAGTACATCAACATTATCTGGATCTAGCTGTTTTTGCTCCAGATTATAAAGCGGTAGCTCGTAATCATTCCAGCCGCGCAGACCGGTTTTCATTGAGCATATATTTTTAAATCCCATCATCTGTAGCATTTGTGTGCCGAGTACGCTGCGCAGGCCTGAACGGCAGATGACTATAATTTCTTTGTCGCGACCGGCTACCAGCTCCGGTACGGCATCTTCGTATTCTTCTTCACAGGCTGATTCCAGTATGCCTCTGGGTACCAGCATTGAACCTTGAATATGAAATTTGATAAATTCGCATTCTTCCCGAATGTCGAGCAGCATCAGTTCTTTATTATCTTTAATTCGCTCTTCAGCATCCCAGGGCATGATTTCAGTGATGGTTTTGCTGGCTTCAGCAATTATTTCTTTGAATGTTTTCATTGTGTGGCTTTATAATATTATTGAAAAGAAACTGCAGTGACGTAATTAAAAAACTTTGAACCACAGAGGCACAGAGTACACAGAGAAAAAGGTTTAATGTTTTAAACATATAAAGCCTCTGTGCTCTCTGTGCCTCTGTGGTGAAAATTTATTTCTTGTTTTTATAACTGCGTCTTTCGCGAATGTTACGTGTGTTTAATCTTTTTCTTTATTTTTATGGCGTAGTCCATGTTCAACGGCCATTACTGCCGCTTCAACACGTGAGTGGATGTTCAGTTTTCTAAGAATGGCTTTAACATGCAGTTTTACCGTGCCATCAGAAATGCCGAGGTTTCTGGCAATCAGTTTATTACTCTGACCCTCCGCCAGCAGGCAAAGGATTTCAGTTTCGCGCGGGGTAAGATCTGTAAAGGGGCCATCGTCATCATCAACACTGGTTTCACCCTGTACCATTCTGGCTAAGGCGTCAGTTAAGTCTGCGGCCACCACACTTTTGCCTTTTTCGATATCGCGCAAGGCAGCGACCAGTTCTTCAGGCTCCATGTCTTTAAGCAGGTAACCCTGTGCGCCTGTGCGTAAAGCTTTAATCAGATCGCTTTCATCATCGCTGGTGGTGAGCATAACCACCGGTATTGCGGGTAGTTCTTTGCGTAATATGGGCAGCGTCTCGAGGCCACCCATATGGGGCATACGTAAATCCAGTAGAATGATATCGGGCTGAATATTTTTAGCCAGTTCAATTCCTTCTTTACCGTCGCCTGCAACACCAGCGACATCAATATTGCGTTGTTCGAGCAAGCCTTTCAGGCCGCCTCGAAACAGTGCATGGTCATCGATGATTATTACGCGCATATTATTTTTGTTGGTAAGTGATTGTTAAGACAAATTATATAACAATAGGGAATGTATCACGAATTGCCGGGAGTGTCTTAAAATGCAACGAATAATTCTCAGCTGATCAGCTATGGTTTGATTTGTCCTTATAGCTGAATTTTAGCTCTATACGCGTACCTTCTTCGGGTTCGCTCTCGATTTTTAGTTTTCCACCCAGGTGTTTAGCCCTTTCTTTCATGATGGTTAAACCGAGGTGATCGCCCTCGGAGCTATGAATTTTCTCCGGATCGAAGCCTTTTCCATCATTTTCTATCAACAGGCGAATATTGCCCTTTTCATCGCAGGATAATAAAACACGAACAATATAGGCATTGGCGTGTTTTTTTATGTTGGTGAGCGCTTCCTGTACGATACGGTAAGCATTGAGCTCCATATTTGATGGCAGGGCAACGACCTGTTCGTCGCTCTGCAGCAGAATATGTATACCGGTCTCCTTGCGGAATTTTTCCACGGCACGTTTGATTGCAGGAACAAGTCCCTGCTGCTCAATAGGTACTCGACAATGTGCAATAAGTTCGCGTAAGTCCGTTGTTGCTTCATCAAGACCATGTTCTACCGACTCGAGGGTCTTAATGGCCATGAAATCGCCGATGGGTTGCAGGCCCTGGTCTAAAATGCGTACCTGGAATCGTAGTGAGGCTAATGTTTGTGCCAGTGAATCGTGTAATTCGTTTGCGATAATGTTGCGTTCATCTTTAATTAGCTGCTGGCGGTTTTTCCGTTCAATATTGGCGCGTTCAATAAACTCACCCAGGTGCGCGCCCAAAGAAAGCAATAGATAGGCAAGCTCTTCCGTGATATCAATTTCGTTTTCGACAAAAAGGTTTATTACACCCAGTGTTTGAATTTTAAAGCGCACAGGAATGCAAAGTTGTTTTGGCGGCAGTAAGTCGGTATCCAGTTCGTTTTTTCGAATCTGTATTTCATCGATAACATCGGTTTCAAAACTAAACAGGTGGCCATCTATCGGCGCGTGCTGAATGCTGTTGGCCTGTTTTTCAGTGATGCCAAAGTGCGCAATGAGATTCATCAGGCCGTCATCAGTGATCAACTGTATTGAGCCAGCAGCAGCGTTAAAGTGCTGTTTTAATAAAATTAAAAAATCATGAAGAACCTGTTTGTCATCATTGGCCGAGCTTAAAGAGCTGGTTATTCGATACAGCAGAGCAAGTGATGAGGGGCTCCATTCAAAAGTAGATTGTTCAGCCATAGATAGTGCGTAGCAATGGAGTCAATGGCAGATTATTCAGCGGGCGGTTTATAATTCGGGTCGTTAGGATTGAGAAAGATAAACTGATGCTTTTCGGGTTCAAGCTCAACAAAATCAATGGTTGTATTATTTAATAATTTTGCACTGGAAGGCGAGACGATAATATCTATATCATCGGCCTTTACCGTAATGTCATCTTCTTTACTGTCGTCAAAGCCCATTCCGTAATGAATACTGTTATCGTCGTTGCGAGACGCAGCGATACGCAAAGACATGCCGGTGGTTTTGCCCTGATCAGCAGAAAGTTTAATTTGTGCAGCTGCCGCTGGTGTGATTGTTATCATATTTTTAGCTATTCGCCTGTTGATGCTGCATTGATTTACCTGTTTGTTTTTTTACAGGTTCTGGCAAAGTTTATAAAACGCTGTGCCCAGGGATTATTTTTGGTATTTCGCTGATGCGTATAGTTAGCTAATAGATTTTTATAAATATAGCCATCCGATTTACCGTTAATTCCGCTGCCGCGCTTTACCTGGAATGCAAATTTAACATCTTTGCCCGTCTTATTGAAGTCAGTATGGGCAAAGCGAGAATAATGAAATTCATGGGCATTGATTATTTTATCTGATTTTCCCGGCCACAGGCTGTCTTCAGTTTCCTGTAATTGCACGTAACCCCGGCCCTGGGGGCGTTTCTCCATGATGATGTCGCTATCAATGCAACCGACCATGGCGCATTTTTCGCTGCGATTGTCATGATGCCACTCGATGGAGCGTGCCAGGTACATCAAACCGCCACATTCTGCATAGCAGGGCAGGCCGTTATCAATCGCTGACTTTATCTCTGCCCGCATGTTTTCATTGGCTTCCAGTTTTTGCATATGCGTTTCAGGAAAACCGCCGCCAATAAACAAAGCATCAATCTCAGGCAGCTTGCTGTCTTTACAGGGGTCAATTTCGATGATTTCGGCACCCGCCTGCTGTAATGCCTGCAGGTCATCGGGATAATAAAAGCCAAACGCAGAACACCTGACCAATCCCAGCTTTATCTCAGTATCGGGATAATCATGCGGCTGAATTTCTGTGCTGGTCTGCGCAGAGTCCAGATTGGGTGCCTGCCTGGCTATGTTTAACACCGCGTCCAGATTTACCTGTTCGTTAACGGCTTCGGCAAGCCAATTGATCCGCTGTGTGCAGAAGGGGTCTTCATGTCCGGGCACAAGTCCTAAATGACGTTCCTCAATATCAAACCGCCTGTCGTTATGAATGGCGCCGACAACGTCTACATCGGTGTAATGCTCAATAACGTTGCGTAATTTAGTTTCATGACGTGAGCCGCCAAGCTGGTTAAGGATGACGCCTTTAATTGAAACGTTTTTATCAAACGCCTGATAACCTAAAATTAATGGTGCGATGCCTCGAGTCATGCCACGGGCATTTAAAACCAGTATTACGGGGGTTTGAGTCAGGGTAGCCAGGGCAGCATTACTGTTGCTGCCATCGAGATCAAGGCCGTCATAAAGCCCCTTGTTGCCTTCGATCAGGGAGATGTCTGCGTCACAAGACTTGTTGTGCATCAGCGAAAGGATTTCTTCGCGTTCCATGGTGTAAAAATCGAGGTTGTAACAGTCACGACCGGTGGCCTGTGCTAACCAGTAGGGATCGATGTAGTCAGGACCTTTTTTAAAAGCCTGTACAGTTAGTCCGCGTTGCTTAAGCGCTGCACATAAGCCAATGCTGACGGTCGTTTTTCCCGATGACTTGTGGGCGGCGGATATAAAAATTCGAGACATGGTGAGCGGGGCAACTGCTCAAATGAAAAGTGAAAAGTGAAAAGTGAGAAATGAAAGGCGAGAATGAATACTTACGTTAGTACAATCGCGTTTCTGTTTCTTATTTTTCACTTTTCATTATTCATTTTTCATTGTTATTTCGCGTGCGGGTCAGCGACGCTGTCTGCTAAAGAAGCTGGAAGGAAACGTAACACCTTAAGCGCAAAGACAACGATGAACAGCGACATGGCGATACCGCCTAAACCTAACAGTATTTCAGGCAGGCTTGGGGTGTAGCTATTGATGGCGCCGTCGTAAAAAGAACTGCTTACTTCGTAGCCAGGGAATATTTCCAGTGGGAAAGCCTGGCCTGCGATTAAGATAGTGTAAACCTTGGACAGGCCGCCGATGATAATCAAGGTACAGACAAGTCCTAAGGTGGTCCGGCAATTTTTAACGCCGGGTGCATAAATCAGAGCAAGTGGAATCAGGCCGCCTAGCAGAATTTCACCAATCCAGAAAATGTTGGTGAATATACCGCCTTCCAGTAAGAGGAATTTTTCAACCTCATGATGCTGTGTCGCGTACAGATTGGTCAGGTGATAAACCGCTGTAAAATACAGTACAGAGGCAACAAATATACCGAGCAGGTTTCTCAGGCGGTTAACCACAGCGTCACCTAATTCCATATTGGTCCATTTGTAAGACGCCATTAATACCAGAATAAAGATAGCCAGGCCGAAGGAGAATGACATGATGATGAACATAGGCGCCATTAGCGCTGCATCATAGGCCGAACGTGCAACCAGGAAGCCAAAGATGGAACCAGTACCAGTGGTGAGAATTAAACGCCATATAAACGCAGAGAAGCCGGCATAGGGCTTAAATTTATAGACATTGTGGTCCATCATGGTCCACAAATAAGCACCAACAAAAGCAAAGAAACCGGTATATAAAATAATGTTCCAGGCAAAGATCGATTTGAAGTTGTAATAGGTCATGGCAATGATCAGACGATCAGGGCGACCCAGATCAAGCAACAGTACAACCAGGCCGCCAGTGAGAAGAGCGATAGCCAGGAGGGCGGATAAACGCGCCATAGGTTCGTATATTTTTTTTCTGAAGACCGATGCGATGGAAGCAACATTCAGTGCGCCAGAGGCCGCTACAATAAGAAAAATAGCAAATACATGTGGCATGCCCCAGACAATCTGGTTGGTCATGCCGGTTACATGGTGGCCTTCATGCTCCATGTAAAACACAGAGGCAATAGCCAGCAGCATGATAAAACCTAGTCCGCCAAGTAAAGCGAAATAAGAAAGACTTTTGCCTTCTACAGAAGTGTATTCTATTTTACTCATTGTTTTCTCTAAATATTATGTAACTACAATAGTAACTAAAATATCTATCCGCGAATAACGCGAAAGACGCGAAAGAAACTCTTTTTGTTTTCTACGCTTTGCGTAAAAATAATTATTTATTCGCTTTTTTCGCGTTAATTGCGTTATTCGCGGACAAATAGTTTATGTCTATTTTCTTTTACAAGTTCTGGTAACGAACACCGGTGTTCAATGCCAGGTCTGGTCGCAGTTGTTTGCCACCATGGCTTTTCAGTGCGACAGAAATTTCACTGTCTGGATTATTTAAATCACCAAATAGCATCGCGTTGTGGTTTTCTGCGGTGCACGCTTCAACACAGGCTGGAATGCCGCCCTTGTCTATACGTGTAACACACATGGTGCAGGATTCCACAGTACCCTTACCACGCGGTGCAGTTATTTTCTGGTTCTCGACATTCTCATGCACAAAGGAACGCGCTTTATAGGGACACGCCATCATGCAGTAGCGACAGCCAATACAAATGTGTTTATCGACAAGTGCGATACCATCAGGACGAATAAACGATGCACCGGTCGGGCACACATCGACGCATGGCGCGGTTTCACAATGCTGACACATCAATGGCAATGACAATTCATGCCCTGTTGATTTTTCTTTTAAGGTCACTTTTCGAATGTACTGGGTATCTGATTCTGGCCGGCCATGACTCACTAAGCCGTTTTCTTCGTTACAGGCATCAACACAGTCCGTGCAGCCATTAGCGCACTTGGCGGTATCAATTAACATACCCCAGCGGTTTTTGCTGCTAACCGGTTCGCTATCAGCCTTTGTAGAGGTTCCGCCCGTTGCAGCCTGCGCAGTTGAGTGTAATAGAACACCCGGCGCAATGGTTACGGTACCGGCAACAGCCGCTTTCGATAAAAAGTCGCGTCGTGATTCGTTGACTGGATTGCTCACTTTTAAATCCTGCTGTGGGTGCTGGGAATTTTTCATTACTGTGCAGCTCCTTCACCCGAATGGCCATGCTCATCAAGTGTTTGTTGAAGCTGTTGTTGAATTAATGGTGTATGTGACGCGCTGTGGCCACTACGTTCTATGTACTTTTGTGGACGGTCAGCATGGCATTGAAAACAGTCAATCTGTACTGAGGCATATTGGTGACATGAGTTGCAGAAATGCTCATTACTGTCAATGCCAGCAATTTCACCCTGTGCGTTAGGTTCTACATGACAGTCAATGCAGGCCACCAGGCTACCTGGTTCGTTGCGAACACCTTCGTGCATGGTTTCATCGCGTTCGTGCAAAATGTAATTCATATGATTTCTACGCATTTCGTCTTCATCATGAATGCACTTTAGGCTTTCATCCGAAGGTTCATGAATCGTAGGGAAAGGCGTTTCCGCCAGTGCCGATGTCGACACTAGCGTGAAGCCAATCAATACATATATTAAACGAAAAAATCTTGTCATCAGATTACCTGTTTTTATAGTCACGTTATATCCCTGCTTTTATAAAACCGGGGATGAACAGTGATTGTTTAGTCTGTCGCAGCGCGGTTAATTGCGCTGCGACAGGTTAACGGTTCTTTAAGAGACACCTAGCGCCATATCAATGTAACCAGTAGGACATACGTCAGAGCAGATATGACAGCCGATACATTTAGTGTAGTCAGTGTCCACGTAACGACCTAAGGTTTTGCTGTCTTTCTTAACTCGGAAAACGGCATCCTGAGGGCAGTAGATAACACAGTTATCACACTCGAAACACATACCGCAGCTCATGCAGCGACCTGCTTCTTTAACCGCTTTTTCTTCTTCAAGGCTAGTTTGACGTTCAGTAAAATGACCTAATACTTCGTCAGAAGACGGTACGTCGGTATCGCGTAGATAACGTTCTTCATAATCGAAGTGTCCAAGGAATAATTCATCAGCTGAGATGATTTCCTGAGATGAACGATCCTCGTAGTTATGGATAGCATAATTAGACGTTTCAGTGCCGCGCTGGCCATCGTCTTTGTGTTCGTTGACATCATAAGACTCAACATTTAAACCGGCTTCAACTAGTTTGTCAGTCAGGTCGAAATGGTGAACGTCAACTTTAGGCCGTTTTTTAACGACAATTTTATTGAAGTCGTTTTCGATTGTTTCTGAAACGATGTAAGCCTGGCCAATCGCTGTTGTTAACAGGTGAGGGCGAACGATATCACCGCATACATAGTGATTTTCTTTGCCTGGTACGCGGAACATGTTATCAGCGTCCATCAGGTTACGACCGTTGTTGAAATCTTCAAGATTAGTTAAATCACCGCCCTGGCCAATGGCAGCAACGATGATGTCTGCTTCAACGGTATACTCTTTACCGCCTTCAACGGCAACGGGTGCATTATTTTCCCAGGTAGAGTCAACAAACTTCATGCCGGTGGCGCGGCCGTTGGCATCACGAAGGATTTCAACAGGCATTACTTCATTCATGATGTTAACGCCTTCAATGGTAGCGTCTTCAACTTCGTGTGGTGCTGCGGTCATTTCTTCTTTCTTGAACAGCGCAGTCAAGGTGACCAGCTCACATGGAATGTTTTTAGATGAATCATGATCAGCGTGTGACACTTCACCGTTAACAACCGCTTCTGGTGTTTCAGTAGAATCAGGCGATGTACCGATACGACGTGATACAGAGACAACATCGATAGAGGTATCACCACCACCGATACACAGGACTTTCTTACCCGTGTATTTCATTTCGCCTTTGTTAAATTGCTCAAGGAATTTAACCGCAGAGACACAGTTAGGAGTCTCCTCCCAGCCTTCCAGAGGAACACCGCGACCCGTCCAGCAACCTAATGCCCATAAAACGGCATCATGTTCTTTTTCTACATCTGCAAGTTCAACATCACGACCTACGCGAGTGTTCATGCGTGTTTCGATGTTGCCCATGTCCAGAATACGTTGACATTCGTTGTCCAGGAAATCACGTGGTGTACGGTAGCCAGGAATACCATAACGCATCATGCCACCAAGTTCTGAGTGGTCATCAAAAATTGTAGAAGCAATACCTTTACGACGTAGTTGGTAAGCCGCAGCCATACCAGCAGGACCACCACCGATGATGGCAACTTTTTTGCCTGTCATCTCAGCGCTGTTATCAAATTTAAAGCCTTCTATAAATGCTGTGTCGCCGATGTATTGCTCAACAGAGTTAATACCGACAAAGTCTTCAACGTTGTTACGGTTACAGCCCGTTTCACAAGGCGCTGGACATACGCGACCCATCATCGATGGAAAAGGGTTGGCATCAGTAGAGCGACGGAAAGCATATTCCTGCATAGACACACCTTCGGGAGGTAATTCAATACCACGAACGATGTCTAACCAGCCACGAATATCCTCGCCTGATGGGCAGCTGCCCTGACATGGCGGCGTGCGGTGTACATAAGTAGGGCACTTGAAGGTGGTGTCTTCGTTGAAAATTTGATTGCCGAAGTCGTTTTCAATGTAATCGCCATCTTCATATTTTCTGAAGGTTAACTTATTGTCTTGCATATTTTGTTTCGAAGTGGCCATGCCAGCTCTCCTGTTGCTTTACCAAAGGACTATGTCCCTGGTCTGTGTCAATAAACTATGTGTTATAAATATTTTTAAGCGGCTAATTTATTACTTTAAGCCGCTTCTTCAGTGTCATCGCCATCAGTGGCTTCTTCACCTTGTCCTTCTAGAATAATTGCATTGCTCACTAACTGGTGAACACTGACAATCTGGTCCATGGTCATGCCGTAATACGGCAGGACTTTTGTAAATTGAGATTTACAGATGGCGCATATAGCGGCCATATGTGTAACGCCATGATCAGCGACAACATTTTTCAGCGATTCCATGCGAGGCTGTGCACCTTTAATGCGTAATTCCATGAGGTCATCCGTTAATAGACCGCCACCGCCGCCGCAGCAGAATGTCGCGTCATGAATGGTGTCAGCAGCCATGTCGTGGAAGTTATTACAGACCGCCTGTATCACCTGGCGCGGGGTAGTGAACTGGCTTCCCGGTGTTTCACCAATGCGTGAAGCACGCGCGATGTTACATGAATCATGGAAAGTCAATGTCATGTGATCATTTTCAGACTTGTCGATATTTAATAGGTCTCGATCCAGGCAGTCCTTGGTAAATTCAAGAATATGCTGTGGAATAGGGTAGTTCTGATCAAGAAAATCCCAGGGGCCTGCCAGCGTATTTAAATGGTTATAAGCAACGCGCCAGGCGTGGCCGCACTCACCAAAGACCAGGCGTTTTACTCCCAGTTCTTTTGCGGCGTCACGAATACGCAGTGAAATCTCACGCATGTGCTCGTAACTGCCAATGAACAGACCAAAGTTCGCAGCCTCTGAAGCTTTTGAACTCATGGTCCAGCTAACCCCGGCCGCGTGGAATACTTTTGCATAACCGATTAAGCCGTCAATGTGAGGTTCTGCAAAAAAGTCAGCAGAAGGTGTAACCAGTAAGATTTCCGCGCCTTTCTCGTCCAGCGGGAAGCGTACTTTTACATTGATGTCTTCTTCAACTTCTTCTTCCAGACCTTCCAGCGTGTCAACCAGTGCAGGTTCAGGTAAACCCAGGTTGTTGCCAATTTTGTGTACTTTAGGAATAATCTGGTTAGAGTATTTCTGACCCATGCCAATCTGTGCCAGCATGTCACGCGCGGCCATTGTCACTTCAGCGGTATCAATACCAAAAGGGCAGAATACTGCGCAGCGGCGACACTCGGAACACTGGTGAAAATAGCTGTACATGTCTTTAATAACGTCTTCAGTTAAATCGACAGCGCCAACCAGTTTAGGTAAATATTTACCGGCAAAAGTGAAATAACGGCGATAAACTTTACGCAGTAGATCCTGGCGAGCGACAGGCATGTTTTTCGGGTCAGCAGTGCCGATGAAGTAGTGACATTTATCGGTGCAGGCGCCACATTTAACACAGGTGTCCATAAATACCTGTAAAGAGCGGTATTTACCCAGTTTATCTTTCATTAATGCTAGAAATTTATCTTTCCAGCCATCAATTAACTGGCCCTTCTCTTCGGCAACTGGAAAGCCCATATCGACCTGGAATTCTTCACCGGCAACAAAGGGTGTGCTGTGCGCCATCGCACCTTCCATGATGGAAGGAATGACAGGAAATTCATGCGTTTCTGGTATTTCGTAATCAGCCATTGTTATTTCTCAGCGTTATAGTTTTAGCTATATGTTTGCGGTTAATTCCAGATATATCATTAATAATTATTCAAGCGGCTATTTTAAGCGGCTATTCAATTGCTTATTTAGTTGTTACGGCCATCTTTGGCTTCAATTTCAGCGCCCCACGGTGACAGATGACGCACTTCGCGTGGGTTATCTCTCTGATAGCGGGTAGGTGCCATAAATAAGCCAGGCGCATGTAACAGTTTACTAATGGGGAAAATTATCATTAATGCCAGTACCATCGTCAGATGTGCTAACAATACCAGGTCGTCCGGCAAATTCTGCCAGTCGAACAGGAACAGGCCCATGATGAATGCTTTCAGCTGCACGACGTCTGTGTGCGCAAGATAAGCAATGGATAAACCGGTACCGGCAATGCCCATAATTAATATCAGCATTAAATAATCAGAAGGTGATGAAATATAACGCACACGGTCAACAAACAGGCGGCGGCCGAATAAACCGGCAAGGCCAAATAACATGGCAAAACCGGCGTAGTGACCGAAACTTTGAACAACCATGTTGTTAACCAGTGGCCAGATAAAGGTATCAGGTGAAATCAGGTAACGTAAGTGACGGAAAAAAGCGAGCAATAAAGATAAGTGGAAGATCCAGCCAAAGATCCAGGTCCATTTTGTTGCACGGAAAAGGCTGTTAAAGAAAACAACTTCTGTAAAGAACCGGTAAGCGACACCTTTACGCGTTAATGGCGCAGGGGTAACAGCAATTTTCAACGGCGCAGGAACGCGTTTGTATTGCAATATCTTGTTGGTGACGCCTGCAACTAATGTGATCATTGCCACATAAAAAAGTAAGACGTACAAAATACTTAGTGCGCTCATTGATACTCATCTCGTTTGTAGGAGCGGAATTTATTCCGCGATACTCAACTTTAAATAAGGCACATCAGCCTGATTGCATTGATAGGTAATGTGTCTTATTTAAAGTTGCGGGGCAGATATAACTGACCCCGAACTTAATACCATTGACCATTACATGGCCAAACAATATTTACAAGTTTTATACACAACCTGTTGGTTTAGGAAGACCCGCATATTTACATGCTTGTTTACCTGGACCGTATGGGAATAATTCGTAAAGGTATTTGCTGTTGCCTTTCTCTTTACCTAAACGTTTACCAACAGCTTTAGTCAGTACACGTACTGCAGGAGCGATTTGGTATTCTTCGTAATATTCACGAAGAAAGTTGATGATATCCCAGTGCTCAGGAGTTAATGGCTGGTCTTCTGCGGCAGCCATGGCTTCACCTATAGCAGGTTCCCATTCGTTCAAGTTGGCTAAGTAGCCTTCTTCATCGACTTCAAATGACTTACCGTTTACTTCGATTGCTGACATGTTTATTTCCTCGTAGTGAGCGTAATATTAATAATGTTTTTTTAAAGCCAAGATTGAACAGAGTCGTGCTCAGCTACTAAATTGACAAAGCCTTCATAATCGACGACTTTGATACCGTCAGCCAGTTTACCTTCGAGTCCACGAGCCTGAAGATCAGGGCCGAGCACTGCAAATGAAACACCACTGGCGTTTTTGATTTTGTCTGCAGCACTGGTACCAGTGGTTGCAGCATATACACCGTCTTCGATCAGCAGAACAGTGGAACCGTCTTTTGCATAACCTAAGCAGGTATCGAATGTATTAGATTCGAATGGTGATTTGTTTACTGTATGTAATAGTCCCATGATTACCTCTTTAATTTATTATGGCTAGAAACTGAGTATAATTTCTTGTTCAGCCATAACATCAGCTAATTCGGCACGACTTACCAGACGTATAGAATCTTTCTCTGCCCAATCTTCGTCTTCATCTTCCCAAACCAGGTGTTGAAGATCATCTAATGTTAAACCGCGTTCTTCCAGTGACTCTTTTTCGACATAAATTTTATTGACGTCGTAATCACCTAAAGCAGAGTAGACGGGTGAGAAATTTTTCTGTCCGATCGCATTTGTGTCCTGACCTTTCGTGAGTTCGTAAACACCGTCACCGATGAATGCAAGACTAACGTCCTGATCAAATGCTGCACCAATTAATACAACCTCTAAAGATTCCAGGGCATAAACTGTGCCGTATGGAGGTTTGCGGTTAACGTACATGAATTTTTTAACTGCCATAATTCTAAGCCCCAAACACGACCAGACGGTCTGATTCAATTCCAGCTTCAATCAACTGGCCTAAACCAGAGATACGGAAGCCCTCAGCGATGTTGTCTGCATCAAGACCCTGACGTTTTGCTTCGTCAGCATCCATCAAACCGCGACGTTGCGCGGCAGCGATACAAACCACCAGGTCAAGTTCATTTTCTTTAGACAATGCAGTCCACAGCGCGCCTATATTACGATCATCCTGCGGCGGAACCGCAAGACGTGTCGCATTGTTAACACCATCGTGATAGAAGAAAATACGAAATATTTCATGACCCGCAGCAAGCGCTGCTTTAGCAAACTGATACGCAGTATCAGATGCCTGATGCTGATAAGGCCCTTCGTTAATTTGAATACTAAATTTCACAGTAGCTCCTTAGAAACGAATGTGTGTTGATGCATTCAGACTGTTACGTGCGCCGCGCCAGTTATCAATGTGATACTTGGTGAAAGGCAGGTTAGTCACTTCGAAGAAACGAGGCCAACCGATACGCTCAATCCAGTCGTTAATACGTTCCCAGTCTTTTGCGTCTTCTTTATAGGCTTTAAGAATGTTTTTCACGATAGCTGTTGCTTCAGGCCAGCGTGGTGGATTGTTAGGGATACCGGCAGCAACCAGTTTCTGGAAAGTCGGTTTGCTACGTGCATTGGAGTGATTACCACCAACCCATACGGCCAGTTTAGAATGCTCAGCATCATTAATTTGCATTGGCGGACAAGGAGGGAAACATGCACCACAACAGATACATTTCTTCTCATCAACTTCCAGTGAAGCTTTACCGTTAACCATTGCCGGACGAATCGCAGCAACAGGACAGCGAGCAACAACGGAAGGGCGCTCACAAACGTTAGAGACCAAATCGTGATTAATCTTAGGCGGTTTAGTGTGCTGAACGTTAATCGCAATATCGCCCTGGCCGCCACAGTTAATCTGACAACAAGAAGTTGTGATATGTACGCGGTTAGGCATGTTGCAGTTACGGAACTCGTCAATCAACTCGTCCATCATCGATTTCACAACACCCGATGCGTCTGTACCTGGGATATCACAGTGCAACCAGCCCTGTGTGTGAGAAAGCATGGTTACTGAGTTTTTAGTGCCACCTACAATGTAACCGGCATCAGTAATTGCTTTGATTAAAGGCTCAACTTTCGCTGGGTCTGAAACCATGTATTCAACGTTACTGCGAATAGTGAAGTGGATGTAACCGTCAGCATATTCATCACCGATGTCACAAAGCTCACGCAATGAGAAAACGTCCAGAATACGTTGTGTACCACAGCGTACTGTCCAGATTTCGTCGCCGCTAAAACCTACGTGGCGAAGCACACCTGGTTTTGGATGGTCATGGAATTTCCATGCGCCATAATTTTTACGCATAACAGGATGCATGTATTGGAAGCCATCAGGACAACCTGACTCAATTGGAGAACGTGGTTTTTCAGCGCTCATTATATATTCCTCAAAAATTCATTATTTGTTAGAAGGGGGCTGGTAAGAGCCCCCCTTGCTAAATTATAAAATCAGCAGATTACGGGCCAATTATGCGTTAGCAGCTTCTGCTTTACGCGCAAACCATTTTTCAGCTTCTTCGTCCCAGCCATCCATACGGATATAAGAACTTTGACGAGGACTGCCAACCATGTTTGGATCGACTTCAAGACCGATACCTTCCAGGTAATTAACCAGACCAATACGCTCGATCATTTCACCTGTACGTTCGTGCTCAAGACCGTTTTCAGCCCAGAAATCGATCATCTCTTCAGCCAGTTCTACCATGCTTTCGTAATCTTCTTCAGTTTCCATTTTCTTGAACGGAATAACTACAGTACCCATCAGGTCACCGATTTTCAGCGTACGTTTACCACCAACCAGTACCGTTACACCGTGGTCATCACCTGGGTGAAGTGCTTTCGGCATAACGTTCAGGCAATGCATGCAGCGTACACAGTTACGATTGTCGACGACTAATGTGTTGTCCTCAGTGATAGACAGTGCGTTAGTTGGGCAGCGTGAAGTCATGTTGTCGATGTAGTACTGACGACCGTTTTCACCCTTTTGGCTGATGTAGTTTTTAACTTCTTCCTGGTCAACTTTCATGTCATCGCGCCAGGTGCCGATAATGGCCATATCAGCACGTTCGATAGCATTTTGACAGTCGTTTGGACAACCAGATACTTTGAATTTAAATTTGTATGGAAGCGCAGGACGGTGAACGTCATCCGTAAAGTTGTTTACCAGGTGACGGTGAATACCGTGCTCGTTTGCGCAGGACATTTCACAACGTGAAGCGCCAACACAAGACATAGCAGTACGTACACATGGACCGGCACCACCCAGGTCCCAACCGTAACTATTGATTTCATCAAAGAAATGCTGAGTGCCTTCTGTTGTGGTACCGATGAACATAATGTTGCCGGTTTGACCATGGAATGTTTGTAAGCCTGAGCCCCATTTTTCCCAGCTATCACCCAACTGGCGTAGCATGTCAGTGGTGTAGTGGTTACCCGCTGGTGGTTGAACGCGGATAGTGTGGAATTCTTTTGACTCTGGGAAAGCAGCGCCGACTTCAGAGAAACGTGGAATAATGCCGCCGCCGTAACCGAATACAGATACTGTACCGCCTTTCCAGTAACCTTTACGCGTTTCGTAAGAGTGCTCTAGCTGGCCAAGTAAGCTGCTAGTTACATTCTGAATGCGCTCATCAGGATGCTCATCACGTAATTTCTTGATTCCTGAGATAAAACTCGGCCAAGGGCCGTTTTCAAGTTCGTCGAGCATGGGTGTTTCATAAATCTTCTTGGCCATGGAATCTCTCCTGTCTGCCGCTATGGTTATGTCAGTGGGTACTGATTGATGTCGTACTTAGGGGTGAAGATTCTAGTACCAATCAACAGTTTAAACAATATCCCTTTTAATGCAATTTCTTACACCATTGGAGGACTTTCTTATTTGTGGGACGAAGTTTAGGTGTCGACGCTAAACTGTTGAATCCTACGCATGGGAGGGTTGGCAAAAAATGCTTTATCCCTTAAGGGATAGAGGGATTTATATCGATATTACTTTTCAGTTGTTATTGACATTGAATTCAATGGCTTAAGTATTTTTGTGCGGAAGTCTTAAATGAGATCTATATATAATGTATCAATCAGCCTTTAGTGATATTGTGTCAACTGAAGTAAATCGGCAAGCTAGCCACGATTTCCGTTAACACAGAGTTGAGAGATAGATAAATGTCGCAGCAAGCAAATCAGGCCGTTGCAGTGAGTTCTGCGTTCGATTTGAACAATAATGCGGCTTATATTCAGTGGCGTAAAGATAAAAAACGCGATGAAATTCCGCTGTTATCGGATTTACTGGTAGAAATAGAAAACCCCTGCCAGCTGTCCGACGATGAAAAGCAGGCGATTATTACATGCTGTGAGCGCTTTAATATGGCCATTTACCAGCTCAAAAGCCCTGAAACACAAAATAAAGCACTGGTTCATGCGCTGGGTAAGCAGTTAGGCATGCAAAATCTGGATACTAATTTACGCGCGGATGAAGACAGTGTGACCAGTCTGGAAGTGCGTGATCAAACGGGCAATCAATATATTCCCTATACCAATAAAGCATTAAGCTGGCACACAGACGGTTATTATAATCACCTTGATAAACAGATTTTTGGCATCATTATGCATTGTGTCAGTCCCGCAGCAGAAGGCGGTCTGAATGCTTTGTTAAATCCGGAAAATGTTTATATCCGGCTAAGGGATGAAAATCCTGCATATATAGAGGCATTAATGCATCCGCAGGCGATGACGATTCCGGACAATATTGAAGCGGGCAAAGTCATTCGTGCCGCACAAAGCGGTCCGGTGTTTACAATCAAGCCGGATGGGCGGCTACATATGCGTTTTTCAGCAAGAAAACGCAATATTATCTGGCGCGATACGCCGGATACACTGGCGGCAGTCGAAAACATGAACCGTATGATGGCTGACGAGAAAAATGTGTTTAAGCTTGCGCTTAAGGCAGGCCAGGGCATTATCTGTAATAACGTGCTGCACAATCGCAGTGCTTTTACTGACAGCGAGACGCAAAAACGTCTCATGTACCGTGCAAGATATTATGATGCTGTGCATCAAATGAAAAATGAAAAGAGATAAATGAAAAATAAAAAGTGAAGCTAGAACAATTTTATAGTACCGGTTAGTTATTATGCTTGTGCTTTCAATTTTTCACTTTTCATTTTTCATTTTATTTTTAAACGAGGTTAAAAATAATGTTGTGGTTAAGTGAAGTAATGATCCAGAATCCGGATATGGAAAATTTTGAGCAGCTTAAAGAGGAGCTGAAAAAACGTGCGGCAGCGGGTGAGCTGTTTTTTCGTATGGATGTAAAGCCGCAGTTTGGCGATACCCCGAATGACTGGGAAGATAAGCTCGAAGCGGCGTTCACCTCGAAACTGTAATGCCAGTTTCGAATGTAGCAGGTTAATAATACGATGTTCTGGCAAGATGACGACAAAAAAGGTGATGTAACGACCTCGGACAAGGTGGTGGATTTGAGTTACAGGATTGACTGTAAGCAAATTCCGACCCGCCATGCCTGGGAGTTAGCGCAGGCTTTGTATGAAGTTTTGCCCTGGCTAAAAGACGAGCCTGAAGCAGGGATTCATCAAATACACGGTGCGGCCTCAGGCAATGGCTGGGAGCGCCCGCCCGATGGTGAGTTAATCCACCTTTCCAAACGTACGCGAATGCAATTACGGGTACCCACTTCACGCGTTGATGATGCCAGTGAGCTGGTCGGCAAAACGCTGGATATAGACGGTCACTCTGTGGCCATTGGTAAAATGGCCACTAAAGCCATCGATCCGTTTTCCACCATTTTTGCCCGTTATGTTGTGCTGTCTGCCGGCATGACCGAAGATGATTTTCTGCAATGGGTGGTTGACGATATGAAGTCTCGAGATATCCAGGCGCGTAAATTGTTGTGCGGAATGGGGCATGTTTTTGAAGCCAATGGTGAGAATATTGAAACCCGAAGCTTAATGATTGCAGACCTCGATAAGTCATCTTCGGTGGCGTTGCAGGAAACGGGTATTGGCCTTCATCGACACATGGGGTGCGGAATTTTTGTGCCGCACAAAGGTATTAAGGCAGTGGGTGAAACGGAAGATAAGTCACATTTTTCCGGAAGTTAAAGCTTTATTTTTGTTTATGACGATAAACTATCTATTTTGTAATACTGGAAAATAGTCATTGGTTCGGCTAAGATTCGCGCCAGTTTTTTACAATTATCTAACAAAAGGTGAGAATGATGGCACTTGAATCAGTTGATAGAACAGCAAACGGCTACCTGGAAAACATCATGGACTGGAACGAAGAAATAGCTGCAGAGCTTTTCGCCGAAGAAGGTATTGATCCTACTGAAGAGCACTGGGATACGGTCAGGTATGTACGCCAGGAAGTTCTGGATGGTAATGAACCCAATGAACGCAGTATTTTGAAAGCCATGGGTAAAAAATGGGATCGTAAAGTTTCTTCCAAGGAAATGTACGAGATGTTCCCTGGGATGCCATCTAAGCAAGGTTTGAAAATTGGCGGTTGCCCACAGAGTACCCGTAAAGGCGGCTATTAAGAAGAACTTCACTACGTTTAGATATTTTGCTATGGTTGCATTTGTTCTTCCCATTTGTAGATATATGGCTAGGATAATGCACAGGCTAAAATTTCATTTATAACGACGTGCAGGAATTTATTAGGTCTTTAAGGCCTTTTCACAGAAGGTGAGAGATATGAGCAGTAAACAAGAATTAATTAAAGAAATGCTGGAAATGCAAAAGAAATTTTCTGACTACGAGCATGCAAACGGTGTTGATCCACAAGAATACTTTACACCAGAAGCGGGTTCAGAGCTTGACGGCTACCGTGCAAAATATCAGGAACTGGCCAATAAAGTGGTTGATATGGCCCACGAAGAAGCGGGTTCTGAGCGTTAGGTTTCAGCATTTAAGCTTTCCATAAAAAAAGCCGCGACATTGTCGCGGCTTTTTTTATGGAAATTATTAAATTTTATAAACTATAAATTTTTTGCCGCGAATTAGGGCAGGAGCCCGTAAATAGATATAATGCTGGAGCAATTATCGAGGACGCTAAGAACGCAAAAATAAATATATTATAATTTTGTTTTTATTCGCGCTTTTTGCGTTCTTTGCGGCAAAATTGTTTTATCTTTACTGCTAGATATCTGACCACATCCTTAACAAATTAACGTAACTATTGCTTAACAGCGTCAGTTCTTTCGTTTCTGGCGAGGTTTTTAGCATGACTTCACGCGCCATGCTCAGGTTGTAGAGAATCTCACGTTTGGCAGGATCACGTATGGTACTTTGCAACCAGGTGACAGCAACCAGGCGTTCGCCGCGAGTCACTTCAGCGACGCGGTGTGTGCTGGAAGAAGGGTAGAGCACGGCATCACCGGCATTGAGCTTAATTTTCTGCTCTCCAAAGGCGGTATTGATCACCAGTTCGCCGCCATCATAGGCAGTCCGGTTCATTAAGAAAAAGGGTGATGGATATATCGGAACGGTAACGCTGATTCGGTGGCCCCATGATTGGGTCGTCGACGTGATTGCCGTAGCTCATGCCTTCACTATATTTAGCGTAATAGGGTGCAGCAATTTTCGCTGCAAAGGCAGTGGCAATGTATGTAGGGTTTTGCACCAGTTTACCCATTACCAGGTTGTTCAGGCGCTGAACCTCGATCTCTGAAATAAACATTTCATGATTGTTTTTTACACGTTTGGCTTCACTGCCGGCAGAGCTCGTGCCTTCACGAAAAGTGGCGGTGGACATTAAGTCCAGAATAACACTGATGTCTTCTTTGTTTAGTACATTAGGAATAGTAACAAGCATAGTATTTGGAGAGCTTTGCACAATGCATCTTTTTCATTATTTCTGCGTTAAAAATTGTTTATCAATGCAGGCTCACGTAGTGGCAAACTCGGTGTAAACTGCGTTTTTAAAATAATTTTTCCTTGCACTAACAAAATTTACGTGGTGCCAAGCTCTCACCTGGATAAGTTATAATTAAATGAATTTTAACAGAGTTTAAAGAAATGAAACTAAATATCATTGTTGATGGCCGTACCAATGCCTTTGAAGTCCCTGATAATCTCCTTGTGGAGGCTAAAGATTTTTTTGATAAGTTAGATGCGGATATGGATAAAGGCTGGCAAATGAGCCGTGACTGGGTTGAGAAACCGAACACTGAGCAACGCTGTCAAATTGCAGCGAGTAAAATACTAACGGCTATTGATACCAATAATGAAAAAATGCTGATGCTGATGGCGGCGTATATTTTACGAGCAATGCCTGGCGTTAAAACAATAAACATTGATAATACCGGTGATATGAACGAAACCGATATTATAATGGAGCATGAATCAGTGCGCCCGCTGGGGCCAATTTTTAACTAAAAATTCTGAATTGATATTGTGAGTTTCAATTTTTTGTTTTATTTACAGGGTGCAAAAGTAGCGCGGGATTAATTGATGAATACCACAATTAATATATGATGCGACTGCGTTTTTATCAGTAGTCTTTACGATTTGCGCTATAGACGCCGTCTTTTTTATCGTTGTCGACTTACTTATTAAAACCTCATTGTTTGTTGAATATTATGATGCTGAATAAAATTTTTCCCTTTTTGAGCTGGATCCATGAGTTAAAAGATCCCGCTATTCTTCGCGCAGACATGATTGCCGGCCTGACCGTTGCACTGGTTTTGATTCCGCAATCGATGGCATACGCCACACTGGCGGGGTTGCCGGAAGTTTATGGTTTGTATATTTCGTTTGTGCCGGTATTTATCGCTGCATTATGGGGTTCGTCTCGTCAACTGGGTACTGGTCCTGTTGCTGTGGTATCGACAATGACGGCAACTATGTTGACACCCGTGGTGATTCCCATGCTGGGTTCAGAATATACACAGGAAGAATATCTGGCACTGTATATCCCTACGGCAATGTTTCTTACCCTGCTCGTGGGTCTTGTCCAACTGGCGCTAGGCCTTTTCCGTCTCGGCGCAATCGTTAATTTTCTTTCACATCCTGTCATTGTTGGCTTTACCAATGCTGCTGCTTTATTTATAGGTTTGACTCAGATATCTAAAATCTTTGGTGTTGAGATGCCAGGCGGAGCGAGCGATCACTTTCTTACGGTACGTGTGCTGGGTGTTCTCGAAAATTTAAAAGACACACATATTCCAACATTGCTGATGGGTGTCTCAGCTTTTGCCATCATGCTTGTATTGAAATGGTTTGTTCCTAAGATACCGGGAGTTCTGGTTGCTGTGGTCACGACTACCTTCGTTAGTTATCAGATCGGCTTCGAAGAGATGGGTGGCGCTGTAGTCGGTTCGATACCAGAAGGTTTGCCTGGATTTATAGTACCTACGATCAATTTTGACTTGTTATATCACCTCTTTATCAGCGCCATTATCATCGCGATGGTCGGTTTTATGGAAGCGATATCAATCGCGAAAGCGATGGCTGTTAAATCGAAAGATCGTATCGACCCTAATCAGGAGTTGATCGGTCAGGGTATGGGTAATATCGCTGGCAGTTTCTTTCAGTCGTATCCAGCATCCGGTTCATTCTCTCGATCGGCTGTTAACTTTAATGCAGGTGCAAAGACCGGTTTTTCTTCGGTGGTCACGGCTATTATCGTCGTTATAACCTTATTATTCCTGACGCCTCTGTTATATCATCTGCCGAAAGCATCATTGGCCGCAGTTGTGATACTGGCTGTATTCGGCCTGATCAATTTCAGTTCTATCAAACACATCTGGGTGGCAAACAAGCATGATGGTATAGCCGCCATGGTAACCTTTTTTGCCACAATTGGTTCTGCACCAAAACTCGATCACGGTATCGTTATCGGTACAGTGTTGGCCGTTGTCTTGTATCTCTATCGTTCGATGCGGCCTCGTGTCTCTATTCTGGGACGATATAAAGATGGTGCATTACGTGATGTGAAGATCAATAAGGATATTCCAACGGACGATAATATCGTCGCAGTGAGATTTGATGGTTCGTTGTATTTTGCAAACGTATCTTATTTCGAAGACACAATGCTGAAAGCGGTATCCAAATACCCAGATGCAAAATTTTTACTGGTGGTCGGTGAAGCTATCAACCAGATCGATGCATCGGGGGAAGAGGTTTTGCATCACCTGGTAGAACGTCTGAGTGATAGTGGGGTTACTGTCGTTTTCAGTGGTCTTAAACGGCAGATCCTCGATGTCTTGCTTGCTACGCATCTGTATGATCTCATCGGTGAGCAGAATATTTTCAAAGACGAAGATCTTGCGTTGGATGAGATTTATAAACGGCTCAAGCTTGATGCGGTCGGTAACGTTTGTCCGCTTAAGCGCCAACCTGTGCAGCCACAATAAATGTTTACATCAGCTGACTTAGACTATCTGTTCTATTTAATCTGTCTGAATGATTAATCTATACCAGGCTATATCGCAGCGAGCTCGAGTGCGCCTGCTTTATATCTGCCAGTTGATCTTTGTGATTCAGTAATCCATTCGTATTCATCATTGCTGTAACCATTCGGCCTATATAGTTGTGTCTAATATGTTAAAATTTCCCGTTTTACTCACTGAAGTCTATTTGAGGTTTAATGTTTCAGCTTGGCTGTCAAAATCGTGTTTGTTTTCAAAATGAAATCCTTTCTGGCTTGACCGTCGCCCTGGCGCTGGTTCCTGAGGCGGTGGCGTTTGCTTTTGTTGCGGGAGTAGATCCGCTGGTGGGTCTGTATGCGGCCTTCATGGTCGGTCTACTGGCCTCAATCTTTGGTGGCCGTCCCGGTATGATCTCTGGTGCTACTGGTGCTATGGCGGTGGTGATGGTGGCCCTTGTTGCTGAGCATGGTGTGGAATATCTTTTTGCTGCAGTTGTACTCACCGGATTGATACAAATGCTTGCCGGAATATTGCGGCTGGGTAAATATATTCGTATTGTGCCGCATCCGGTGATGCTGGGGTTTGTGAATGGCCTGGCCATTGTTATTTTCCTGGCGCAAATCCCGCACTTTCAGGTTCCGGGCAGTAATGGCGAATGGCTGGCAGGACAGGAGCTTATGATGTTTGCCGGACTGATTGTGCTGACCATGGCGATCATCTATTTTTTGCCTAAACTGACTAGTTCTTTTCCTTCATCACTGGCCGCTATTATTGTGGTTTCTCTGCTTGTTATCGGGCTTGATGTGAATACCAATACGGTGGGTGACCTGGCCTCGATTAAAGGCAGTTTTCCTTCGTTTCATCTTCCAGAAGTGGCCTTTAATCTGGAAACACTGAAAATTATTTTGCCGTATTCGATAATCCTGGCTGCAGTAGGTCTGATTGAATCATTGTTAACCTTAAGTTTGATCGATGACCTCACCGGCACCCGTGGTCGCGGCAACCGTGAATGTATTGGCCAGGGCATTGCCAATTCAGTGACTGGGATGTTTGGTGGTATGGGAGGCTGTGCCATGATCGGACAGAGCATGATTAATGTTAACTCTGGTGGTCATCAGCGTTTATCCGGTATCGCCGCCGCATTGTTTCTGCTGATTTTTATTATGTTTGCCTCCGGACTGATCGAAATGATTCCGATGGCTGCCCTGGTTGGCGTGATGTTTATCGTGGTTTTTGGTACCTTCGAATGGTCCAGTCTACGTATTATGGGCAAGATTCCGAAAACCGATGCTTTTGTGCTGGTACTGGTATCCGGTGTCACCGTATTTACTGACCTTGCTCTTGCTGTCGTTGTTGGCGTGATTGTATCAGCGCTGTTTTTTGCCTGGGAACATGCCAGCCATATCAATGTGAAAAGCTACGACAGTGAAGATGGCTCAAGAATTTATGAACTAAATGGCCCGTTATTTTTTGGTTCGGTAAAAAATTTCCTTGACTTGTTTAGCCCGACGCAAGATCCTGACGATGTCATTATTGAGTTTCAGAATTCACGGGTAGCCGATCACTCGGCAATTGAAGCCATTGATAATCTGGCAGAAAAATACATTAAGGCCGGTAAAAAATTGCATCTGCGTCACCTGAGTCCGGAATGTGCAGAGTTATTGACTAAAGCCGGTGATCTTGTTGAAGTCAATGTTATGGAAGATCCGACCTATCATGTCGCGGATGACAAGCTGGCCTGATTCTTTCATTACGCGGGGACAAGTCTTAAGGTTTTATCTGTCGCCTCTGCGTTACACAATAATGTCGATGATTAACGCTTGCGGGTCAGGCAATGAACACAGGTATTTAGCCATGATTAACCGCCCTAACTTTTTAGCGATAGTGCTGGTATTGTTTCACCTGCTCTTTGTTACGCCGGCCTATTCAGTATCTGCACAGGCCGATAACAGTGCAGTCATCCTGATGTACCACAATGTGGCTGATGACACCCACCCCAGTACCAGTGTCAGCCCGGAAATGTTTAAAAAACACCTGCAGTATATTGCTGATAATGGCTATACAGTCTGGCCTTTATGGAAAACATTAACCAGTCTGGCCACAGGAAAAGCTATTCCGGCTAAAACCGTGGTACTGACCTTTGATGACGCTTACAAGTCGGTCTATAGCGAAGCCTTTCCACTATTAAAAGACCGCGGCTGGCCGTTTACTGTGTTTGTTACCAGCAAATATATTACTGCGGGTTATCAGCAATTACATGAGTTGGGACCAGTTGCGCGAAATTCGACATTCTGGTGGTGATATAGGTAACCATAGCCTGTCGCATCCCCACCTGGTTCGCCAGCGTTCGACAGAAAATGAAAGCCAGTGGCATGAGCGTGTTAGCAATGAAATTCATCAAGCGCAAAAAATATTGCAACAGCAGGTCACATCACCTATCTGGGTAGTCGCTTATCCCTATGGCGAGTATTCCAGTCAAATTAAAACCATATTACGTGAGTCGGGCTATTTTGGTCTGGGCCAGCATTCCGGGGCGGTCAGTTATGTGTCGGATTTTCAGGCTGTGCCGCGTTTTCCTATGGCAAAAGGATTTGACGGGCTGGATGACTTTGCCATTAAAATTGCCAGTAAAAATTTACCGGTAACGGTGTTGTCTCCAGCGCAGAATATTGTCTCGGCAGATACGGATATACCCGTGTTAAGCCTGCGCCTGGAAGCGGGTAATTATAATCAGGCCGCCCTGACCTGTTATGCCTCGGGGCAGGGACGTATACGGATAAACTGGATTGATGAAGCAAAAGGGCTGCTTAAGGTTAAAGCCAATACTGCCATTAAAGCTGGCAGAACAAAATACAATTGTACCGCGCCCTCCAGAACAGAAGCGGGTGTTTATTACTGGTTTAGTATTTTATGGATGAAGCTTGAGGCGGACGGTCGCTGGTATGTGGAATAATTATTTTATCAGGATGATGTGGTTTACAGAACTGTTCTGGATATTAAACAGGCGGAGTAATACTATTTGTTTCAGTTGTCCCGGTTAAAGATACGAACGACATTTATGTGTTTATTTAATAATGATTATTCTTCTATCTTAACGTCTTTTGATTGCTCCATCATGCTGATGACTTCATCCAGATCAATCTGATCCGGGTTATCGGTGGATTGTTGTTTTAAAATTTCGACGACCCGATGTTGTTCAATGGTTTCATGCTTGCCATCCGGTGTTTGTACGTACATGGCCCAGGGTACAAACATAGTGGTAGGAAATATCTGGTCGGCATCAGGAGAGATATCAATATTCAGGCCAGCAATATAGACCAGACGCTTACCATGATAGGCTTTCTCTTTAACAATCGTTCTAAATATGCGATCAAACTCTACCTGTACATTAACTTTGGCAGCAGTTAGTAATGGCGAGCGTGAAGATACAATCCATGGCATATAAGGCAGCAAATTGTGCTCCACCAAATTGACGCCTTCACTAATGGGTTCAATTTCTCTTTTAAAGCCGAAAAACTCGGGTAATAAATCATCGCCAATAGGGCGCTTGCTTTCCAGCATATTAAATAAATGAGAAATTTCAGATGAAGCTTTATAACATTTCGACGTGCTGTAAGAGAGGTGCGGAATAAAATCACCGTTGTTGTTGTCAGCCAGACGATCCAGTGCGCAGTAGCAGGCCTTTTTCAATGCACTTATCAATCAGCTGATTATCTATAACAATAAAATTTTCTCCATCTATCTTCTGTAGAAATACGGTGTTCTTTGCAAATTCATATTCATGCTGGTACCAGTCCACCACGCTGGCTATTTTACCGCAGCTCAGGCTGTGGTCTTTTTGTTCGGTACGGATACGTCGATATTGTCCGAAGCTCTGATCATCAGGAATATAGCCCACATGGCTGGCTTGAATAATAAACATGTCCTTGCCATGAGCGGCGTGAGGTACATGGCGCATTGCTGCCATAACGCCACCTACGCGGCCATGATTAAATGGAAAGGTGCCGAAGTGTTTGGCCATCAAAATAATAGGATAACCCTGATTTTCATCAGAGCAGAATGCTTGAGATGGCATAATTTTATTCATCTCAAAGCCAAGGGATTTACAATAGTTATATATTCTAGGAAAAAATTCGTTATAGCTGAGCATATGACTTTCAAGATCATAATCGCCAAGAGCGTGATTGATGTCGGTGTTGTTCTGAAAGTTGCAATGATTCATATAAAAACTCTGTGGCAAAATACTCTGCGAATGAATTTAGAATATATCAGATATTATGTGTGTTTGCTGTAAGCGACTGACTTGACAGCTGCCATGACTGATGCCATGTCAGTTGAAGCAGTCTATTTTTTTCATTGATTATTTTTTTAGTTACACGTTAACTGAAAAAAAACACTAGTGCCTATTGACAGCGTTACGGCTCATACGTGTTATGCAATGTGTAATCAACAGGGGTAATCTCTACGTTTGTCTGCAGCCATTTATCTATCTAAAGCAGTCTTGATGTAAAGATATGCGGCCTTATAAACCTCGTTCCAGTTATCGTTTAGTGGGCTATTTAATGGCTGCCAGAAAAAGCTGAATATGTGGCCGCCATCATCTTTTGTCTCAAACTTCCATGTATCTGGCAGTATGTCTTCGTAGTGCATCAGGCAAAGTCCCCATACCTGGTTTTTGAAATTAGGCTCCCAGACTCCCAGCTGTTTCACAACCTGTGCCTGAATACCCGATTCTTCTTCCAGTTCCCGGATACAGGCGTTCGCAAGATGCTCGCCCTTTTTTATATTACCTTTTACCAGTTGATTTCCGGCTGTGGGATGTTTGAATGCAAGCAATTCAAGCTTATTATTTTTGAGTCTTAAAACGACAGGGCAGGCTTTATTCATGGTATTTGACTAAAATGTGTGGCAGATATAGGTGTTTCATATGCCTGGTTAAAACTGTATTTGTTTTCTTCGCAACCTTATGCATTTCCATAAGCCTGTATGATATTTCTTTATTTAACCTGACAGTTAAATATACAGCGCCGTAAAACTCCCGTTATCAGGTAGATAGACAGCGGTTCGGCTAACAGAGATATGCAGTTCTGTAAATCTCCTGAATATAGGGTGTTATACAGCCAAAACCTGGAAATGACAATGACCGCTTTTGGCTGCGAGGTCAAGCGGCCAAGGAATTTAACCAGGGGAGCATTTCCAGTATTTTTCTCTTCAGGTTTATTTTCAATCGAACAAATGTTGTGAATGTCTGATTACAGGTTAAAAATAACTGGGCCGCGGCCTGCTAAAGTTCTTTCTGCATACGAAAGTGCTGTATTTCTCCAAATAACAGGTAGCTTTTTTCAATCAGTCTATAGCCAAGTTTTTGATAGAAAGCGACGGCTGGCTCTCTGGCATCCAGTACGATATTTCTGCAGCCGGAAGATTCGGAATATTGCTCCATGGCGTTCATTAACTGACGGCCGATGCCTTTTCTCTCGTACTCACCGGCAACAGCCATGTAACGGAGCTGGGCTTCGGTATCTGAATTAAACTGCAGGCGGGCAACGCCGATGACTTCTTCTTCACCATCCTCGTTCTCTGCAGTCGCTATGATATGAAAGCACTGCTCTTCCAGTTCATCGACTTCCGAACCGGCAGGTTGATTCCAGGGCGCCCGGAGTAACTTCCAGCGCAGCTGATAGTAGGCTTTAAGCTCGTCTTCAGTTTCTGCTTGTTTTATACGGAAGTGCATAGTATCCCGGCACCGAGTAGCGACGTACGACATGATAACTGTCGCGGTATTTAAGTTTTGTAAAAAATCAGGCAAAGACCACCCAGGTGGTGGCAATATATTTCACGCCTTTTTCCAGGGTTACACCGCGATGTTCGTGGGTCCAGAAAGGCGGAAATAAACATAACTTTCCGGCCTCTGGTTTGACTTTGACCTGCTGGTGAGAAAACTCGGTTTCACCGCCGGGCCCTGCCACGTCATTTAAGTACCAGACGGCAACCAGCTGGCGCATAGCAAATTCGTGACTGCCGCCGTCAATATGCCAGTGATAAAATTCACCGGGGTTGGTGCGCTGTATGGCATAACCGTTGTCTTTAAACGGGCCTTTGAAAAAAGGGTAGCTTTCGCGAAATTCACTGATTGCCATGCCCAGTGAGCGAAACAGTTCTTTATCCAGGTCTTTCCAGTTTTCTTTACCGCTGGTGACAAGGTCAGTTGAGCGTTTGATGCTTTGCTCTTTGCTGAAGGTTTGGCCGACACGCCCCATGTATTGATTTTCTGTGTCTTCTTCAAAACGCCGAATCATTTCCTGGCAGATATCTAATGGCAGGGCGTTTTTCTTTTCAAAGATAAAAGTGTTTGCTTTAACTTCAGCTAATGGTTTTCATTTCTGTATTCATGATGTTGATATTAACGAAGTAACTATAAGTAAATTAAATGTGATTGTGATTGATCAATGCTTCAATGTTTTTGCTGCACTGTTCGGCATTCTGTTGATGCAATACCAGCATTTGCTGTGCCATGTCCTGCCAGTGATTGACCGCTTTACTGATGGTTTTTTCTATGCCTGCAATGTTTTTACTTTCACACCATTGATTATAGGCGTCAATCAGTGAAGGAAAAATATGTTTGCGCATATGGGTTAAATTGGCGAAATAAAAATGGATGGACGCCTGGTTATTGTTATCAATTAATGTTGGCAGCGTGTGCAGGGTATCTGCATAATGGTCACGCACTGCGCGAGCCATGATCTCTGCCTGAGTAAAAGTAATGTCAGCCATCATTTGCTGCCAGCCGCTAAGATTTTCACCAGCCTGTATTTCACCGATTTCGTGTAATACGGCAGCATCGAGTTCGTTGTCGGTCATGTTTGATAAAGCGTTTTCAAGGTCATTATCAAAATCATAACAGCGGATTGCTCTCGCCATGGCGTTCTCGGGTTTGTTCCAGCGCCATTCATCGGTGCGTTCCCAGATAAGACGTTTAAATGATTCGCGTCGAATAAAAATGGTTTTGTTATGGCTCATCGCCGGTGGTGAGGTGAGGTCGCGTGCGTGTTCTTTTCCGCTAATGTAAATGGTGTAGTTATTAATGCTTGTTTTCTTTTCCAGGTCAGCCAAAAAAAAATGCGGTTTATTTTTAATGCCATAGCCACCGCTGTAAAGCAGATTATCATTAACCAGTGCCTGGTTGATGGCTTGTGAATCAAAAATACCGAATTCTACATCGTCAGTTTTGATTGGCACATAATCTTTATTTTCTATTTCATCCCACAAATCTTCGCGTTCGGTTAACCACTTGCCAATATCGTCAGTTGACAGCCTTTCGCTAAAGGAATACTGCTGTTCCCAGCGGTAGAATTCGCGCATTTTTAATAAATACACGCAAAGTGTGTAGTTGCCGGCGTGCCTGGCATCTGAAATATTGCAATTTAACTGCACATCGTTAATGAGTTTATTTATATCCATTCTGGGAACGTAGGTAAAAGTCAACGCCATAAAGTATACTACCCCTTATAAATGCGTGCATATGTGAGCTTGAGGTAGAAATGCAAATTCGAGTTAAAAATAAGTGGAATGACAAAAGCAAAGTGCGTACCCCTGAAGAAACGGGCAGTGTTCTCAGTTTTAATTTCTGGAAAATCGCCAGCGCCAATGTCATGCATATGGAAAATGAGGGTTTTCAGACAGATACGCATTTTCAGCGCCTGGATGTGATTGCTGAATTCACCGCATTTCTGGTTCATGTGGTGGATCGAGTGATTTCATCGAAAGACTATTCAGCAGAAGACCGCCAGGCGCTGATTACCGCGCTGGCGTTAAATCTGGCGAAAACCATGCATGATAATCGCCAGGATGTGTCTGATGATAAAGAAACAGACTTTCGTAATGAATATATCGCCTTAATGAACAAACGTATGAACGAATACAGCAACTTTACCTTTGAAGAGGGTAATCAGCCAGGTTTTCAGGTACGGCGCTGTGTCGGCGAGCATGTACGTGATGTGATGGGTGAAAAAGACAATAAATGGATTCCCGACCAGGTGATGGATATTGAAATACCTGATGCCATGAAGGCATATAAACGGGTAACGCGTGGTGTGCTGTAGGAATCTTGCAATAAAGATGTAGAGACTGTATTGCCGCGAAGCACGCAAAGGACGCGAAGGACGCGAAGAAAAAATTTAAATTTTTTAAAAGCATTTTTCCGCAAATGAACGCAAATGAACGCAAATAAGAATTAAAAATTATAATTTTTTTTTGCTGGCTGGATTAGCGGTAGCGTAATCCAGCTATGGTCGCCAGGATCACAAAACAACGGGTTACGCTACGCTAAACCCGCGTTACAGTTTAAAAAATTTAAAAATTTTAGTGTTTTATTTGCGTTCATTTGCGTTCATTTGCGGAAAAATGCTATTAAAGTTTTTTCTTCGCGTCCTTCGCGTCCTTTGCGTGCTTCGCGGAAAAATGCTCTTTTTTCGGCGTCAATGGTATAAATTGACTGCATAAAAAAAGCCGCTGCGGGTATTTCACCCGCAGCGGCTTTTTTATGGACTGATTAAATCGTTGCTTATGTAGCGATGACTTATTTAACCCATGAGCTGAAATTATCAGCATTTTTTTCTTTACCGTCTTCGTAACCCGCTTCGTAAGCTTCTGTTACTCGCTGCTCTTCGCGTGGTGGGTTTAATACATAACCACCTTCCCATCCAATGATGTACTCTGGATCAACGCCAGCTTCTTCCATTTTAGTAACTGCATTATAGTAATCTTGATTCATCTTAGTTTCCTCTCGGGCTTCTATACATATGTTGCGTATCGTTGAAACCACAGTGGCTACAACTTTGAATAACGTTCAACTGTACCAGCTAACGTACAGTTCTTTATTGGGCGCAGATTATACCTAGTGTGAGTTGATTTTGGAATGCGTAGCTAATATCCATTTAGAGGGAGTCATGATATTAAGCTGTATATTTGTTTAGTGGGCCTATTATTTTCGAAAAACGGGCGTGTTATTACGGCTAGCCTGTTGATAAATACGGGTGGATGCTGATCAGTGATAGTCGATTAATTTTACAGATTTATTTTATTTGCATTGAATATAACTAATTGAAATATAATGATTAATTGGTAAAAATCTGACAAATAGAACTGTTTTTTCATTATATTTTCTTATTAATCGATCATTGATCGACCCGTTTTGCTTATTGATTTTGCATTATGTTGCGGTCACTGTGTCATCTATCATTTAATTTAGTCTGAGCGCAGTTTTTTTATAACATTGTCGGCAAGGCTTGCTGACCATCGCTTTTTTTGCTCTGCGCGACCAGCCGTATTGATGCAGGCGTTTGCATTTTGGTCTATGCGGTAAATGCAGGCATGATAAACTTGCTCTTTTGTTTGTGAGCACCGAGATGACCGAAGAATCAACAAATGACAACAGCAATGAAGCAATCAGCATTAGTGATGCTGATGCCAGTTTTTCCAGTGGTATTGCTGCTTTTGAAGCGAAAAATTTTAAACAGTCGCTGCAATTTTTAGCGCCACTGGCAGAAGCTGGCGATGCTGAATCGCAACATCGCTGCGCCATCATGTATCAAAACGGCTTAGGTGTAGTGGCAAACGAAGCCAAGGCCTTCGAATATATGAAAGCCGCCGCCGAACAGGGCCACGCTATTGCGCAGCATGGACTGGGTTTTATGTACATGGAAGGTGAGTGTGTGGAGAAAAACGCACAGCAGGCAGTGAAATGGTTTAGCAAAGCAGGCGAGCAGACCAAATGGT
>CAVYHC010000020.1:0-248128 GCA_963768125.1 uncultured Gammaproteobacteria bacterium
CATCCGAACCACTCATTCGCGCCATTGTCGAGCTCAAACGCCGCAATCGGGGCTTCGGCTGCCCTCGGATCGCCCTGATCATCTCGAAAACTTTTGGTATCGAGATTGATAAGCATGTCGTCCGACGCGTACTGGCCAAACACTATCGTCCAGAATCCGGTGGCGGTGGCCCTTCGTGGCTCACCTTCCTGGGTCACATGAAGGACAGCCTTTGGAGTGTCGATCTGTTTCGCTGTGAGTCCATTCGCCTCAAAAGCCACTGGGTGCTGGTGGTGATGGATCAGTTCACCCGCCGTCTCATCGGTTTCGGTGTGCAGGCCGGACGATGTCGATGGCGTCGCGCTTTGCCGCATGTTCAACCGAGTCATTTCGGGAAAGGAACCACCACGATATCTAAGCTCTGACCACGATCCACTTTTCGAGTATCACCGATGGCAGGCGAACCTCCGTATTCTTGAAATTGACCCCATCAAAAGCATCCCTTATACACCCATTTCTCATCCATTTGTGGAGCGCCTGATTGGAACCATTCGTCGTGAGTTTCTTGACCAGACGTTATTCTGGAACGCTGTTGACTTGGAGAAAAAGCTTGGCGTGTTCCTGGAATATTATAACCACAGTCGAGTTCACGCTTCGCTCAAAGGCGATACGCCGGCACAAGTCAGTGGTGAATCCAAAACCAGAAAAGCCAACCTGGATCGTTACCGCTGGCAGACGCATTGCCGCGAGCTCGTCCAGCTTCCGATGGCTGCGTAACTACGAATTCGAGACCCACAGGTCGGCATCGGGCGGAATGAGTATTGCCCTTGACACACTTGGGCCCACGCTCGTCGATCTCGCAAATGTCGCAGGTGTCTCGCTCGAGGCGATGCACCGTGTAACTGCCGTGGCATCTGGCTCCTTGGATGCACTCCCCCATAACGGCGCTGTTATCACCCTACTCACCGTATGACCAACTTGAGCCATCGCGATTCCTATCTCGACATCTTCGTCACTGCAATAATTACCCCGTTGATCGCGCTTATTGTCATGATTGCTCTGGCGAGCTTTCTCGGCACGTTTTAACCCCCATGCTACAAGTATCAGATGTTTAATTTAACTACTTGGCTTGTATTTGTGATGGCCATAACACTTGCTTTGGTTGGAATGTCCATGCCGCCAAAGATAACGAGAGTTGGCGATTAGGTGACTACGAGCCTAAGGGCTTTCTCAGCACCTATTCAAAGCTTCAACCAGAAGGTGTTGAAAGCAAGGCCATCTTCTACAGAAATCCATATATCGAACGATCGAGCTACGCCAAGGTCATGATCGACCGAATCCAGATGTACATAAAGGAGGACGCAGAAAACATGTGAGTCGACCCCGCCGAGTTGAAAGAGTTAACCGACTATTTTTTATCCCCGATCACAGCCTGGGTGCTCACCCTAGCCCAGACCTCAAAGGACCCATTGCATGAACAGCAAAGCGTGTCTTTGATCTCGTGATGCGAAACAGGACATCCAAGTCCCTGTTTCGCACTCGATCTTCGACAACCTATTTGTGCCTTGGCCGCCCTGCGACCTCTGCGACTTTAGCTGTGCTCGGTGCTTACTGGTAAAACGTAACCTTGCCAACATTCCCGCCCAATTACCCCGTCGCTCGTATCACAAAAGTTGAACGCCCTGCGGGAGAACCGTTTGCCACGGTTGAAGCGGCTCCTCTTGCGCAACTGGATAAAACGCGCGAAGTCTTGCTGGTATGGCGAAATGAAGCCGTCAATAAAACAGAAAATTTTGCAGGCAACGAAAAACAGGCGGAGGAAAGCAGCACAAACAGTAAACCCTCTGACACATCCACGGAGAATGAAAGTTCAAGCGATGGGCTAAGCCAGGAAGAGCCATCAACACAGGATGAAGACAAGCGTGAATAAAACACTGCGCATAGGTTTAATTACCGTTATTGGCGCATTCATGCTTGCCATCATACCGCTACCTGACTGGGCGGTTGAGTATAGGCCAGAGTGGATAACACTGGTATTGATTTACTGGGCAATGACGGTACCTTCAAGAGTCGGCGTAACCATCGCGTGGTTTTCCGGTTTATTACTGGATGTAAGCTACGGCACATTAATGGGACAGCATGCCCTTGGCATGGTACTGGTCATTTTTGTCATCCAGTTACAGCATCAACGCCTGCGCGTTGCCTCGCTGCTGCAACAGGCGATAGTGATTTTCTTCCTGTTATTAATAAAACAGCTGCTGACTCTCTGGGTTGATGGCATGTTAGGTCGCGCGCCAGACAGCTGGCTTTATTTCATGCCGACAATTACCAGCACACTGTTATGGCCCTGGACCTATTTAATCTTAAGAGATTTACAGAAAAAATTTGGCGCCAATAAACACTATCAATATTAAAGATATTTATTCATGACACAGTATTGAGTATCACTCGCGATGCTCAATAATTAAGGCACAAACCTCACTTACCTGCCGGCATCAAAATAATGCCCCAAATTAACAGGTATTTTAAACATCGCCCGACTGCACGATGATGACAGGCAAGCCTTACAATTTATAACTAATTGAATATTAACTGTTTTATTGTTTTCACGGACAACGACTCAAGCCGCTGAACTCCGACCCCTACACCTTCCCCAAACCCTGCTCTTTATATATCCTCTTTGGGTTTCTTGCATTCTATTTAAGATAGGTCTAATATTGCCTAATCACGAATGAGAACTATTCTCTTTAAGAGCAATCTAACCAGTAATGACTAATTTAGAACCGACAACCAGCTTACTCGCCCTGCAAAACGGTCGCAGTGGCCGCATCGCTTCAATTGAAGGCGGCAAACATATGGTTCGACGCATGTTATCGCTCGGTCTGCGTGTTGGTACGGTCGTTAATATGCTCAATCATCGCGGTAAAAGCGTTGTTATTCAAAATGCCGGCACACGTGTCGCACTGGGTCCAGGCATGGCGGAAAAGCTACTGGTAGAACCTCTCGAAAACTAAACAGCCATGAGCCGCTCTGAAAATATCCATAGAAGCTGACGCTGCTGAAATAAACTCACTGACCATTGCCATTGCTGGCAATCCCAATTGCGGTAAATCTGCACTGTTTAATACCTTTACCGGCATTCGCCAAAAGACGGGGAACTGGCCCGGCGTTACCGTCGATCGTAAGCAGGGTTTTTTTGAACTGCAAGGCCGTACTGTCACCAGCTATGATTTACCCGGCATTTACTCGCTTGATGCCAGTTCAATTGATGAAGAAATTACCCGCGATTATCTATTATCACGCGATGCCAATCTGATCATTAATGTCGTTGACGCGGCCAATCTGGAACGCAATCTTTACCTCACCGCACAGTTACTTGAAATGGGCGTACCCATTGTGCTGGTATTAAATATGATGGATGTCGCGCGTAAACGCGGCATTGAGATAGACTTTAAAAAACTGTCGCAGGAACTGGGTTGCCCGGTAGTACCCATCGTGGCCACTCAGCGGCGAAGGCATTGAGAAACTCAAACAGGAGATTCTAGCCGTTACCTCAGGCGAACACAGCGGCGGTTTTCACCTGGCACATGATGAAATTGTCGAACAGGCCATTGCTGCGCTGATTCCCCGCCTGGAAAAATGCAGTATTGCGGCAAAAAGTAATTTACACTGGCTGGCTCTTAAACTGCTGGAAAGCGACGACAATGCGCAACAGCAGTGTGGCGCATCCGTACTTGATGAAGTCGAAAAATGGAAATCGGCTATCGAAGAACGTGCCGGCGAAGAGGCCGATATTCATATCGCTGACAGCCGCTTCAGTCACGCCCATGCGCTGGCGCAAACCGTGGTTCGAGAAAAAGGCAAAGTCGGCAAAACCATCACCGACAAAATTGATAGCGTGGTGTTAAGCCCCGCCTTTGGTGTTCCTGTATTTCTGATGGTAATGTATTTAATGTTTATGTTCACCATCAATATTGGTGGTGCATTTATCGATTTTTTCGATGGCATTGCCGGCGCCATTTTTGTTGATGGTTTTTCTAAAATCCTGGGCAGCATCGGATTGCCTGATTTTCTGCGCATCATTTTAGCTGACGGTCTCGGCGGCGGTATTCAAATTGTTGCCACCTTTATTCCTATTATTGCTGCCCTGTATTTGTTTTTATCGGCAGTGGAAGACAGTGGTTACATGGCACGCGCTGCTTTTGTCATGGACCGATTCATGCGCAGCATTGGCCTGCCGGGCAAAGCCTTTGTACCCTTAATTGTCGGCTTTGGCTGTAACGTTCCTGCTGTAATGGCAACACGCACACTGGAAAACGTACGCGAACGCAAACTTACTATCTTAATGAATCCATTCATGTCCTGTGGCGCACGCCTGCCGGTATATGCATTATTTGTCGCTGCCTTTTTTCCAACAAACGGACAAAACCTGGTATTTGCACTTTATCTTATCGGCATCATTGTCGCTGTGCTTACCGGCCTGTTAATGAAACGCACTATTCTTATCGGGTGAAAGCAGCGGCTTCATGATGGAGCTTCCGCCCTATCACATGCCAACACTTAAAGGCATATTACTTCGCACCTGGGATCGTGTTCGACTATTTATTAAAGAAGCCGGACAGGTTATTGTTGTCATGGTACTGGTTATCAATGTACTTAATGCCATTGGCACGGATGGTTCAATTGGTCATGAAAATTCTGAAAATTCGGTACTTGCAGCTATCAGCAAAACAGCCACGCCGGTATTCGCACCGATGGGCATTACCGAAGACAACTGGCCTGCGGTTTTAGGCATTATTACCGGCGTGCTGGCAAAAGAAGTGGTGGTTGGCACACTGGATACACTGTATTCATCACTGGCCAGGCAGGATGCCGGTTATGTTAATAATGATGAGGTTTTTGATTTCTGGCAATCGATCAGCGATGCGGCAGCGACGGTACCGGAAAACCTCGCTGCCGTTACCGATATGTTTGCTGACCCTCTGCAAATGAACGTCGGTAACATCGATTCGCTGGAAGCCGCCGCTGCTGAACAGAACATAGATAACGCCACCTTTGGTGCCATGATCAAACGTTTTGACGGTCAGGCTGGTGCATTTTCGTATTTATTATTTATTCTGCTGTATTTTCCCTGTGTCGCAACCATCGGCGCTATCCGTCGTGAAGCCGGCACCGCATGGGCCGTTTTTGTTGCAGTCTGGACCACAACCATTGCTTACATTACTGCCAGCAGTTTTTATCAGATCGGTACTTTTTCACAGCACCCGTTATTTTCAGGGCTCTGGCTGAGCGGTGTCGTTATCCTGTTCCTCGCCCTGATCTATGGTCTTCGGCAGTGGGCGCACAAAGATGCAAACATTCAAGCCGATGCATCGGAAATGGGCGCGTAAAGGGGCTGCTGGCATGATTTTATCTGAAGTACGTGACTACCTGAAACAACGAGGGCAATGCACCCTTAGCGATATTGCCCTGCATTTTGATGCCGATGCTGACGCCGTACGCGGCATGCTTGAGGTATGGATTCGTAAAGGAAAAGTTGAAAAAAGTTCTGCGACTGCTTCCTGCGGTACCAGTTGTCAATCCTGCGATCCAGCGGCAACCGAAATTTATTGCTGGCGAGAGCCCAGCGCCAGAAGCAGCCGCGATAATAAACTTAATGTTTTAATTCCCGGTCATTGCAACCATAAGTAATTCGCCTCTGGGCTTCATGCATAACCATATAAGCGCTTAATACACCGCCGTAGAAACCTTATCCAGGCTCTAGTCAGCTAACGGAAACTTACCAATTATCGATGACAGGTTCAATCAAGGACGGTAACTTTATATTGTCAAGCTTTGTTGGCCTGGCAAGCAGAAAACCCTGCAGTTGATCACAACCCGCCTCACGCATAAACCAGTATTGCTTGCTATTTTCAACGCCGACAGCAACGGTTTGCATACCCAGGTCTGTTACCAAATTAAGCAATGAACATATAATCTTTTCACAACGTTTAGACGTTCCAATACCATGAACAAAACTTTGATCAATGTTTACCGCAGTAACCGGTAACACACTCAATTCATACATACACGATTGCCCACTGCCAAAACCATCCAGACTAAATTCAACACCACGGGTTTTTAATGTTTCACAAAAAGAATTCACCTTTCGAATGTCGCGAACATGCGTAGACTGCGTTATCTCAAACTTAAAATCCGATAACCGTACGCCATGTTTTTCACTAATCTCGATAATTTTTTGTGCGTAGTAAAGGCTTTCACAGGAGAGTGCCGAAAAATTAACAGCAATTTTCAAATAGGGATTAACTGTTTTTTGCAAGCGCTTTATATCAAGACAACAACGTTCAAATACCCAAAAATCCAGAGAAAAGTTCAAACTATTTTTTTCAGCAACTGGAATAAAAACTTCTGGATAAAACAGGCCAACACCTGGACGTCGCCACCGGACCAGCGCTTCTAGAACATCGGCTTTACCTGTAGTCAGGTTGTAGCGAGGCTGATACTGAAGACGCAGTTCATCACTGCAAATAGCTTGCCTCAGGTTTGAAACAAACTGATCTTGCTGCTCTTCAGTATAGACCTTAGCTTTTGAATCAGCGCTTCCCTTATTAGAAAAGATATTTTTTTCCACAAGCTACCTTATTCACAGTTAATTACTCTATATATTGCATACCTCTGGGCATAAAGTAAACAATTTTCATTAAATACAGTAGTTTAACGCGTAGCAATCCAGTAAAGCTGACAATATAAAAGCAAAATCTCGTTATTATCACGCAAAAAAAAGCCCCCCAACTCAGTTGGGGGGCTTTTAGCTGCATCATATTACAACTTCAACATTTCTTTATAACTGTCGAGTTTTCGCATCAACCTTGATGGCAACACGGCGATTTTGGGCACGACCATCACGAGTATTGTTATCCGCTATCGGCTTAGACTCACCAAAACCCACTGTGCTAATAATAGAGGCATCCACACCTTGAGCGACCAGTTCAGCTTTAACCGCTTGTGCACGCTTTTCTGACAGGTGCTGGTTAAATGCCGCATCACCACGGTCATCGGTATGACCTTCAACAATGACAGAATTAATTGTTTCACCTTCAAACTTAGCCAGTAAGGCAGCAACAGCCGCTTTACCTTTCGCGCTTAACGTACTGCCCCCTAATTCAAATGACGCACCGGATGCCAGGCTAAGGTCACGATAAGCAGGCGCTGCTGGAACAGCTACCGCAGCCATGGCAGCGACTGGTGCAAGTACAGGTTTTGCAGCAGCAATTTTTTCAGCACGGCCTTCACAACCGTCTATCGATTTTTCTTCTGTCCATAAAATGGTACGCACACATGTACCATCTGTAGCGCGTGCATAGTTGCCGTCAGGGGCTATCCAGTATATTTTGTTATTTGCCACTGCCTGCATTGATACAGCACATAATATCAGTGTACTTAATGTTTTTAGTTTCATAGTCATTATCCTTTCAAATTTAAATGTAAATATAGTAAAAAATTATTGCACCATTGCTGCCGATAAATGCATCACATAACAGAACAAGGTCACGAGTAGCTGCAATTAGCGCCTCTGACACGCACTCAGCGAGTCATACATGCGTCATTTTGACATATATTAAATGAGGCGAATGTTAAACATTGTTAACTGCCGCGGCCTATCAATAGCGTAAAATTAACCCAGCAAGGCTTTCAATCCATCCAGATGTGCCTTGCCTTTATCCTGTGATGTTTTTTCTTTTGATGCTTTACCACCTAACCACTCTATTTCTTCTTCGGGTAATTCATCAAGAAAACGGCTGGGTTCACAGATTATCTTTTCGCCATAACGTTTTCTGCTTCGCGCCATGGTCATGGTTAAACTTTTTTCAGCACGGGTAATGCCAACATAAGCAAGCCGGCGCTCTTCTTCGATATTATCTTCCTGAATACTGGTGGCATGCGGTATTAACTCTTCTTCAAAACCAACCAGGAATACATGCGGAAACTCAAGA
The DNA here is from genome assembly GCA_963768125.1 of uncultured Gammaproteobacteria bacterium. Lineage (GTDB taxonomy): Bacteria > Pseudomonadota > Gammaproteobacteria > SZUA-229 > SZUA-229. The sequence continues at coordinate 7,974 of CAVYHC010000020.1, forward strand.
CCTTTGGCAGCATGTAAAGTCATCAACTGCACCGCATCCAGTTCGCTTTCATCCTGATTGCGTTGCAGTATATCCATCAGCGATAACTGCGCCATGAGTTCTGCAACACTGGCATCAGTATCCTTTTTCTGCAGGCGCGCCAGCCAGTCCATTAACTCCATAACATTTTTCCAGCGCCGTTCCGCTGTTTCAATATCTTTACTTTGTTCTCGCAACCAGCTTTCATAATGAATATCGTCAAGCAGCTGCCGTGTTATTTCTGTTGCTGATTCATCCTCGGCACGATGTGACAGTCGTAATAACCAGTCGGTGAACAGACTAAGACTTTTATAGGCGCTTTTAGAAACCTTTAGATTCCAGGCCGACTTCACTGCAAGCCGTTAACATACTGACTTCTCTTTTAGTGGCATATTTACCGAGTTTTTCCAGTGTGGTCGCACCAATGCTTCGACGCGGCGTATTGATCACTCGCAAAAAAGCGGCATCATCATCCGGATTAACCAGCAGCCTTAAATAGGCCACTATATCTTTTATTTCTGCCCGCTCAAAAAACGAGATGCCCCCACTGACAACATAAGGGATATGCATACCGCGTAAATAAGTTTCAAATACACGCGCCTGAAAATTTCCGCGATATAAAATCGCATAGTCTTTATATTTTGCCAGGTTTTGAATTTTATGCGATTGCAATTCCATGCAAACACGCTCACCTTCATCTTCTTCACTGTTACATTGAATCAGGCGAGTACTCTCGCCCATGCCTAAATCACTCCACAGTCTTTTCTCGTAAACATGCGGATTATTTTTAATGAGTTCATTGGCAAGTTTTAAAATGCGGCGCGTAGAACGGTAATTTTGCTCGAGTTTTATTACTTTTAAGGTTGGAAAATCTTTTGACAGCTGCTCAAGGTTTTCCGGCTTGGCGCCACGCCATGCATAGATAGACTGGTCATCATCACCTACAGCCGTTAAACACTGGCGTTTTTCTGCCAGCATTTTAACCAGCTCATACTGCATGGCATTGGTATCCTGGTATTCATCAACCAGCAGATAATGAATTTTGTTTTGCCATTTTTGTAAAATATCATCGCGTGTTTTAAACAGCTGCGCGGTTTGCAAAATCAGGTCATCCAGATCAAAGGCATTATAAGCATGCAACTGGCGCTGATACTGAACATATAACCTGGCGATCTTCATCTGCAGGTCATCTACAGCAACTAAAACGGCCTGATCAGGCATCACGCCATCATTTTTCCATTGCGAGATTTGCCAGTGCGCCGATTCCGCCGCATCCAGTCCGCGCTCACCGGTAAGCTTTAAAAGTTCAGATAACACGGTAATACAGTCAGCGGTGGCAAAAACAGAAAAACCCGCTTTATAGTCCAGCGCAGCAAACTCCTGTTGCAGGATAGTTAATGCCAGGCGATGAAATGTCGAAACACGCAGGCCACGGCTGGCTTTACCGCCAAGCAGTTTCTTCACACGGCTTTTCATTTCCTGCGCTGATTTATTGGTAAAAGTTACCGCAGCAATGCGCGAAGGAGAAATGCCGCATTCACCAATCAGGTAAGCAATTTTTTCAGTGATAACGCGTGTTTTACCACTGCCCGCACCCGCCAGAACCAGCATCGGGCCATCAATAGTGCGCGCTGCCAGTTTCTGCTGTGGATTGAGTCCGGGTTTATTTGTAGCTTGTTGCTGTGAGTACATCGTCGTGAATTTATCCTGAGGCAGCGTATTCTACTCGATAGGATTTGATTTTTGTTCAATACGTAGAAATTTAATTTTTTATAATATTTTGTTTCGACTGGAATTGGGTTTATAGCGATTACTGTTGGTTTTTTACTTTGGCATTATGGGTCTCGCCCCGCTGGCGAGTTGCATTGTTGTTGTATTTTGTGACTTGTGTTTAGCATTTACGACTGCATCCTATTCTGGCATTGCGGGTCTCGCCCCGCTGGCGAGTGACTCTTTTGCTACAGCCCAAAAGAGTAACCAGAAAAGGCCGCCGCTACTCGATTGCCCCTGCGGGGTTCCTGAAGCTGGGGGTATTGCCTACGAGCCCGCCCTGATGCGCCGTCCGGGCGCACAGGGCTAAATTCGCCGTCCCTGGCGAATTTGCTCTACCAATACCCCCAGCTTCAGCAATCGAGAGGCGGGAGTAAAAACAAGAATAAAACGAAAAACGAAACAAAGTCAGAAACCAAAATAAAAGCCAAAGTCAAAGTACAGCACAAGACGTCACCACCGTTTTTGACCTTGACCCTTCCACCTCAGGCAAGCCATTTAGGCGGTGCCGTTATCATGGGCTTTCTGTGCCAGCTGTCTGAGCACACGTGTTTTTTTAACGTGGGCGAGTTCTGGCGCAGCAGGATAACGGTATTGGCTAAATGGGAACCCCCATGTCTTTTATGGGGGCGTAGCCGTAGTGGCGGCCTTTTCTGGTTACTCTTTGCGGCTGCAGGCAAAGAGTCACTCGCCCGTCAGTGGGCGAAACCACAGGAACAACTCAAAAATAGCCGTAAATGCCAAACAACAAAACAAAAAACCGAAACATAATCAGAAAATAAAAATAAAGCCAAAACATCTCCACTGTTTTTGTTTTTGACTTTGCCCTTTCCACCTCAGGCAAGCCATTTAGGCAGTGCCGTTATCATGGGTTTTCTGTGCCAGCATGTCTGAGCTCACGTGTTTTTCAACGTGGGCGAGTTCTGGCGCAGCATGATAATGGTATTGCCTAAATGGGAACCCCCATGTTTTTTATGGGGGCGTAGACGTAGTGGCGGCCTTTTCTGGTTACTCTTTGCGGCTGCAGGCAAAGAGTCACTCGCCCGTCAGTGGGCGAAACCACAGGAACAATTCAAAATAGCCGTAAATGCTAAATCACAAAACACAAAAACAACAACAAGCGACTCGGCTGCGGGCCGAAATCCGCAATGCCAGAATAGGATGCAGTCGTAAATGCTAAACACAAGTCACAAAACATAATAATAAAAAATCAAAATACCATTTCAATAAACCGCTGTAATGTTTGCTCAGTCGGCCGGCCATTCATTAAATATTCTACATGTTCATTCATATAATTCTTATCCACGGCTACACCCCACATTGCATTGATACGATTAGGTAAATAGGAATAACGAATATCAATTATCAAATCAGGGTCATGTGTACTGACCGCGAGAAAACCATCTGAAAACCAGCGGAAGCGTTCTATATCTTTTGCCTGCTGGCTGTCTTCAGGCAACCATGGGAAATCATGCTTTACATTCAACTTTTGAATTGATGTGCCCGTTATAATTTCTGTATCGATTAAAATTTTTGCCGCATCGACATAATAACGCCCATCATATTCATATATCAGCTTCCATAAGTGACGATTACCAAAGGCGGGTTTTATGTGCATTCTTTCAATTTCATGGCCACGCGTCTGCGCCAGCTCATAAACAGCATTTTCTGCTCGATGTTTTTGCACCAGGCCTAAACATAAAAACAATATGGCGTAAGAAAAAGCCATTCGCGCATATACCGGTTTCTTTCGATAGGCAGCAAGCGAGATTAAATAAACGATTGGCAGGGTAAATAAAGGATCAATTATTGATACCGTGTTCCATGCCACTCGTCATTGGAAAAAGGCCAGAACAGCTGCGTACCATAAGAGGTACAGGCATCAAGCATTCCATGCGTGGCATAAGCTAAAAATGAAAACAGGTATATCTGCGCAAAGGATAATTTTTTTCGGAAGAAGGGATAAAATACCAGGCTGCAAAGAAATGCACCAACCGGAATAAAAATTAATGAATGGGTAAATTGCCGATGAAACTCTAAAAACAATAATGGATCTTCTGCTGAGCGAATAAACATATCCAGGTCAGGCGCCATACCTGCAAGCGCACCGATAAGCAGTGCGCTAAATTGCTTGGATTTATCCCTGGCAAATGACTGCGACAGGCTGGCGCCAAGACTGGCTTGTGATATTGGATCCATGAATTCAATCTTTATTAATCATTCGTTATGAGAAGTCTAAACTTCTAAGCTGTATATGTAAAAGCTTATAACTTACTACTTATAACTCAAGACCCGTCACTCTTGCGGAAATCCAACGTCTTAATCACTCCCTAAATAAGACTAACGACCCGTAGTGACTGCGCAAACATTGATACCGACTATACCAAATTGATTATATTAAACAGTATATAAGCAAACTATAATACTCGATCCTGCCTTCTAACCATTGCTTCATCATGACCGAAAAAGAATTTACCGAAATCTCGCTAACACTCGGACTCACATTCGGCATCAGCTATATGCTGTTTATTGTTTATAAACTGGCAGAAGAATCGAAAGCCGGCCGTTACGGCATGATGATTTTATTTGTTGGTTGGGCCTCGGTATCTTTGGTTTTGCCGCTAAATATGTCATCAAGCTTTACCTTTCTAACCAGCTGGCTTAAGAAAGCACATTAAAATATTGTAGTCGTCCGTCGATTGGCATTTTTTGCTGCATTGAATGCTGGCCAGCACCGCTCATATCATGCTGCATACCATGCTTATGGCCGCCGCCAAACGCTTTACTCAATATCATCGCACCAAAAGCAATCAATAGAATACCGGCAACATATCGCGTCCACTTATGCTGGGTGAAGTGCTGTAATTTTTCTGCAAAACCGCCCAAAACCACCAGCATCGGCAGCGTGCCCGCACCGAAAGCCAACATTAAAATTGCACTATTTGCAGCATCACCCGAGGTAGCCGCCCAGGCCAGCGTACTGTATACCAGGCCACAGGGTAACCAGCCCCAGAAAAAACCCAAAGCCAGTGCCTGTACGGGTGATTTAACCGGCATAAAACGGCGGCTATAAGGTTCTATTTTTCGCCAGAAATGACCGCCCAGACGCTCCAACGGTGCCATGGTTTGCAGCCAGCCGCCAATATAAATACCTAACGCCACCATAAACAGTCCACCGACGATACCGCCAATCGGAAATTGTCCGACTTGAAAAAAATTACCTGCTGAGCTGCTCAGTAGACCAACAATCAGGCCCGCCAGTGAATAACTGATGAGACGGCCACTGTTATAGGTCAGAAGATATGGAAATAATTTTAACTGGAGATTGCCGCGTTGTTTCCGGCAACCCCATGGTTAGCGCGCCGACAATTCCGCCGCACATACCAATGCAGTGTGTGGATCCTAACAGCCCTATCATAAAGGCTGCGGCAATGCTTAATTCATTCATTACTGAAAGGCGCCCGAATTTCTAAGGGGATTAATAGCCTGGTCTTGAGTGGGCTTGCTAACATCCTTATTACGTAGATGGTTTGCCATAACACTGAGTTCTTTCATTAATTCTTCGCGAAGATGGCCGGCAATGTGCAATTGGTCAGCTGCGTGTTGCGCACAAAATAACCACTGATCACGCTCTTCATCACCTATGGTAAATTGCAGGTGTTTGCGACGCAGACGCGGATGCCCAAATGCTTCCATATATAACGGTGCGCCACCGAGCATACCGCTTAAAAACATAAACAGTCTGTCACGGGCATAAGACAAATCTTTGGCATGCATTTTTCTGACATGATCGGCTTCAGGTGAGGTCTGCATAAAATCATAAAGCTGCGCTACAAATTCACGCAACATCTTTTCTCCGCCCAAACGATGATAAAGACTTTCAGCTAAATCACTCATAATTTCCTATAGTTTTTAGATTCAATACAATTTTGTATTGTAAACAAACACTAATGCTTAAGCATTGATAAAAATCACTTTTCACCACGTATTATAAGGATGCTTTCACGTTCTTGTGTCATTACATGACACACACGGATGTGTATAAACTAACGATTGAAGTGTAAAGCGAAGGAAACTGGCGGTGCCGCTTAACCGGCTACGACTGCTTCAAGGGATAGGATATCCAGTTCAAAATGGTTGTGACTGATTTCTTTGATTAAACCAACGCGCTTGAATTCTGATATGGTTCGGCTAGACGTTTCTATCGTCATACTTAATATTGAACCAATATCCTCTCTGCTCAGTAAGTGGCATTCTGCTGACGACTCTCCCTTATTTAAAAGCAGCAATAAATTAGCCATGCGCTTTCTTGATGATCCCGTCGACAAAAGCGTTATCCATGTAGTCCGCCTCTTGCAGTGCTTTTTGCCAACGCGCCATCAAATCCTGATGTAGGGCCGGATTTTGTCTGCTTAAACGACTAACCGCCTGTTTCGGATAACGGCACAGTTCGGTAGTGCGCAATACCACCGCCTCATGATCGTAATGATCGCCAACCATCATTTCCAAACCCAGGACGTCAGTGTCGTGCACCAGACGAACGATACGTTGCGAACCATCCGGTAAATACTGAACCAGTTTAATTAATCCACTGCGCACAGTAAAAAGATGATGGCCTGAATCACCCGCCTTATAAAGCACATTACCCGGCTCAAGGGTCAACTGCTCAACGGGTTCATGCAGCGATTCAAAATCTCGCTCGGTTAATCCGCTGAACAGCGCTGAACTGCGTATAGCGCAATGACGGCAATCGGCGTTACCGTTCCAGGCCTGCGTTAATGTAACTCGTTTTGGCAAAATCAGTTTCCGCTTATGTAATGTATCGGCTGTCTAAAGCAGCGCAATAAACCCGATAAATTTCAGTGTTATATTAACGCAATTGAAACAGATATCATACTTCATTAGCACTGACCATTAACGGATCATCTGGAATTCTGCCACGTCCTGGCGTGGCGCAGTCATTACCCTTTTTTTTCTTTTGACTGTTTATGGTATTTATCAATGATAACTGCTGCTGCCTCGCCGTATCGCTTTATCCACTGCTGCAACACACTGGCACTTATATTGACACCCGACTGCAGACTGTTTTTCAAGCCGCCTTAAGCCTTCGTCAGATATTCTTTGCTCACGAGAAACGCCAGGATCAGGTTTTTTGGTCATAAGCAATTTCCTTGCAACAGACACCCGCAGATAAACAGGGATAACAAACTATTTTCTTTTTTCAGCCGTCACCATGGTTCAGCATGAGACTACGTTTTTAATATTTTTTATACCGCTGTCTGTGCTCATCTGTATGTATAAAAGGATGATACGTTTTTCTTTACAGCCCATTAATTCACCAGAACCACCAGGTGGAATTTAACTCATCTTCACAGGTGGCAAGTTGTGCCCGGTAATTTTTTGCGCGCTGGTCGACTTTTTTTGCAACCTTGACTAACCACGGTTTACTGTTATACGTTTTACGTTTATAACCGCCATGCCCTTCGTGATAGGCAAGATACTGATTATAAGCATCCCATTTTGAAATTTTTAATTTTTCATAACTGTATTTTCCATACCAACCGATAAAATCGACCGCATCGTCGAAGTCGTCGCGATCCGCGCCCCAGTTTCGGGTGGATTTAATATACCAGTCCCAGGTGCCATCTTTCACCTGCGCATAACCATAAGCTGATGATTTACGGCCGACAGGTATTATCCATAAAAAATATTCCATTTCGGTTTTTGCATCGTATTTAAAGCGTGACTCCTGATGAATAATGGCTAATTGCACATGTATCGGCACACCCCAACGCTCAAAACTGTCTTTTGCATCGTCATACCAGTCATTTTTTTCTTCGAAAATAGCACAGCTGCTGTTAATGTTTCCGGGTGGCGTTGTTGAGCAAGCCGGCAAAAATATCACAGCAAAAAGTAAAACAGTTTTTATCATGATGATTAAAGCAAACTAACAACTATCCGCTGTATAGCCGACGACTGCTTTATCTGTACAGGAGTTACAGCCCGTAGCATAAGTTTTACTGTGCCCATCTTTGAACCTTGCACATACAGGCTTGTATTCACGCGCACAAATTTTCGGCCGTGGTTCTTCGCATAGTATTAAATCTAAAGCACCTGGCTCATTTATATCATTTATATCATTTTTTTCATTATATGAAGCAGCACAGGCAACAATAGAAAAACTCATTAAAACCAGTAAAACGAAACGTGTATTTATATTCATATTGATTCCAAAAATAACTTAACACCTGTATCTTAACCGCAGAACCGTTGATACACACCTATTTATTAAGTACTTATTTCGTCCCTGCGCGCGCACTGGATGACTCACTTTAGCCAGAAGTAAAGGCACTAAGGCGTTACCACGAGTATAAAACCAATAAGCATAAAAAAAGCCCCGCTATGATAGCGGGGCTTTTTTAGCATTAAGAATAAATGCGCGCGTAATATAACAAAGTTACATCATGCCGCCCATTCCGCCCATGCCGCCCATGTCACCGCCGCCCATTGGTGCAGCATTCTCCTGAGGGATTTCTGCAACCATACATTCGGTTGTAATTAACAGGCCAGCAACAGATGCTGCATTTTGCAATGCAGTACGGGTTACTTTAGTTGGGTCAAGAATACCCATTTTTATCATGTCGCCGTATTCGCCCGATGCTGCATTGTAACCATAGTTACCTTTTTTCGCTGCAACATTTGCTAATACCACGGAAGCCTCTTCACCTGCGTTTGATACGATTTGACGTAACGGATCTTCCATTGCGCGACGTGCGATAGCGATACCGACATCCTGGTCGTGGTTATCACCTTTCACTGCATCAACTGCTGAACAAACACGAATCAATGCAACACCACCACCGGGGACTACACCTTCTTCAACCGCTGCGCGAGTTGCATGCAGTGCGTCTTCTACCCGCGCTTTTTTCTCTTTCATTTCCATTTCAGTGGCAGCGCCTACTTTAATAACCGCAACACCGCCAGCTAATTTTGCAGCACGTTCCTGAAGTTTCTCTATATCGTAGTCAGATGTTGCTGCTTCGATTTGTGTGCGAATTTGTTCAACTCGCGCTTTAATATCTTTTGCTGTGCCGGCACCGTCAACAACCACTGTATTATCTTTAGTGATAGTAATGCGTTTTGCGGTTCCAAGATCTTCAAGTGTCGCTTTCTCTAATGACAGACCAACTTCTTCAGAAATAACGGTTGCACCTGTCAATACAGCAATATCCTGCATCATCGCTTTACGACGGTCACCAAAACCTGGCGCTTTAACAGCACAGACTTTCACGATTCCACGCATTGTATTAACGACTAATGTTGCAAGCGCTTCACCTTCAACATCTTCTGCAATGATTAACAATGGTCGGCTTGCTTTAGCAACAGCTTCCAGTGTTGGTAACAATTCACGAATGTTTCCAATTTTTTTATCAAACAGTAAGACATAAGGATTTTCTAGATCAGCACTCATGTTTTCCTGATCATTAACAAAATAAGGAGACAGGTAACCACGATCAAATTGCATACCTTCAACAATTTCCAGTTCGTTGTCTAATGAAGTGCCTTCTTCAACAGTGATAACGCCTTCTTTACCCACTTTATCCATGGATTCAGCAATGATGTCACCGACACTTGAATCAGAGTTTGCAGAAATGGTACCCACCTGTGCGATAGCTTCAGTCGATTCACAAGGTTTTGATAATTTTTTCAATTCCGCAACAGCGGCAATAACGGCTTTATCTATTCCGCGTTTTAAATCCATTGGGTTCATGCCCGCTGAAACTGATTTCATGCCTTCACGAACAATACCTTGTGCCAATACGGTTGCAGTCGTGGTACCGTCACCAGCGATATCAGATGTTTGTGATGAAACTTCTTTCACCATCTGTGCACCCATGTTTTCAAAACGGTCTTCCAGTTCGATTTCTTTAGCAACCGAAACGCCATCTTTTGTGATGGTTGGTGCACCAAATGATTTCTCTAATACTACATTTCGGCCTTTAGGGCCCAGTGTTACTTTTACTGCATTGGCAAGAATGTTGACACCTTTCACCATACGGCTACGTGAGTCATCGCCAAAACGTACGTCTTTTGCTGACATATTTAAATCCTCTTTATCTAATACTTAATGATTAATGTGCCAACAGCTTACGCAGCTATTACACCTAAAATATCTTCTTCGCGCATAATCAGGACTTCATCACCATCAATTTTAATTTCAGTACCTGAATATTTACCAAATAGAATCTGGTCGCCAACTTTGACATCTAACGAACGAATTTCACCCGAATCACTCACTTTGCCATTACCGACGGCAACAACCTCGCCCTTCATTGGTTTTTCAGCAGCAGAATCTGGAATTACGATGCCACCAGCACTGGTACGTTCTTCTTCCATACGTTTTACGACTACTCTGTCGTGTAATGGACGTATTTTCATTTTCATCTTCCTCAAATTGAATATTATTAATAATTTTTAGCACTCTCTCGATGCGAGTGCTAATCATAATGACGAAACCTGTAGAGTCAAGCACTAAGCACCGAAAGTTTGATGATTTGACTAATGTGGCCGATTTTGATGATTACAAGGGTATAGCGGTGAAATAATAAGAAAAAACTGTGCGCTGACTAGAAATTGTTTTTACTGTTTCGCTGTTAAAAACTAATCTTCCCGGCGGTACTCACCTTCTATGGTGCGGCCGGGTTTTTTCTGCTCGGTCGTTGCTGAACCGGACGCTGGCCTATGGTGTTGCTGCGCTGAACGAAAATTGACTGCACTGTCCGAAAAACCGGTATGCACGGTTGATTTGGCCATAATATATCGAATAATTGCCTGCCGGCTGGCGGGTATCAGGCATAAAAAACCAATACTGTCGGTAATGAAACCCGGGGTAATCAGCAGCACACCGGCAAACGCCAGTGCCACGCCTTCCATCATTTCCATCGCCGGAATCTGGCCTTGCGCCATGTTTTGCTGCGCCCGGGTCAGCGTACTCATGCCCTGAAAACGCAATAAATTTACCCCTATGACCGCAGTTAGCAGCACCAGTATGACCGTCCAGAACGCACCGATCACTTCACCCACAACAATAATAAAGTACAGTTCCACCAGTGGAATAATAATAAATAACAGGGGCCAGCTTCTTTTCATGGGACTGTAGTATTCTTCGGAATTCGGTAATTTAAGATAATATTAAGGTGTTTTTTTGAGCTTTCTTTGTTAGTATTACTGTTCACTTTAAAATAAACAAACCATCAACATGTCAGCTGCTACCTGCTTTTGGAACCTAAAAATATAGGCATGTCTAACGCATTAGCGGGTAATTTCAGTTGATTTACAACAACACGCAGAACCAAAAACCATGAATAAAACATTTAAACACTTTCTTTCGTTCTTACTGTTGCTCAGCGTTAGCCTGTCGTCCAGTTTACCTCTTTGGGCTGCAGAAGGCTTTAACCTTCTCGATGGACTCGGTGGACAGGACGACATCCTCGACCCCGATGAGGCCTTTCAAATCAGCTACGACTCACAACCCGGGCAATTCAAGGTTAACTGGGTCATCGCCGAGGGGCACTATCTGTACCGCAACAAGATGCGGATTACAACAGATGACGCGGCCATCACCGCAGAACCGCTGATTATCCCTGCTGGCGATGCCAAAGATGACCCTATATTCAATGAAACACTTTATGTGTTCCATGATTTCGCTGAAGCCACATTACCCTACCAATACACTTATGATGGTGATAAAGATGTAACTTTCAAGGTCAAGTATCAGGGATGCTCTGAAATCTCCGGTATCTGTTACCCGCCACAAAGCAAAAATTTCACGGTTAAGTTGTCACCCATCTCTGTAGCCGACGCAGCCACACAGGCAGCGGATCTGCAGCAATCATCAGAGATAGAACCCGTTTCTGAACAGGATGAAATTGCGAATGCACTGCGCAGCGGAAATACCTGGTTAACCCTGCTTATCTTTTTTGGTGCGGGTTTATTACTTGCCTTCACCCCCTGCGTATTCCCAATGATTCCTATTTTGTCTGGCATTATTGTCGGACAAGGCGAAGACATATCAACACGCAAAGCATTTTACCTGTCACTTGTTTACGTACTCGCGATGGCCCTGACTTATACCGTTGTTGGCATACTGGTGGGATTATCCGGCGAAAATATTCAGGCATGGTTCCAGAATCCGTGGATTATCGGTAGCTTTGCCGCCATTTTCGTTGCCTTGTCGTTTTCGATGTTCGGCTTCTATGAATTGCAAATGCCAGCCAGCGTACAAAGTAAACTGGCCCACATAAGCAACAGTCAGCAAGGCGGCAACATCGTCGGCGTTGCCATTATGGGCTTTCTGTCGGCACTCATTGTCGGCCCCTGCGTGACTGCACCTTTAGTTGGCGCACTGATCTACATTGCTGAAACCGGTGATGCAATGCTTGGCGGAATGGCTTTATTTTCGCTAAGCATGGGCATGGGCGCTCCCTTATTATTAATCGGTGCCTCTGCCGGTAAATTCCTGCCCAAAGCTGGCATGTGGATGGATGCGGTTAAAGCCGTATTCGGCGTATTATTACTTGGCCTGGCCATCTGGTTACTGGAAAGAGTCGCGCCGGTGGCCTTTACCATGTCACTGTGGGCAGCATTAATTATTGTCTCTGCCATCTATATGGGCGCCATTGATAACTTAAGCGCAGGCAGCAGCGGCTGGAAAAAACTGTGGAAAGGCCTCGGTGTATTGCTGTTGATCTACGGCATCATCATTGTCATCGGCCTGGCCAGCGGAAACCGTAATTTATTTCAGCCATTGAAAGGCCTGGGTAATTTTTCTGGCACGGTAACACAAGTCGAACATTTAAATTTCAAACAAATAAAAGGTGTTGACGGTTTAAATGCCGAACTCGACAAAGCGAAAGCCGCAGGTAAAACAGTGATGCTGGATTTTTACGCTGACTGGTGTGTTTCCTGCAAAGAAATGGAAGCATTCACCTTCGCTGATCCTGCTGTGCAAAAAGCACTGCAAGGTGTTGTTTTACTGCAGGCAGACGTTACCCCAAATGATGATAAAGATACGGCGCTGTATAAACACTTTGGCATCATCGGCCCTCCGTCCATCATGTTTTTTGGTAGTGATGGCATAGAGCGCAGAAACTATCGTGTCGTGGGTTATCAACCTGCTGATCAATTCAGCCAGCACATTAAACGTGCCTTTAAATAATACCTCAGCGTTTTATTGATTCACGCACTCACGTTGAAATCAGTGCTGCTCGCCTGGCTTTTATAACACTTGTGATTTATTTTACTTTGGCATTGCGGGTTTCGTAGTGCTATTGGTGTTTGGCATTTACGGCTATTTTGAATTGTTCTTGTGGTTTCGCCCACTGACGGGCAAGTGACTCTTTGCCTGCAGCCGCAAAGAGTAACCAGAAAGGGTTCCGCCATCTACGGCTACCGCTGGCGAGTCACTCTTTTGCTACAGCCCAAAAGAATGGGTTCCCAGTTAAGGCCGTCCGTTATCATGCCTGCGGGTCCAGAAGCTCGCGCACGTTGCAAAAAGCACGTGCTGCTCAGCCATGCTGGCGCACAGGACAAATTCGACGATCACGGCGAATCTGCTCTACCAATACGGCTTAGCAACGTGAGGTGGAAGAGGGCAAGAGTCAAAAACAAAGAAACAAAGTCTTGCGCTGTACATTATGCTTTTGTATTTTCAATAGCTATAGTTCATCTTAAGACGTTACTTCGTTTTTCACTTTTCCCTTCCACCTCTAGGCAAGCGATTTAGGCGTGCAGTTATCATGGGGTATCGGTGCCAGCATGTCAGAGCCACGTGATTTATACGTGGGCGAGTCCTGGCGCAGCATGAGAACGGTATTGGCTAAATGGGAACCCCCAGTCTTCATGGGGGCGTAGCCGTAGTGGCGGCCTTTTCTGGTTACTCTTTTGGGCTGTAGCAAAAGAGTAACTCGCCCGTGGTGGCGAGAACCACAATGCCAAAGTAAAAAGAAGTCGTAAATGCCAAAAACCAATACAACAACAAGTCACAACACAAATAAAACTCAACCGAATGAATATACCTCTCAATATAAAATCTATTTCCTTAATTTTCCTATAAAATACGGCTCCTTTATTAAGACTTGTAAATGACACTAAACACCTAAATGAAAAACACCCTGATTTTTATTGTTGCAATTCTCATCGCGGCAGGCAGTGGTTTTGCCTTACAAAAATACCTTCATCAGAAGAAGGTACAAAATAACCCTGCCATTGGTATGCAGCGTCCCGAATTTGCTGCTACCGATTTAAACGGCCAATTGAGGAATATTAAAGAATGGGACGGAAAACTGATTTTTCTAAATTTCTGGGCGACATGGTGTCCGCCCTGTAAAAAAGAAATTCCTGCCTTTATCGAATTACAAAAGGCCTATGGTCATCAGGGTTTTCAAATCATAGGTATTGCCATTGACGACGAACAAGCTGTTACCGACTACGCAGAAAAAATGGGCATGAATTACCCCTCCCTGGTTGTACAGGCCGATGGCGTAGGCCTGGCGAAACGCTATGGAAACGGAATAGGCATCCTGCCATACACGGTAGTCATCAATCGCAGCGGCGAAATTAGCCACACGATCACCGGAGAACTCAGCAATATACGCGCAAAGGAATTACTGGAAGAACACGGCATTCAACTATAAAAAGACATCAATTTGAACTATTTCACGAATTTCGCTACAAATTCGACGAATAAGTAGACATTTAGCTAAATTTTATGCACAATTATTGACATAAACATGTTTTCATAAAAAACGGCTAATAAAACTTACAATAATGCCCGATTTGCTCGTTATCAATGGTCCCAATCTCAATCTGCTAGGCAGCCGTGAACCGGAGCACTATGGTTCAGACACACTGCACAGCATTAACAGTAAATTATCGAAAATAGCCACTGACAACAACCTCACTTTAGAAAGCGTGCAAAGCAATGCCGAAGCTGAGCTCATTGAGATTATACACAGCGCCGCTAAAGAAGGGGTGCGCTTCATCATTATTAATCCCGCTGCCTTTACCCATACCAGCGTTGCACTGCGTGATGCCCTGAGCGGCGTTAACATCCCTTTTATTGAAATTCATTTATCCAATGTTCACGCACGCGAAGCCTTTCGTGAACATTCCTATTTTTCTGATATAGCTGTTGGAGTTATCTCCGGCCTTGGCGCTCAAGGTTATGAGCTGGCGTTACATGCAGCAATCGTCCAATTACATATGACAAATTAAGTCAGGGTTATCTCCTATGGATATTCGTAAAGTAAAAAAATTAATAGAATTGCTGGATGAATCCGGCATTGCAGAAATCGAAATTAATGAGGGCGAAGAATCCGTACGCATTTCACGTTATTCAACAAACCCTGCCATGATGATGCCGCAACAGTATGCACCGGCACCGGCAGCACCAGCTGCGCCTGTACCCGCACCTGTCGCTGAAACAGCAGAAAGCGAAAGCACCGTCATCATCGGCCATACAGTCAATGCGCCGATGGTAGGCACATTCTATACTTCAGCCTCGCCGGGCGCCCCGGTGTTCGTAAAAATCGGTGACAGCGTTAACGAAGGCGAGACGGTCTGCATCATTGAAGCAATGAAAATTCTTAACCAGATTGAGGCGGACAAGTCAGGCGTGGTTAAAGCCATTCTTGTAGAAAATGCTCAACCCGTTGAGTTTGGCCAACCCCTGATCGTTATCGAATAAGGCGCAAATACATGTTATCCAAAGTTGTTATCGCCAATCGAGGCGAAATCGCATTACGCATACTGCGTGCCTGCCGTGAGCTCGGCGTTAAAACCGTTGCCGTGCATTCTGAAGCTGACCGTGACCTCAAACACGTTCGACTGGCGGACGAGTCTGTCTGTATTGGCCCGGCAGCATCTAACCTGAGTTACCTCAACGTGCCCGCTATCATTAGCGCTGCCGAAGTCACCGACGCCGTTGCCATTCATCCCGGTTATGGTTTTTTGTCTGAAAACGCCGACTTTGCCGAACGTGTAGAAGACAGCGGATTTATCTTTATCGGCCCCTCGCCGTCATCTATTCGTACCATGGGCGATAAAGTTGCCGCCATTGAGGCAATGAAAATAGCCGGTGTCCCCTGCGTACCAGGTTCTGACGGCTCTCTGGGTGATGATAGCGACACCAATCTTGCACTGGCCAAAAAAATCGGTTACCCGATTATTATTAAAGCCGCCGGCGGCGGCGGTGGTCGTGGTATGCGCGTAGTGCATTCCGACGCAACCTTAAACAGCTCCATCGCACTGACCAAACAGGAAGCAGGCACCTTCTTTGGTAATAACATGGTGTATATGGAAAAATATCTTGAAACCCCACGCCATGTTGAAATACAGGTTCTGTCAGACGGTCAGGGCAATGCGATTCACCTCGGCGAACGTGACTGCTCCATGCAGCGACGTAATCAGAAAGTAGTGGAAGAAGCGCCTGCGCCGGGCATTACGCCTAGGCAACGTAAAAAAATTGGTCAGCGCTGTGTTGACGCCTGCATCAAGATGAATTATCGCGGCGCCGGTACTTTTGAATTTTTATATCAGGACGAGGAATTTTATTTCATTGAAATGAATACCCGCGTACAGGTAGAGCATCCCGTCACCGAGCAAATCACCGGTGTCGACATCATCAAAGAGCAGCTTTACATCGCTTCGGGTGAAAAACTTCGATACAAACAGAGCGATATCGAAATCAGTGGCCACGCTATTGAATGCCGCCTGAATGCAGAACACCATAAAACGTTTATCCCGTCACCCGGAAAAATCGAGCGTTACCATCCGCCGGGCGGCCCTGGCATTCGAGTCGATACGCATATTTATGGCGGTTATACTGTGCCGCCGCATTACGATTCAATGATAGGCAAACTCATTTCTTACGGCTGCAACAGAGAAGTCGCACTGGCACGCATGAGAGGCGCACTTGATGAAATCAGCATTACCGGCATCAATACCAATATTGAGTTACACAAAGAAATCATGAATGACGCAAGTTTTCAGGCCGGCGGTACGAATATTCACTACCTGGAGAAAAAACTCGGTCTTTAAGTTTTATCAACTTGTCACTTAAAACTAAAAACTTAAAACTACATCCGCTTTATTTGATAACCTTTGTCTTGCAGCGTTTGCACTATTCCCTTGCCACCAATCAAATGCCCGCTGCCGACAACAACAAAATAGACATTATGCTGTTGTTTGTTTTGTAACATGGTTTCGATTTTTTCCGTCATCTGACGGTTTCTGCGATAAAACAGGCGGTCGTAAATTTCGCTAAATGCCGGATACTCTTTTAGCGCATCTTCAAACAGCAGTTTATTCATTTGCGCATCGTTCCCCTGCTTCCAGAAACGAACAATATCTGCCATCAGTAATTCTGCTTTATCCAGCGAACGCAAACTTTCTTTTAACAACAGCTCACCGTCAGGAATATTCAAAAATAAATCCAGCTGCTGCTGCAGACTCTCAAGTTCAATTATTTCCCTGCCCTGGCTGGCGGCCTTGTTCAAAAAATAAGCATCGATTCCCAACTCGGGATCAAAACCCATCTGCATCACCTGTATCGCTGTCAAAGTCAGTACCAGCACACCCGGTTTGTAATTTTTTACAGTGTCATAAGGCACATCCAGATGCCGTAACTGCTGTTGCAGCTGCAGCCAGGTTTCTTCAGAAATGACATCTTTTATTGTAGCCTGATCTTTAAATACGCCCTTCTCTGATAGTATCTGCTGATAAACCTCGGCATCTACTTTATTAATGTCCATCTCAACCACAAGCGCATTTGAGCGACTATAGGCCGCTTCTATTTCTTTTCGTAATGGATAAAAACTTTTATCCGCAAAATGAATTGAGCCCATCAAATACACGGTTGCCTGGCCAGAGGAGACTTGCCAGAGAAAGGCTTTATCATTTTCCGCATAAGCACAGTTGGAGACAACAAAACTTAATATGAAAAAACCGATAATTTTAAAGATAACTTTCATCGGCTCAAGATTCCATGCTCTTTGACGCCTTCAGCGCGAGCGCGCGTTTATATACATCATTTTTATGTTGGCCCGTCATCTTCACCACCAGATTCACTGCTTGTTTAACCGGTAATTCGCTAAGCAATATTGACAGGTAATTATCGACATCTGTAACATCAACAGAAGCCTGCACATCACCCTCTAGCACCAGGACAATCTCACCTTTGCGCTGATTTTCATCCGACTCGACCCATTCCAGCATTCGAGACAAGGTCATTCTTTTTATGGTCTCAAACGTTTTTGTTATTTCTCTGGCAAAACTGACACGCCGTGTACCACCAAAAACGGCTTGCATGTCTTTTAGTGTTTCAATAATACGATGACAGGAAACATAAAAAATCATGGTTCGCTTTTGAGCAACAAATTGCTCAAAGAAATGCAGCCGCGCACCCTGTTTTGCCGGCGGGAAGCCTTCAAATACAAACGAGTCTGTTGCCAGACCGGCGACGCTCAACGCTGCGATGGCGGCGCAGACACCGGGTATTGGCACCACCTTAAGCTCTCTATCATGCGCCTGCGTTACCAGTCGGTAGCCAGGGTCGCTGATTAACGGCGTACCCGCATCAGAAATCAATGCTATGGTCTTACCTGACTCCAGTTCATCTAATAATTTCGGCTGTAATGTAATCTTCATTATGCTCATGATATGCCACTAATTTTGTTTTTATAGCAAGATGCGACAGTAAACGCTGACTATGCCGGGTATCTTCAGCCGCAATAATATCTACCTGGCTTAAGACAGCGATGGCACGTTGGGTAATATCCGCTAAATTGCCTATTGGGGTAGCAACAAGATACAATGAGCCCGTTGAGACATCCGGCCGCAAATGGTCCAGCTGTATTCTGTCGAGTTCATGCTTCTTGGAATTATTTTCAGGAATATTGATTGACACTCGTAGGCTCGCAAAACATACTTACTTTTTTGTAAAAACAGCTCTTTTTTATAACAACATCAGGCACAACATAGTATCTTGAAATCACACACATTAAAACTCTTTTTACTTCTCAGCATCATCATCGTTTCAGCTTGTGATACGCAACCGGTAAAACCCGGACAGAAATCAGCTGAAGAGACACGGCCGGTTACTGAAAAACAGCTTAGCTTAACCGAGGAGGCTGAAAGACTGCTGGAACTTGCTGAAGACAGTAATACAGAAACAGAACAATTAAAATACCGAGTTCAAGCTGCACGTATTTATATTGAGGCGGATAATATCGCAATGGCAAAACAGCAACTTGCTGCGATAAAAAACCAGGTCGGCTATGAGACAAGAATCAGATAAAAAAATATCAGCACCCGCAATGGCTTCCATATCACTGCTTTCAGCTGAAATAGCCATTGCCGAAAAAAACGCGATTCTAGCCAGTGCCATAATCACAGACATCAAACCCATAACACGTGAACAACAAATTCATTTTTATGAATTAAAAGCTGAACTGGATTTTTTATCCGGAAACTATATGTATGCAGTTGACCGGCGAGTACAGCTGGATGCTTACCTTCGCAATGAGAAAGAAAAAGAACGCAATAACAGAAAAATCTGGAGTGCGACTTTCCAACCTGCCAAACGTGCAACTTGATAATCAACAGAGTAAAAACCCTACTATACAAGGCTGGTTAGATCTGGCAAAAGTAATGCGCTCTGGTCAGCAAAAAATCGACCAGCTTGAAAACGAATTACTTGACTGGGGAACGCGCCACCCCGCTCATCCCGTGAGTAACACTTTTTTGAGCGAGCTGATAAACAACTATCATTATACGACCACTGAAAAAAAACAAATTGCCGTTTTACTGCCTTTACAAGGCAAACTTTCAAACGTAACAGCAACAATTAAAAACGGCATATTAAGCGCTTATTACAATGATTCAAATTCACCAACAAAACCTGTTATCCGATTTTATGACAGCAGCAACAAGGATTTATCCTTTCAGCAAATACTGCAACAGGCTATAGATGAAGGCGCCAGCAATATTATTGGTCCACTTGATAAAATTGTCATCAGCCAGCTTGCTCAACAAAGTGAACTGGACATTCCTGTACTAACGCTCAATTACTCAGAAAGCACATTTAGTAACACAGCCAATCTATTTCAGTTTGGTTTATCACCGGAGGATGAGGCGCAGCAGGTCGCGGAGCTCGCCATTCGTCAAAATAAATTACGAGCCGCCGTTTTTTACCCGGACAGTGAATGGGGCGAACGTTTAAATACAGCCTTTAGCCAGCACTATGAACTTCTAGGCGGCAAGGTATTAACAGCAAAAAATTACACCACTAACACCAATGACTATCGCCGCCCAATCAGGGCACTATTTAATCTTGATCAAAGTGATATTCGCCGCAAAAAAGTTGAACACACGATTAGCGCAAAAACACAAAGCGAATCCTATCGCCGTCAGGACATTGATATGATATTCCTGGCGGCTACTCACCAGTCGGCCAGAGGCATTATGCCCGCATTTAAATTTCATCATGCCGGCAACCTGCCGGTTTATTCGACGTCACATGTTTATACCGGAAAAATCAACCGTGATCTTGATCGTGACCTCGATGGCCTAATCTATTGCGACCTGCCATGGATACTTCAAAACCAGTCCCCCCTGGCAAAAACTTTTAAACAAAACTGGCCGCAGCAGGAAGACTACACGCGCCTGTTTGCCCTCGGCGTTGATGCCTACCACCTGGTTTACAATCTGGATTATTTGAAAAATAAAGAGTATGCATTTTACGCTGGCCAGACAGGCAACATACAACTGGACGAAAACAACCGTATCACACGCAAGCTGCTCTGGGCCACATTTAAAAATGGCAAGCCTGTCTATTATGAACCGGTCATTTCACAAACCGCTTTAGATACTGCCGACTACACCGGCGACAGACCATAGCTCCGCCTGACAAGCCATCAATTGAAAGCTGACCACCTAAAACAGGGCGAAGACGCAGAAATAGCCTGCTGTCAATATCTCAAGTCACAGGGCTTGAAGCTGGTTGATAAAAATTTCTGCTGCCGCCTGGGCGAGATTGATATCATCATGCTCGATAAGAAAATGCTGATATTTGTTGAAGTACGTTTCCGGAAAAGCAATAGCTTTGGCGGCGGACTGGAGAGCGTAACACCGGCCAAACAGCAAAAACTGAGGAAAACAGCGGAGTTATACCTGCAGAAAAATACTCAGTACGAAAATGCACGGTTTGATGTTGTTTCCATGTCAAAAAACACTCAAACTAAGCACAATAAACAACAGTACACTTTTGACTGGATTGCTAACGCTTTTTAAGCAAGCTTTTTCAGATAACGATTTGCAGGTTTGCTATGGATTTAATTTCACGAATTAACAAAAATTTTCAGGATAGCATCAGCACCAAACAGCTTGCCGCTGAAATACTTGCTGAACCAATCAGCCGTAGCGCGCAAATTATTACGCAGTGTTTTTTAAGTGGCGGCAAGGTGCTTTCCTGCGGCAATGGCGGCTCTGCTGGTGACGCCCAGCACTTCTCCTCAGAGATGCTTAATCGATTTGAAATGGAGCGCCCTGGCCTGCCTGCAGTCGCATTAACCACTGATAGCTCAACGGTGACATCCATTGCCAATGATTACAGTTATAACCAGATTTTCTCTAAACAGGTTACCGCACTTGGACATAGCCGGCGATATTCTGCTTGCCATCAGCACCAGTGGTAATTCTGAAAACGTAAACCTTGCCATCGACGCGGCGCATGACCGCGACATGACCGTGATCGCACTGGATGGTAAATCCGGTGGTAAAATGGCCGCTCGACTTATCATTAAATGATGTCGAGATTTGCGTACCGTCGGAATCAACAGCACGTATTCAGGAAGTGCATTTGCTTGTTATTCACTGCATTTGTGACCTTGTTGATCACCAGCTACTCGGTGGCTGAAACAAAAACAGTTGGCAGTAGGCAGTAATTCGTAAAAAAGTGAAAAACGTTATTAAACGTTGTGCTGATTTTAAAATTTCTGCGAACTGCTAACTGCTAACTGAATCGCTTTCTTTATTATTTTACGACGCGCAAGCTGGGACGCGCTGGGTTTATCAGGATCCGGATCATGGATCATCATCGTTATCAGGCGATGAAACCGCACCATCATCTTCAGAAAACATCATGCCCTGGCCATTTTCCTTAGCGTATACCGCTAACACAGCATCTATTGGAACATATAGGCTCATCGACTGACCTGAAAATTTTGCACTAAAAGTAATTTCTGTATCGCCTAGAACCAGACCACTAATGGCCATCGGCGCGATATTGAGAATAATTTTTCCGCTTTGGACATGTTCAGCAGGCACCTGCACACCCTCTACCGAGACATCAACTAATAGGTGAGGCGTCATGCCATTATCAGCAATCCACTGATACATGGCACGAACAAGATAAGGGCGACTTGATGTCATCTGCATGGCAGCTACCTGATCGTGAAAAAATAGTTGTAAGTTAAAGCTTTAAGTAAGAAGCCATTTTAGTGTAACTTGCAACCTGTCACTTAAAACTTATAAGCCACAACGTTATAATCGCAGTTCGCGTTCAGCTTCAGTCAGACTCAGCACAAAGCCTTCACGTTCAAAGAGGCGATTCGCATAAGTCTCAATGGCTTTGGCTTCTTTTGGCAGCTCTATACCATAATGGCGCAAACGCCATAATATCGGTGCCACGCTGGCATCAACCAGGGTAAATTCTTCACTCAGGAAATACGGCATTGCAGAAAAAATTTCCGCGACTGATGCAATACTTTCCGTGAGCTCCTTTTTCGCCTTAGCAACCGCTTTTTCACCTTTGGTTTCAATGATGTCAACCAGTGGGTACCAGTCCTGTTCCACCTGAAACAGAGCCAGACGGGTTTGTGCACGCTGTACAGGACCCACCGGCATTAATGGTGGATGCGGAAAACGCTCTTCCAGATACTCCATGATAACGCGAGAGTTATACAACACAAGCTCACGATCAACCAGCGTCGGCAAACTACCATAAGGATTCAAATCAACCAGGTCTTCTGGCAATTTCTTCGGATCAACCAGAATAACTTCGTGCACAATATCTTTCTCGCATAAGACGATACGAGCACGATGACACTCAATAGATGCTGCCGTTGTATATAAATTCATATATTTCCCAATCGCTAAGAAACGCTTAACGTTTTACGATTAATAATGTCTGGAGATATTTCTCTTTGCTGGATACACAAGTGCAACCAGCAACGAGAAATGCAATTTTAGTGTATGTCTTTCCAGTATTCTTTCTTTAGTGCAAAGGCAAAGACAAACAGAACTACAAGGAACAACAGTACTTTCCAGCCAAGGCTGCGGCGCTCGACCTGTACTGGTTCAGCAAGATAAACCATGAAGTTAGTCAAGTCGGCAATGAAAACATCATATTCAACACGGCTCAATTTACCCGCTTGAATACTTTCGAATCCTATCCATCTCTTCAACTTCCACATCACCATGCATCGTTGTTTTATAAACAGGCTGCTGCAGACCTTGCAGCGACCAAAGAACATGTGGCATACCAACATCAGGGAACACCGTATTATTAAAACCGGTCGGGCGGTATGGATCAACATAGAAGCTTCGCAAATAAGTGTATACCCAGTCAGCGCCGCGGGCACGCGCAGCCAATGACAAATCAGGCACCGCTGTACCAAACGCCTTTTTTGCGTAATCGTCGGTCATTGATACTCTCATCAGCTCGCCGATTTTAGTTGGATCACCTTTTTTACCACGTGTATGAATCATCATTTCACGCACATCTTCTTCAGTTATGTCCAGATCTTTAGCGATACGGTTAAAACGCATGAACGAAGCCGCGTGACAACTATAACAGTAGTCAGTAAACGCTTTTGCACCACGTCTTAGTGATTCTTTATCATTAATATCAATCGGCGCCTTATAAAGATGAGCGCCACCTGACGCTGCCGCCAACATTGGCACCAACAAAACAGCCGCTAATAGTAATGTTGTTATTTTTTTCACAGTAACAATTTTCATGATGTCACCCTATCAGGTACAGGCTTGGTGCTTTCATTTTTTGATGTGACAAATAACACTGCAAAGAAAGCAAAATATAATACGGAGAACAAACGAGACAAGAAAGTAATCGTCTCATTTACCGGCTGCATTGCTAACCAGCCCAGTACAACAAAACTGACACAAAAAACAATCAAGTTAGCTTTAAAGATAACTGAACGGTAACGAATAGATTTCACTTTGCAGCGATCAATCCATGGCAGGAAGAACAGCACTACAATCGCGCCACCCATGGCGCCCACACCTAATAACTTATCAGGTACCGCACGCAATATTGCGTAGAAAGGGGTGAAATACCATACTGGCGCAATGTGCTCTGGTGTCTTCAGCGGGTCAGAAGCAATAAAGTTGGCATGCTCCAGCATGTAACCGCCGCCATCAGGGAAATAGAACAAAATAACGCTAAAGAAGAACAGGAACACCACCACACCTACGATATCTTTGACCGAGTAGTAAGGGTGGAAAGGAATACCATCTAATGGAATGCCGTTAGCATCTTTATTTTTCTTGATTTCAACACCGTCTGGATTATTAGAACCCACTTCATGCAATGCAAGAATGTGTGCAATAACAAGGAAGACCAGAACGAAGGGTAAAGCGATAACATGAAGCGCAAAGAAACGATTCAAGGTTGCATCACCAATAACAAAATCACCACGAATCCATAAGGTAAGATCATCACCAATAACTGGAATCGCACTAAACAGTGAAATAATAACCTGCGCCCCCCAGTATGACATTTGACCCCAGGGTAATAAGTAGCCCATGAAAGCTTCGGCCATCAGTGCCAGGTAAATAAACATACCAAACAACCAGATTAACTCACGTGGTTTCTTGTATGAACCATACAAAAGGCCACGCAGCATATGCAGATAAACCACGACGAAGAACGCTGTCGCGCCGGTAGAGTGGATATAACGTATCAACCAGCCATAAGGCACATCACGCATGATGTACTCAACAGAAGCAAAGGCAGTTGCACCGTCCGGTTTGTAATGCATGGTCAGGAAAATACCTGAAATAATCTGGATCACTAACACCATCAGTGCCAGCGAACCAAAGAAATACCAGAAATTAAAATTTTTCGGTGCGTAATACTGTGCTAGATGCTCATTCCACATTTTGGTAAGTGGAAAACGGTCATCGATCCATCCCATTAACTTTTCCATTATGCAGTCTCCTCATCTCTACCAATAATAATAAGGTTGTCAGTTAAATATTTATGCGGTGGCACCACCAGATTGGTTGGCGCAGGAACGCCCTGGTATACACGACCAGCAAGGTCAAATTTTGAGCTGTGACAAGGACAGAAGAATCCGCCTAACCAGTCAGCACCCAGATCAGCTGCTGCAATATCTGGACGGAACGTCGGTGAACAGCCTAAATGCGTGCAAATACCAACCAGTACCAGAACGTCAGGTTTAATCGAACGATTCTCGTTTTGCGCATAAGACGGTTGCTGATCAACATTTTCAGAGGCTGGATCACGAAGGTTGTCATTAAGCGTAACCAGATCAGATAGCGTCTTGTCAGAGCGCTTAACAATCCATACTGGTTTGCTTTGCCACTCAACAATCAACAAACGCCCTTGTTCGAGCTTGCTGATATCAACTTCCACGGGCGCGCCCGCATTTTTAGCCCTTTCACTGGGCATCCACGAGGATAAGAATGGAACAGCGACAAAACCGGCACCGACTGCAGCCACCACCGAAGTGGAAGCAACCAGAAAGCGGCGACGGCCTGTATCTACATGGTCAGTAGACATATTGGATATCTCCAAATATTAAATAAAAATTCGATTCTCAAATTAATGATAAAAATTGATTTCGAGCCATCAACAGATACCAGTAATCCACTACAACATCTTTTTGTGCTTAATTACCCAGTAAAATAATAATAAATACGCATCAACCTGTTTTTGGGTAAATCCGAATGTAAAATAGGGGCACACCGGTTGCAAACGGCGCATAGGATAGCGTAAGTTAGCATTTTAGCCAAGTTTAATATAACAAGCTTAATAAAAACAAAGGGATATAATAAATACATGTCAAAGCAAAACCACTCTTTTGTCTACTATCTCGCCTGGCTGGTCATTGGCGTATTTTTTGGCTTGCTTATTCTACTGATTCGAGGCGATATCAGACTTGATATAAATCAGCAAAACCAGCCAGCAAACAGCGATAAAAGTGCGCACACGAGCTGCACAATTCACCCATACCGGGTTTGCCGATGCCGTAATGAAAGCGGCGCCGGCTGTGGTCAGCATTCAAACCATCAACTGGTCAGAAACCAGCAATGAAGGCCCGTCTGATGAAAAATTAATTCAGCGTTTTTTGGCTAAAGACTCCCCGCACAGCCCAAAACGCCAGGCCGACACGGGCTCGGGCTCGGGCGTCATCATAAAAGAGAACGGCTATATCCTGACAAATTACCACGTCATCTCACAACGTGATGAAATACGCGTCGGCCTGAGCGATGGCAGAGTCGCCATCGCGGAACTTATCGGCTCCGATCCGGACACCGATCTTGCCGTCCTCAAAATAGCGCATGAAGGATTGCCCGCTTTAAGTATCGCCGATGTTAGCCAAATGAAAATCGGTGATATAGTGCTTGCCATTGGCGATCCTTTTGCTATTGGGCAAACGGTAACGCAGGGCATTATCAGCGCAACAGGCAGAACGCGCGTGTCTAAAAACACCTATGAAAACTTCATTCAGACAGATGCCGCGATCAATCCGGGTAATTCCGGTGGCGCTTTGATTAATACCCGGGGTGAAATTATTGGCATCAACTCAAACATATATTCCAGTACCGGAAATTTTCAGGGCATCAGTTTTGCCATCCCTATTGACCTGGCGCAAAAAGTGGCCGAGCAAATTATACAATTTGGCTATGTTGTCCGCGGCTGGCTGGGCGTTGAAGGACAGGAACTAACCTCGAAAATATTACGCACCGTCGACATCAATTCCATGCACGGCATCTTAATCACCGATGTTGACAAAGATGGCCCAGGAGACGCAGCAGGAATAGTACAAGGCGATATTATTACCCGGATAAACCGGCAGGATATCCTCAGCACCAATGACATCATCAATATGATAGCGGCGGGCCAACCGGGCGATGTGTTTATTATCGAAGGCATACGTGAACGCCAGAGTTTTACCACAAAGGCGACGCTGGGACAGCGGCCATTTATGAGCCAGTGACGGCTCATAAATGGCAATGAAAAACGAAAAGTGAACAATGGAAAATGGGATAGCCATTTAATTTGACTGTCATTTTTCACTTTTCATTATTCATTTTTCATTGCCTTCAAGAGCGCAGCGACAAAGGCCCTGTTTTCATCTGGCGTGCCTACAGTCACGCGCAAGCAGTTTTTCAACAGGCCTTTTTCTGCCTTCATGTTTTTAATCAGCACCCCTGCCTGTTTAATGCTTGCATAAACATCATTGGCGTTTATTTCGTTATCTTTATTCTTATTCAGGACGCGAAATAAAATAAAGTTTGCCTGACTGGGGAACACTTCCAGGTTGTCAATTGCACGCATTGAGCCCAACAATATTTCGCGCTGCTGTCGAATTGATTGTGCCTGCTGATTTAATACTTCAATATTGTCCAGTACAAATTCTGCAGCTACTTGCGTTAACACATTAATATTATAAGGCAAACGAATTTTGTCGATTTCTTTGATAATGTCAGGATGCCCGCAGAGCAGCCCTAAACGCAGACCTGCCAGACCCATTTTTGAAACCGTACGCATCACCAGTAAATTATCAAAGTCTGTTAAACGCTGCATAAAACTGCTTTGCGCAAACGGGTGATAGGCCTCATCAAGCACCACCATTCCCGGCGCTATAGAAATAATCTCTTCAATGTCTTTTTCGTTATAACAATTAGCGGAAGGGTTATTCGGATAAGCAATAAAAATCAGCACTGGCTTATTCTGTTTTATCGCCTGCCGAATACTTTTCATGTCCAGTGTAAAATCTTGCTTTAATGAAACCCCGACATATTTAACTCCAGCAAAATCAGCAATCATTTTGTACATGACAAAACCGGGGTCAAAGGACATCAAACAAACATCTTTAGCCTTATCATGGTCAGCAATTGACATAACCAACATTTGAATTAATTCATCAGAACCGTTACCCAGAACAACGGATTTACCCTGCGGCACCTGCATCACCTCGATCAGTTTTTCACGTAAAGCATGTGCCGAAGGATCGGGGTAACGATTAAGCGCTGCCAAACCCAGTCTGACTTGTAATTTCGCTTTTAAATCCTCAGATAACGGGTAGGGATTCTCCATTGCATCCAGTTTAATCAAACCGCTGGCATCGGCCACCTGGTAGGCCTGAAGCGCTTTAATAACGGGACGTATCGCCTGCAGGCTATTTTTTAATGCTGAAGTCATAATAAAAGCGGCTTAGAAAGTTATTTATTCGAATAAATACAAGATAACAGGATCGGGCATGGTATCAAAGGATGCATAAAAGCACATTAAAAAAATTTAAACATGAGGCTTGAATTTAATAAAAGCAGCTACAGATTGATCAACAACAACGAGAAAATACTTTTTAGGAGGTCATTATTATGAGCTTAATTCGTTATAACAATCCGTGGAATTTATTAAATACTTTACAGCGCGACCTGTACGATCCGGAATACAATCGTCTGAATGACGATGATGCCTCCGTGGCAACCGCCAACTGGGCTCCTTCCGTTGATATCAGCGAAAATGAAACTGCCTTTACTTTACTGGCTGATATACCAGGCGTTGATCCCAAGGACATTGAAATATCAATGGAAAAAAGCGTGTTAAGCATTAAAGGTGAACGTTATTCTGAGGATGTTGAAGAGAAAGAAAACTATCGCCGCGTGGAACGACAAAGTGGTCAATTCTACCGACGCTTCACCCTGCCTGACAGCGCTGATGCCGATAAAATCGAAGCAAAATCAGAGCATGGTGTATTAAAGATCACCATACCAAAACAGGAAGTAGCCGTATCACGCAGAATTGAAGTGAAACACTAAAAATTTTTAGTCCACGGATGGACAATTCACTCTTTTTTTATCCGATATTCTGCCGAACGTGCATGTGCAGTTAATCCTTCACCATGGGCAAGTGTCGAGGCCGTTTTTCCTAATTTAGAAGCCCCTTCAGCTGAGCAGGCAATCAGACTGCTGCGTTTTTGAAAATCGTAAACACCCAGCGGTGATGAAAAACGTGCGGTACCGGATGTGGGTAACACGTGATTGGGCCCGGCACAATAATCACCTAAAGCTTCCGCCGTGTAGCGCCCCATAAAAATCGCACCGGCATGACGAATTTTTTGCGCCCATTGCTCGGCATTGTCTACTGAAAGCTCTAAATGCTCTGGTGCAATATGGTTTGCAACCTCGATCGCCTGCTCCATGTCTGTTACTAAAATAAAAACAGCGCGATTTTCTAGCGAGCTTTTAATAATGTCTTTTCTTGGCATTTCTTCTAGCAATGTCTCGATACTCTGTTTTACCTGCTCGATAAAATTCTCATCCGGACACACTAGAATAGACTGCGCGTCTTCATCATGTTCTGCCTGCGAAAATAAATCCATCGCGATCCAGTCGGGATCAGTCTGACCATCACAGACCACCAGTATTTCAGACGGCCCGGCAATCATGTCAATGCCGACCGCACCAAACACCATGCGTTTTGCCGTTGCCACAAAAGAATTACCGGGTCCGGTGATTTTATCCACCTTGGGAATCGTCTCGGTACCATAAGCCAGTGCGGCTACCGCCTGTGCACCACCAATCGTTAACACACGATCGACACCGGCCACAGCAGCGGCGGCAAGCACCAGTTGGTTAGCTTCACCATCGGGTGTAGGCACTACCATGATTAATTCTGGAACACCGGCAACTTTTGCTGGTATCGCATTCATCAGTACTGAAGAAGGATAAGCCGCCTTGCCGCCTGGCACATACAAACCCACGCGATCCATGGCATTGACACTCTGCCCTAACACGGTGCCATCAGCCTCGGTGTATGACCATGACTCCAGCTTTTGATGTTCCGCATATTGGCGTATACGTCGGGCCGCGGTTTCTAATGCCTCACGCTTGTCTGCATCAAGCGAGTCTAAGGCCTGCTGTAATTGCGTTTTATCCAGTTCAAATTGACTGGCATCACTCAGATTCATGCGATCGAACTTGTTGGTGTACTCAATGACCGCCGCATTGCCTCGTTTTTTCACGTCCAGCAATATGTCTGCCACAATTTTAGCGACATCACCATCAATACTGGCCTCCCATGCAAGCAAAGTATCAAGTTTCTGATAAAAATCAGAATCGGCGTAATTTAATGAAGATAGTTTTAACATTGACTCAGAGACATAGTTCCTAAAATAATCAGCAGTAACTTATGCTACCGCTGCGCTGATCTGATCGATGATTTTGCTGATTTGCTGGTGTTTCATTTTCATCGCGGCCTTATTGACCACCAGTCGTGAACTGATATCCGCAATATGGTCCATCGGTTTTAAACCATTGGCCTTTAAAGTATTACCGGTATCCACAACATCGACAATCAAATCGGACAAACCAACAATAGGCCCCAATTCCATCGAGCCATAGAGTTTAATCAGCTCAATTTGTTCACCACGCGATTCAAAATAACGTTTCGCAACATTAGTAAACTTGGTAGCAACACGCAGCCGCCCACTCACTCTTGGCCTGGCATCAACCAGTCCGGCAGTCATCAGCTTACATTTGGCAATCTTTAAATCCAGCGGTTCATACAAACCTTCACCACCATGTTCCAACAGCACATCTTTACCAGCAACCCCTAAATCAGCCGCGCCAAACTGCACATAAGTCGGTACATCGGTAGCGCGGATAATCAGCAGTTTAACGTCATCATGGTTGGTATCAAGAATCAGTTTTCGGCTAGTATCAGGATCGTCGGCGGGCACGATGTCAGCGGCGGCTAATAAGGGCAGCGTTTCTTTATAGATGCGGCCTTTTGATAATGCGATGGTAATCATGGCATGCCAATGAAAAATGCACTCGAATCGTTCCAGACGATTCTCAGCAGACATTCCATCCATGGAGATAAAAAATGAAAAGTGAAAAATGAAAAACTCATTGTTTTGCCTTTATATTCTGTTTTGCTGTTTTGATGCTTGTTACGAGTAATTTAATTAATTCTTTTATTTGCGGTTGTATGCTATTAAACATGGTTTCAGAAATGTAATTTCCTTCATGTAGTAACTTTAACCAGTAATATGTTTCGTTTGCTTCTTTTAGCCCAATACTTAATTTATTAATAAAATCTGGTTTTGACTGAGCAAACTCAGCCTCACTAACCAGAGCACCTATAGCAGTCCCTGACCTAAGAACCTGTTTGCTAAGCACATATTCTTTTTTATTACCACTTAAATACTGTGCCAACTTAACCACCCGCAACGCAAACGAATAACTTTTCTCCTTCAATATATTTTCCATAACGAACACTCCTTATTCTAAATTATTTATGAAAAGTGTTTTTACTTCTCCATTTTTCACTTTTCACTTTTCACTTTTTATTATTAACTATTTATCTCCATGGATGGAGTGTATGCTGAGAATCGTCCGGAACGATTCCAGTGAACTATTCACTGCTTCAATCATGTGTACGGCGAATACGCGTGCCTAGCAGTGCAAGTTTTTCTTCAATGTTTTCATAACCACGGTCAATATGATAGATACGTTGTACTTCAGTCTCGCCGCTGGCAACCAGGCCGGCAATAATCAGGCTGGCAGAAGCGCGTAAATCAGTCGCCATTACCGGCGCTGCAGTCAGCGCATCTACACCGCGAATAATGGCCGTATTGCCTTCGATTTCTATATCTGCGCCCATACGTTTTAATTCCTGAACGTGCATAAAACGATTTTCAAACACGGTTTCAACCACGGTTGAGGTGCCTTCAGCAATAGCATTTAAAGCGACAAACTGTGCCTGCATATCGGTCGGGAAAGCAGGATACGGGGCGGTACGAAGACTCACCGCTTTAGGCCGCTTGCCTTCCATATCCAGTGTAATCCAGTCATCACCCACTTCTATTTTTGCGCCGGCTTCACGCAGTTTGTCTATTACTGCATCCAGCAGATGCGGCGCCGTATCTTTAACTTTAATGCTGCCGCCGGTGATGGCCGCAGCGACCAGAAAAGTACCGGTTTCGATTCGATCAGGTAAAACACGATAGCGAGTACCATGAAGTTTTTCCACGCCTTCGATGACGATGGTGTCTGTACCCGCGCCTTTAATTTGACCACCCATGGCATTGATGAAATTCGCCAGGTCAACCACTTCAGGTTCACGTGCGGCATTTTCAATGATGGTTGTGCCTTCCGCCAGTGCGCCCGCCATCATCAGGTTTTCTGTACCGGTCACGGTCACAATATCCATCACCAGGCGAGCGCCTTTCAGTCGCTTGGCTTTGGCGTGAATGTATCCATTGCTGACATCAATTTCAGCGCCCATATCCTGCAGACCTTTAATGTGCAAATCGACCGGGCGAGAACCAATGGCACAGCCGCCGGGCAAGGAAACCTCTGCCACGCCAAATCGCGCCAGCAGCGGCCCCAGTACCAGAATGGATGAACGCATGGTTTTCACCAGGTGATACGGCGCGGTGTAATTCTCGATGGTAGAACAATCAACTTCTACGCTGAGTTTCTCGTCAATAGAAACCATTACCCCCATACAGCCAAGTAGCTCTACCGTGGTGGTAACATCATGTAAGTGCGGCACATTTTCGATAGTGGCCGGGCCTTCGGCAAGCAGCGTTGCTGCCAGTATAGGCAACACAGCATTTTTAGCGCCCGAAATTCTAACATCGCCTTTCAGCCTGACTCCACCATTGATCATTAATTTATTCATTGACAAAGCCCCTGTATCTCACCTTCAACACCGTACGCTTTTGCTATCGTTAACAGGGTATCGGGCAGATTTTCAAATTGTAACTTTAAATTATTGCTCTGCGCCTGTTTTGACATTTCCAGCATCAACGACAATCCTGCACTATTGCAATCGGTTATTTGTGACAGATCTACCTTTATTGTTTCCGCTATCGACTTTTTGCCGGACTTAAAAAAAACGGTCGCGCGCTTTATTAAATCCGCTGCCGTTAAAAAATCGACGACACCAGAAATGAGGTATTTTTGCTGACTTTGCTGAATAATTTCAGCCTGAGCTTGTTGCACGCTGGTCACCTGCTTGAATGCGCCTGTTATAAATTAACGGGGATAAATTAACGGTGGTAATTGCCGGTGTCAGCTAGCGGACAAAGGCACTATATATTTTCTTTGGTTTTTAACTGCTTATTTTTGTCACGTAGATAGTCCAGCAAACCATCAATTCCACTTTTTCGGACTTCCTGAGTAAATGTGCCGCGATAGCTGGTCACCAGGCTAACGCCATCAACTGAAATGTCGTACACCTTCCACTCATTATTTTTAACCCGCATACGATATGCCAGTGGAATAGCCGGCCCTCCTGGCTGTATAACCTCCGCTCGTACCATTGTTTTACTTTCCTCAGTGCTGACTCTTAACGGGAAATAATTTATCGTTTGGTCTTTAAACTCGAGCAACGATTTACTGTAGGTGCGCACCAGTAAATTTCTAAATTCATCAACAAACACCAGTTTTTGTTGATTACTGGCCTTTTTCCAGTTCTTGCCTAATGCCAGCTTTGCCATAGTGACATCATCCAGATGCGGCACTATATAGTCGTCAACAAGCTTATAAACACGTGCTGGGTCTTTTTGCAGCAACTCATGGTCATCACGCAGTATTTTTAATACCTGTGCCGAAGTCCGCTCCAGTAACGCAACCGGTTGCTCAACTGCCGCTGGCGATTCACTGGTAGATGCGTCGGCCAACGCCGGTTGTGTCAAGCTTATACAAATAACAGCCAGTACCGCGTATATAAATTTAAATATTTTCATAGTCTTTCTCTTATTGCTATTCAGCAGCTGGCGCTTCATCGGCCTTACTGTATAAAAACTGCCCGATAATCTGTTCAAGTACCAGTGCAGATTGCGTTAAATCGATAACATCACCCGCTTTCAAATAATCGTCTTCAGCACCTGGCTCTAAACCAACAAACTGCTCGCCTAATAAACCGGAGGTTAATATGCTGGCCGCGGTATCCAGCGGAAATTGGCTATATTTCTCGTCAATAGACAGACTCACCACTGCTTCATAAGTGTCATTATTATATGTAATATCAGTCACACGACCAATCCTGACACCGCCAGCTGAAACAGGTGAACGTACCTTTAGACCACCAATATTATCAAAACGTGCGGTTATCTCGTAATTTTCTCCACTATTGTAACTGCTCATATTGCTGACTCTCATTGCCAGCATAAAAAACGCCACGATAGCCGCAGCAACAAACAGTCCGACCAAAATTTCAATTTTACGTGATGTCATTTTTATCCTCTTATCTTCACTATTTATTTTGCAAACATTAAAGCGGTCAATACAAAATCCAGGAAAAGAATGGCCAGCGAACTATAAACAACGGTGCGTGTTGTCGCCTGCCCCAGTCCTTCCGATGTGGGTACACAGTCATATCCTTCAAACACCGCAATCCAGGTTGCAACCACACCAAACACCGCACTCTTAATGATCCCGTTATATAAATCCAGGTATAAATCGACTTTATTCTGCGCCTGAGACCAGAATGCGCCCGAATCCAGACCCAGCAGTTCAACCGCCACAATATAACCGCCAAGTATTCCCACCGCGCTGAAAATGGTGGCCAGCAATGGCATTGAGATGACACCTGCCAAAAATCGTGGTGCCACCACACGCTGCATCGGGTTAACCGCCATCATTTCCATGCCTGATAACTGCTCAGTCGCCTTCATCAGGCCTATTTCAGCGGTTAATGCAGAACCTGCTCGACCGGCAAATAACAGCGCGGTGACAACCGGCCCAAGTTCTCGCAATAATGAGAGTGCAACCATCACACCCACTGAATCTTCTGCACCGAAATCAACCAGCGCATAATATGACTGCAATGACATCACCATACCAACGAATAAACCGGCGACAACAATAATAATCAGTGTTTGCACGCCGACAGAATACAACTGCTTTATCAGCAAACCCGGGCGTAACAACAGGCTGGCACAACTTGAAATAACTTCAAGCAAAAACAGGCTGGCGCGCCCCAGCCGGAGAAAACTGTGTATCGTTGTGGCGCCAAGCTGCGCAATTTTATCCAATACGCCGTTAAACAAGTTCAACTCCTCTGGTACAGATCATCGAGCAACGGCTTTGCCGGGTAATGAAAAGGCACCGGACCGTCCGCATCGGCATGCACAAATTGATGTGTCCATGCCGACTGGCTGTTTTGTAAACTCTCCGGTGAACCACTTTCCACCAGCTTACCCGCCGAAATAAGATGAACGTGATTAGCAATAGACAATGTTTCCGGCACATCGTGCGATACCACAATACTGCAAATATTTAACGCACTGTTCAGCTCACGTATCAGCGAAACCAGAACACCCATTGAAATCGGGTCCTGTCCGGTGAAAGGCTCATCGTACATAATCATCATTGGATCCAGCGCTATCGCCCGCGCTAAAGCGACGCGCCGGGCCATGCCACCTGACAATTCTGAGGGTGATAAATCAGCCGCACCGCGTAAACCAACCGCGTTCAGTTTAAGCAACACCAGCTGATGAATCATGGAGGCATTGAGTTTAGTATGCTCACGCAGTGGATAAGCGACATTTTCAAAGACTGACAGGTCTGTCAGCAATGCGCCACTTTGAAATAGCATGCCCATGCGCTTGCGCAATTCAAATAATTTAGCAGTAGACAATTGATGCACGTTTAAACCATCAACCTCGATACTGCCCTGATCCGGCCTTAACTGGCCTCCAATGAGTTTTAATAAAGTCGTTTTACCGGATCCACTGGGACCCATAATGGCACTTATACCCTGCCGAGGAATATCCAGCGACAGGCCATCGAAAATTTTTCGACTACCACGGCTAAAGTGTAAATCTCTTATTTTGACCAGAATGTCACTCATTAAATGCCCAGTTTAATTGCACAGTGTGTTGTTTGTTAAAACAGAATATTGTTTCTATTTGCAAATTTGGCGTGGATTGTAACATTGTCAACCCCGTTGTAGCGCTTAATTATCGTGCAGGCGGGCGACTTATACGCTATTTATCACCATTCCAGGGCCCTCTAATACCCCATTATTTCCAGAAGCGAACGAAACTCACTTAGCCTGCTGGCCTGTAATTGAGCATGATCAACGATAATAGTCGCCTCAGTAATCTCCGGCTCCAGCTTTTCAAAAGACGAAGCAAAGCGATCAATCATCATTCTGGCCGACTTCAGATCTGACAGGTCATTCTCTAAATAGGCAAAGTTCGAAAACTGTGGCTCATGCTGCCGCCAGACAACTTTACTTTTTACGCTAAAATCGCCACCAAAAACAGTGCTGGCACCGAAGACTTCCACCTCCACAGCATCCAGCAATGCCTGAAACGAGTCCTGCCCAACATTTGATGCGGCCTGTTTATTTTCTAAAAAAACCAGGCCCGCCAGCTGCGGTTTTAATTTTTTCATGCTGGCAATGAATTCAGACAATGAAATATGCTCGAACATGCGGCTTTGGCATTCCACAAAAAACTGAAACTCATCATGCACCTGCTCCAGCCAGTGCTCGCAATCGACCAGGGCAGACGCCTGTCCATGCCCGGGTTGCCAGTAACCCACCGGCACCAGCACCGTGTTAAACTCATTACTGTAATAGCTCAGACGCCAGTCTTCATCACCGTCGACGGGCAGTTCTTGCGGATAAAATGCATTTAACCAGTGCCGATGACGCCAGCCATAGGCACCAACAAAAATTTTTTGTTTCAATGAAAATACCTATTAATTTTTAAGGGCATATCTATTAATTAAACCATCATTCTGCGAGACTACAAGCCTTTTGGTGCTCGGCTCGGCAAGCGTTACAATTAACAGCCCTATAAATAATAAAAATAACTAAAGACTCCAGTCCACATGCTACTAGATTACGTTGCCATCATTGTCGGTTTTGCATTACTCATCTGGAGTGCCGATCGATTCATTATCGGTGCTGCAGCGACAGCGCATAACTTTAACGTGCCACCGCTAATTATCGGCCTGACTATAGTTGGTTTTGGCACCTCAGCACCGGAAATGATGGTCGCCGGCTTCGCCTCGTTCGATGGCAGTCCGTCGTTGGCCATCGGTAACGCCTTAGGTTCTAACATTACCAATATCACACTGGTTCTGGGTATAGCAGCGCTCATCGCACCCTTAGATATTCACTCTCGCATCATAAAAAAAGAGCTACCGGTATTACTGCTAGCAACATTAATGGCCGTCGCCTTAATGCGTGATATGTCACTAGACCGCTTTGACGGCTTTGTTTTAGCCAGCTTACTTTGTTTACTGATGTGGTGGATCACTCGTCAGGGCCTTCGCAATAAATCTGAAGATGCGTTAACAAAAGAATATATCGAAGAGTTGCCCGGACAGATGACCACCACTCACGCATTGTTCTGGTTGCTCGCAGGACTGGTTTTATTAACCGTCAGCTCAAAAATTCTGGTCTGGGGTGCCGTTAATATCGCCACTGATTTAGGCGTCAGCGAGCTGGTCATTGGACTCACGGTTATCGCCATTGGTACCAGTCTGCCCGAGCTTGCCGCATCTATTACCGGTGCACTAAAAAATGAGCATGATATTGCAATCGGCAATGTTGTAGGCTCCAACCTGTTCAACACATTAGGTGTGCTGGCCATTCCAGGGCTAATACAGCCAGCGCCGCTGGTAGAAGGCATTTTTGAAAGGGATATACCGGTTGTTCTTGTTCTCACTATAGTGCTTTTCATTATGGCCTACGGATTTAAAGGCCAGGGCAGAATCAACCGATTCGAAGGCGGTCTGTTACTTAGCGCTTTCATTGCCTACCAAATACTGTTATTTTTTACCGCACAGTGATAAATGGGTTAACTAAAGAGCCATTGAATAGAGATAATTCATGTCAGCAACTACTAAAATAAACTTTCAGCGGCTTGGCCAAGAGGTCGTTAAAACCGAACTTG
This sequence comes from uncultured Gammaproteobacteria bacterium, assembly GCA_963768125.1. Classification (GTDB taxonomy): domain Bacteria; phylum Pseudomonadota; class Gammaproteobacteria; order SZUA-229; family SZUA-229. The sequence continues at coordinate 46,022 of CAVYHC010000020.1, forward strand.
CTGAGATCAGCTCGCTGCAAAGCCGTATTGATGACAGTTTTACCCGCGCCTGTGAATTATTACTAAGCTGTAAAGGCCGCATCGTTGTTACCGGCATGGGAAAATCAGGCCATATTGGCGGAAAAATTGCGGCCACACTGGCCAGCACCGGTAGCCCGGCATTTTTTGTGCATCCCGGCGAGGCCAGTCACGGCGATCTCGGTATGATTACAAAAAACGATATTGTTATTGCCCTGTCGAACTCTGGCAATACCTCAGAAATAGCCACCATTATCCCAATTTTGAAACGTTTTAGCGTGCCATTAATTAGCATGACCGGGGATAAAAATTCACTACTGGCCACGCAGGCCACTATTAATCTTGATGTCAGTGTCAGCAAAGAGGCCTGCCCGCATGATCTGGCACCAACCTCCAGCACCACAGTTGCGCTTGTTATGGGTGATGCCTTAGCCGTCGCTTTGCTGCAGGCCAGAGGATTTACCGCTGAAGATTTCGCCCTGTCTCACCCCGGCGGCAGTTTAGGCAGACGATTATTACTGCATGTTTCTGACATCATGCACACTGAAGACCGTATTCCCAGAGTGAACGAATCTGCCACGGTTTCAGAAGCTTTACTGGAAATGAGCAAAAAAGGCTTAGGTCTCACGGCCATCACCGATACCGACAATACAGTGCTAGGCATTTATACTGACGGCGATTTACGCCGCTCACTCGACAAGAATATTGATGTCCACAAAGCCATCATTAGTGATGTCATGACAAAAAACTGCCGCACCACAACAGCCGACGAACTGGCAGCGAGCATCGTAAAGATAATGGATGACCATGGCATCAACGGATTTTTAGTCACCGACGAAAATAACAAATTAATCGGTGCTTTTAATATGCACGACATATTGCGCGCTGGCATCGTTTAGAAGCAATGAAAAGTGGACAGTGAAAAATGAAAAATAAAAAATACAAATCACAAGCCGCTCACTGCTCATCTTCAATTTTAGTTCGCTTTTCACTGTTCACTTTTCACTGTTCACTTTTCACTGGTTAATTATGGATCTTATAGAAAAAGCTAAAAAAATCGAACTTGTCATCTTCGATATCGACGGCGTCATGACCGATGGCCGCCTGTTTTTTGATAACGACGGTGGTGAATACAAAGCCTTTCATTCACTTGATGGCCACGGTTTACGCATGTTGCAGGAATGCGGCGTCAAAGTGGCTGTTATCACTGGACGCAAGTCCGAACTGGTGAAACACCGGATGAATGATTTAGGCGTCACCCTGTTATATCAGGGCTACCGAGACAAAACCCCTGCCTTCGAAGCATTGCTCAAAGAAGTTAATCTCAGTAAAGATCAAATCACCTATGTCGGTGACGATGTCGTTGATTTACCTATTATGTCGCAACTGAATTTTGCCATTGCGGTACAAAATGCACACCCCTTTGTTAAACAACACGCACACTGGATAACTGATCACAATGGCGGCAGCGGTGCAGTCCGCGATGTCTGTGAATTTATCCTCGAAGCCAAAGGACTGCTCGCTGACAAGCTGCACTCCTACCTGCAGCCGCAAAAATAATTGCCGACAGATAGTTTTCGTTAAATGAAAAGCGCCATTAGTCTCATTATCTTTTTCGCGATTGCTGTCATCGCCTGGTGGACAATCACTAAAAGCGGCGATGATCAATTAGAAGCTTTCAAAAGCAAACAATATATTGAAGTCTTTATGAATGAGTTTGAAATAACAGCAATGAATGAAAGCGGCACACCCGATTACATACTTAATGGCGCTCACCTGGAAAGGTATAATAACTCGAATAATACCCATATTCAGCAACCGGTATTTCAATTATTACAGAAAAATAGCCAGTGGGAAATTATCGCTGATAAAGCAAGAATTAATGATAAAAGTGAAATCATCGTGTTAAGAGATAATGTCGTCATGCAGCAACAAAATTTTGAACCTGCAGTCACCATTCGCACTCAAAGCCTGGTCTTTAATACGAAAAAACAAATAGTAAAAACAAAGGAAGCGGTTGAAATCACCCAGGGAAAGTCACTGATGAAATCTAAAGGCATGATCTTCAATAATATCACCAGTGAACTGGAACTTTCTTCCAATGTGAGCGGCTATTATTTACCTTATGACTAAAATATTCGAATACAATAATAAACTCGCCCTGTTATTTGCCTGTTTAGCATTATGGGGCATGCCAGCAACCAGCCTGTCTGAAACAGGCTTGCTAGACACTGGTCTGGCTGTTGCCAGCGCCGAAAAAATCCTGGTCAATGCTGACCGTATGCAAATGAACCTTGAATCAGGTAAAAGCGTTTATAGCGGACATGTCAAAATAACCCAGGGTGAATTAACATTAACCGGCGATACAGTCATTCTGGAACAAAAGGGTGATGAAGTTGACCGCTTCACGGTAACGGGCAAACCCGCTCGCTATACTCATGTCACCAAGCAGGGTGAAACCGTGGTGGCGCAAAGCGAACACATGATTTACATCGCAAGCCAGAACAAGCTGGTCATGACCATCAATGCCAGTTTACAGCAACCCGACCACCAGCTAAGCAGCCAGAAAATCATCTATGACACGCTAAAAAGAACCGTGATCGCAGGCGGTGCTACTGACAAACAAGCAAACGACACCCCTGATAACGCAGCCAGCAGTGCAAATAGCGAAAATAAACAGCGCGTCAATATCACGCTAACCCCAAAAAAGCCGCCGTCAGATCAGCCAGCAACGGTAGAATAACAACAACTATGCCGACTCTAGAAGCCAGGAATCTATTCAAAACATACAAATCACGCACCGTGGTTGATGATGTTTCATTTGATGTGAAAAGTGGCGAAGTTGTCGGCCTGCTGGGCCCCAACGGCGCCGGCAAGACCACCAGCTTTTACATGGTGGTCGGGCTGGTACAGGCTGACAAGGGCACGATTCACCTCGATGAAAAAGACATTACACGCCTGCCAATGCATGCCCGCGCGCAGCAAGGCCTCGGTTATTTACCCCAGGAAGCCTCTGTTTTTCGAAAACTAAGCGTTGAAGACAACATTCTTGCCGTGCTGGAAGCAAAAAAAGAGCTAAACCAGCAGCAGCGCCAGCAAAAACTGGACGCCCTGATAGATGACCTGCAAATTGATCACATTCGCCAGAATATCGGCCTCAGCCTGTCCGGCGGAGAGCGCCGGCGTGTAGAGATCGCCCGTGCACTCGCTTCCCAGCCCGCTTTTGTGCTGCTTGACGAACCATTTGCCGGCGTTGACCCCATTTCCGTCATAGAAATCCAAAAAATCGTCAATCACTTGACCGACCGCAATATTGGCGTCCTCATTACAGACCATAATGTACGTGAAACACTGGGTATTTGTGATAGAGCATATATTCTCAGTGCTGGTAAAATAATAGCCCAGGGGCAGCCAGAAGAGATTCTTTCTAACGAAGAAGTACGAGAAGTCTACCTAGGACGAGATTTTCGACTATAAATAGATGTTAAGAGTCAAAATATTTGATGTAACGGAGATTATCAGGGCATATAGTCAATTATTTGCGTCCATACCACCCGGTTCAACATAAGATACACGACGCAATCACTTTGATTAAATTGTCTGCAGATACACCATGAAGCCTTCACTCCAATTAAAACTGGGTCAACACCTCACCATGACCCCTCAGCTACAGCAAGCGATACGCTTGCTGCAGCTATCGACACTAGAATTACAAAGCGAAATTCAACAGGCATTAGATGAAAACCCCATGCTGGAACAAGATGAGGAAAATCTCGATGGCAGTACAGAGCTTGAACGCTCAGCTGAAAGCATCAATACCGACAGTCAAGGCAGTGCTAATGAAATAAACGCGGAAAGTGATGACCCGCATATCGACATGGAAAAAAATCAGGAAATGCCGGACGAACTGGCTGTCGATTCCAACTGGGAAGACACCTACGATATCACCACGGCGGCGGCGCCCAGTAGTAACCAGCAAAATTCTGACTCCGGAAATGATTTTCTGGAAAACCAGAGCGTTGAAGGCGATACGCTCAGTGAACACCTGATCTGGCAATTGCAAAACTCGCAATTTAGTGACACCGACCTGATCATCGCCATTGCGGTCATCGATGCCATCAATGATGACGGTTATCTCACTGAAACGGTTGAAGAATTATATGATGGCTTAAAAGATGAGCTGGATATCGAACTGGATGAAGTTGAAGCCGTATTACACCGCGTTCAGCGTTTCGACCCCGTAGGCATAGCCGCACGCAATCTCAGGGAGTGTTTATTATTACAACTGGAACCTTTTGACCCCAGAACCCCGGGGCTGGCCGACGTCAAAATCATTCTTGAACACCATCTGGACTTGTTGGGCACGCATGATTACGCGCGATTACAGAAAAAAATCCGTCGCAATGAAGAACAGCTGCATCAGTTAATCTTATTTATACAGGCACTTAACCCCAAACCCGGTGCCTCTATTTCAAGTAATAAAGCACAATACGTCATTCCGGATATATTTGTCCGTAAATTGAACGGGCAATGGCATGTCAGCCTTAACCCCGATGCCTCACCGAAATTAAAAATCAATGCCGTTTATGAAGGCCATCTAAAAAATGCCGGTCGCGGTGAAAATACCAGTCACTTACGAAATAGCCTGCAGGAAGCGCGCTGGTTCCTGAAAAGCCTGCAGAGCCGCAGCGATACCCTGCAACGTGTTGGTGAAGCTATCGTTGCCCGCCAGCGGCTGTTCCTGGACTATGGCGATGAAGGCATGAAACCCATGGTATTACGCGATATCGCAGAAGAACTCGAATTGCACGAATCCACCATATCACGTGTCACCACCAACAAATTCATGCACACACCGCGTGGCGTCTTCGAATTCAAGTTTTTCTTCTCCAGTCATGTAAACACCGCCGATGGCGGCGAATGCTCTGCTACCGCCATCCGATCCATGGTAAAAAAGCTGATTGAAAGCGAAAACCCCAAAAAACCGATGAGCGACAATAAAATTTCTTCATTATTAGTGAAAGAAGGTATTAATGTTGCACGTCGAACTGTGGCAAAATATAGAGAGTCTATGTTGATACCACCTTCAAACGAGCGCAAGCGCTTAGCCTAGGAGTTCAACGAAAGAGACTCCTTTAACAATAGTGGAGAAATGCCCATGCAAATAAATCTGACAGGTCATCATATCGAAGTTACTGATTCTTTAAGGGATTATGTAAATGAAAAAATGGCACGACTGGAACGTCACTTCGATAAAGTCAGTAATACCCACGTCATCCTCACCGTCGAAGGTGGTCGCCACAAAGCAGAAGCCACTGTACATATGAGCGGTAATGACATTTTCGCCGATTGCACAGAAGAAGTTATGTACGCAGCCATTGATGGTCTTGTTGACAAACTTGACCGCCAGGTGAAGAAACACAAGGAAAAAATCACCAACCATTTACACAACAAGCACAACAACGACTACAGCATGGAAGATGACAGAGTAGTCAGGCAAGCAATTTACAATGTTAACAACAGCATTCGAAACTGAATAATTCAGCTAATCAAGCGAACAGGCACTAGCAACAACATGAACCTTGAAACATTAATCAGCTCGAATGCTGTTATAAGCAACACCGAAATAAAAAGCAAAAAACGCGCACTGGAATTACTGGCAGATCATCTGGCAGCTGAAGCGACACTGGCTAATCCGCAGCAATACGACAGCGTTGATGCTCTGGAAATCTTCCAGTTGCTATTAGAAAGAGAAAAATTAGGCTCCACTGGCATGGGTCATGGCGTCGCCCTGCCACATGCACGTACCAGCCTTACTGAACACGCTATCGGTGCCTTCCTGAAACTCGGCAACGGTATTGATTTTGACAGCCCCGACAATGAAGCAACCGATCTGATCTTCGCCCTGATAGTGCCAGAACATTACACTGACGAACATCTTAAAATACTGGCATCACTGGCATCCCTGTTTAGTGATGAAAATTTCTGCACTACCATACGTAATGCAAACCACGATGACGAAATTTACAACAACCTTGTTCACTGGCAGCTAGCATCACAGGCCTCATAATGTCTATCGGCAAAAAATAGTATGAAGGAAATACTTTCCGCCGAATCAATCATCGTTAATCTTGCCAGCAAGATTGAATTAAACTGGGTTGCCGGCTCTGAAGATCCCAAACGTCCCCTGCATGAAGTGGACGTCAGTCAACACGCAACCCTGATCGGCCACCTTAATCTTATCCATAACAACATTATTCAGGTAATCGGTACAACTGAATGCGAATATCTGAATGGTCTGGACGACGATTTTAGAAACAGCACACTAACCCAGTTATTTACCAAAAGCACTGTCGCTATTATTGTATCTGACGGCCTGCCCGTACCTGACTTGCTTTGCGATTTCGCAAACAAATATAATATTCCTGTTCTTAGCTGCAAAGCTGATAGTAACGAATGTTGTAGACACCGTCCGCTATTATTTAAACAAGTTATTTTCAAACAAGGAAATTCTGCACGGTGTTTTCATGGAAGTACTGGGTAATGGGGTATTAATTACCGGCGAAAGCAGCGTAGGCAAAAGCGAACTGGCTCTCGAGCTCATTTCACGCGGTCATCGGCTGGTGGCTGACGATGCCCCCGAATTCACCCAGGTGGGGCCCGATATACTTGACGGCCGCAGCCCCAGTGTCATACAGGGTTTTATGGAAGTACGCGGCTTAGGCGTGATCAATGTTCGTGAAATGTATGGTGACAACGCGATAAAAATTAATAAATACCTGCGCCTGATTATTCACATGGAAAAAATGAGCAGCAAGAACCATAATCATTTTAATCGCCTTCAAGGCAACACTAAAGTACAAAAAATACTGAATGTTGAAATCCCTGTAACGGTCATACCCGTTGCTCCCGGACGTAACCTTGCTGTTATTGTCGAAGCCGCAGTGCGCAACTATATATTGCTAAACAATGGCTACGATGCCAGCCAGCAGCTTATCGACTTACAACAAAAAGCCATCGAAAACGACAGCTAATTCAAGGGATTTGATATGAAGTTAATCATTATCAGTGGTTTGTCAGGTTCCGGAAAAACAGTCGCTTTACATACCCTCGAAGATGAAGGCTATTACTGCATCGACAACTTACCATTAGGTCTGCTGCCACAACTTATTGACGGCATAAAAAGCCGACGCATACAGCTTTATGAAGATATTGCTGTAGGCATTGACGCCCGCAGCAATGCACAGGACCTGCGCGAATTCAATGCCATTGTTAAACAAATACAGCAAGCTAGCGCAGAACCAAAAATTGAAATTGAAATAGTATATATTCAGGCAGAACTGGATACACTGATCAAACGCTTCAGCGATACCAGGCGTAAACATCCATTAACAAAAAAAGGTTTAGCATTAGCAGAAGCAATTGAAGTAGAACGCAACTTGTTAAAAGACGTAGCCATCAGTGCCGATTTATACATTGACACTACCTATACCAATGTTCACGAATTAAGAAGATACATCACAGAACGCGTAGTCAAAAGGCAGCAGGCAAATCTATCACTACTGTTTCAATCATTCGGTTTTAAAAATGGTGCACCGACTGACTCAGATTTTGTATTTGATGTTCGCTGCCTGCCCAACCCTCATTGGCAACCCAAGCTACGCGACCTCACCGGACAGAATCCGGAAGTCATCGCTTTCCTACAGCAGCAGAAGGATGTACAGCAGATGCTGGATCATATCAAAAACTATCTAAACTTTGTCATACCAAAATTTGAAAAACAAAACAGATATTATTTAACTGTCTCCATCGGTTGCACTGGTGGTCAGCACCGTTCAGTTTATATTACTGAAGCGCTGCACAATGACTTTAAACACCGGCTTGAACATGTTTCAATGCAGCATCGCGAATTAAAATTACAGCCATAATATATGAGCATAGCGTTATTTTTTATCACCCATGAAGGCATCGCCAGTAACCTGTTAAATATTGGCGAAAACATCATTCAAAAAGACAATGACAATCTTGCTTACCACGAAGTCGCGATGGATGCTGACATCGATAGAACCATTAAAAACATCGAAGTAAAATTAAGCACGCTAAAGCTGGACAAGGGTGTATTATTTATTTCAGACATCTACGGCAGCACACCGAGTAACATTGCACAAAAGATGGCTGACAAATACCACAGCCACCTGATCAACGGTGTCAATCTGCCCATGGTTATTCGTTTGCTAAACTACCGTGGCCAAAGCGAACAATCATTACTAGAGAAAGCCCTGGCTGGCGCGCGCAAAGGTATTCAACACAGTATTCCAGAAACCAGTCAGTAGTTAAAAATCATGAGTACAAGCAGAAATTGTGAAATCATTAACAAACTGGGCATGCATGCAAGAGCCGCTGCACAGTTTGTGCAACTGGCATCAAACTTCAATTCACATATCGAAATAGAAAAAGACAATCGACGGGTGAATGGCAAGAGCATCATGGGCGTAATGATGCTGGCAGCAAGTAAAGGCAGCGAAATAACGCTGTATGCAGACGGTGACGACGAAGAAGAGAGCATTAATAAACTCGAAGAATTAATTAGCAATCGATTCAACGAAAACGAGTAGCAAAGAAAAATAAATTTCATACCTGCACTTATTGGAGTAAAAACTTGAGTATTTACATTAGCGGTATCGGCGTATCAAAAGGCATAGCCATCGGCGATGCTTATATCATCGCACGTGAAAAACTCGATACTGCAGAAGTAACTCTACCCGCCAGCGAAATAAAGTCGGAAATACAGCGCTTCAAAAAAGCATTAAAACTGGCAAACAAACAACTGCACGAAATAAAAGAAGATATAGCCAAAAATACTGCTGATGACATTGTTGTATTTATTGACACCCACCTGTTAATGCTGGAAGACCCCGCATTTAACGAAGGCACCATCGCAAACATTAAAGAATTCTCATGCAATGCAGAATGGGCATTGCAAATGCAAAGCGAACGCCTGGTACAAGTATTTGATGAAATGGACGATCCCTATTTGCGCACACGCAAAGATGATGTACTGCACGTTGTCAAACGAATACAAATTGCGCTTGCAGGTAACAAAGAAGTTAGTGATGGCACTTCTCAAAAAGGCATGATTATTGTAGCAGATGATTTAACGCCGGCAGACACCATCACCATGCAACATGAGAAAATTGCCGGCTTTATCACAGAGTATGGCGGGCCACTGTCACATACTGCCATCCTTGCCAGAAACCTTGGTATCCCCGCAATTGTCGGACTGCATCATGCTCGCCAGTTGATTCATCGTGGTGAAACGCTGGTGCTTGACGGGCTTAACGGCACTGTCATCAACTCACCGGACAAACAGTCACTAAAACATTATCGCGCACTAAGAAAAGATGAAAATGCAAAACGCAACTTATTAATTAACTTAAGCGGAAAACCCGCAGTAACACTAGACAGTAAGCCGATCACATTACACGGCAACATCGACAAGCCAGATGATATTCGCCAAATACAAAAATACGATAATACTGGCGTTGGATTATATCGCACTGAAATGTTATTCATCGAACTCAACAGATGGCCAGATCAAAACACTCATTTTAAAACGTACAAACGTGCCGTTAAAAAGCTTAATGGCAAACCACTAACTATCCGCACCATGGACTTAGGTGCAGACAAAGAAATCCAGGATACGGTTGACCAGGGCCCAATGGCGCATAACCCAGCCATGGGATTGCGCGCCATTCGTCGCTGCCTGAAAGAACCACAGGACTTCATGCCGCAACTATTGGCGATATTACGCGTTTCAGCCTTCGGCCCTGTACGGATAATGATCCCAATGTTAACCAACCTGGATGAACTCGACCAGGTACTGGCATTAATAGATGAAGCCAAACAGATACTAAAAGATAAAAATATTGCTTATGATAAAAAGATTCTCGTTGGCGCTATGATAGAAGTTCCGGCAGCGGCACTGGCTGTCGATGCCTTCGCCAAAAAACTCGACTTTCTTTCCATCGGCACCAATGACTTAATCCAGTATACCCTGGCACTCGACCGCATTGACGACGAAGTCAATTACCTGTTCGACCCGCTGCATCCTGCCGTACTAAAATTAATTCACATGATTATAGAAGGCGGAAAAAAAGCCAACATACCCGTTTCCATGTGCGGCGAAATGGCAAGCGATACCTTATACACACGCCTGCTTCTGGGCATGGGACTGGAGTATTTCAGCGTACAGGCGAATGCATTGCTTGAAATTAAAAATATTATTATTAACAGTGCATACAAAAACTTGCAGACAGAGGCTGAATCCATTTTGCAACTTTATGACAGCAGCGAAATTAAATCACGGGTTCAGCAGTTAGCTAACATGATGTGATATTTATTTAGTATTTTTATTCAGGTTTGGCTAGTTTGCATATACGACTGCACCCTACTCTGGCATTGCGGGTCTCATCTTGCTGTTGGTTTTTGGCATTTACGACTATTTTGAACTGTTCTTGTGATTTCGCCCACTGACGAGCGAGTGACTCTTTGCCTGCAGCCAGAAACAGTAACCGCTTTTTTATTACCTTGATATCTGTGCGTTTATGATGTGTTTGTTGTTTGGCATTTACGACTGCACCCTATTTTGGCATTGCGGTTCTCGCACCGCTGGCGAGTCACTCTTTTGCTACAGCCCAAAAGAGTAACCAGAAAAGGCCGCCGCTGCTCGATAGCCCCTGCGGGGTTCCTGAAGCTGGGGATATTGCCTACGAGCCCGCCCTGATGCGCCGTCCGGGCGCACAGGGCTGAATTCGCCGCCCCTGGCGAATTTGCTCTACCAATACCCCCAACTTCAGCAATCGAGAGGCGGGGATTAAACAAGAATAAAACAAAGCTCAAAACAAAGTCAGAAACTAAAACAAAGAAAAAGCTAAAACAAAAATACAGCGCAAGACGTCACCACTGTTTTTGACGTTACCCCATCCACCTTAGGCAAGCCATTTAGGCAGTGCCGTTATCATGGGTTTTCTGTGCCAGCTGTCTGAGCTGCACGTGTTTTATAACGTGGGCGAGTTCTGGCGCAGCATGAGAACGGTATTGCCTAAATGGGAACCCCCATGACTTTTATGGGGGCGTAGCCGTAGTGGCGGCCCTTTCTGGTTACTCTTTGCGGCTGCAGGCAAAGAGTTACTCGCCCGTCAGTGGGCGAAACCACAGGAACAATTCAAAATAGCCGTAAATGCTAAATCACAACTACAGTGTAACTCGGTAACGGAGCGAGACCCGCAAACCCCAAATACAAAGAAGTCGTAAATGCTATAAGTCCACACCTAAATTAAACAGCGAAACGAAACCCACAAAATCCAGGAGCAAAGATTAAATCAAGGCATACACCTGCTACACTCAGTGAAAGCAACAAAAACACAAATATAAAAAATAGAATCCCCATGGACCAAGATCGTTCGCAAAAAACTGAAGATCAAATCAATGCAATAGCCGCTGTCATGAAAACCGGCACCATGCAACACGCCCGCGGCATGCTCAACGAACTTAGCCCGGCGGAAATTGCGCACCTGCTGGAATCCCTTCCGCATAATGAACGCAATATCATCTGGGATCTGGTTGATTCAGAGAAAGAAGGTGAAGTTCTTATCCAGTTAGGTGAAGAACTGCGCTCAACATTAATACGTGACATGTCATTGCAGGACCTGATCAGCGCCACCGAAGGCATGGATGTCGATGACCTTGCCGACTTTATTCAGTCACTGCCTGATCGAGTAACCACACAGGTACTTACTTCCTTAGATACACAACACCGCGAACGACTGGAAGCCGTTTTATCTTACCCGGAAGACAGCGCCGGTGGCTTGATGAACACCGACACAATCACCGTGCGAAGCGAGGTGACACTGGAAGTGCTGTTGCGGTATTTAAGAATGATGAATGACCTGCCTGACAACACCGACAGCTTATTCGTTACCACACGAGACAATCTTTTTGTTGGCACCTTACCGCTGTCCAGAATATTAACCCATGATCCTGAGTCGATAGTTGCCGATATCATGAAGCGTGACATTGAAGTTATCAAAGCCAGCATGGAAGATAATGAAGTCGCAAAAATATTTGAAACCCATGACCTGATTTCAGCGCCTGTTGTTGATGAAAATTTGAAATTACTTGGACGTATTACGATCGACGATGTTGTCGATGTTATTCGTGAGGAAGCCGAGCATTCTGTACTCGGCATGGCAGGTTTAACCGAAGAAGAAGATTTATTTGCGCCAGCTATACCCAGTGCGCGCCGACGTGCTGTCTGGTTAGGCATAAATTTAATAACCGCTTTTATGGCTTCCTGGGTAGTATCTAATTTTGAAGGTACTTTAGAAAAAATTGTCACTATTGCGGTATTGATGAATGTCGTTGCCAGTATGGGCGGCATAGCCGGTTCACAAACACTCACCCTGGTTATCCGAGGCCTGGCATTAGGCCAGGTAAGCAGAAGCAACCGGCGCTGGTTAGTAAACAAAGAAATTATTGTTGGTTTGCTTAATGGTATCGTCTGGGCACTGGTTATTGCTGTGATTGCTGTATTCTGGTTCAATGATTTACAGATTGGTTATGTCATTGCCTGTGCAATCATTATTAATTTATTTGTTGCCGCCTTCTCCGGTGTCGCCATCCCAATCATACTGATCAAATTGCATATTGATCCCGCCATCGCCGGCAGCGTAATTTTAACCACCATTACTGACATTGTTGGACTGTTTTCATTTCTCGGTCTTGCCACCCTGTTTTTACTTTAACAAATCCCCTGACCAATCATTACCAGCAATGAAAATCAATAAATTAATTATATTCAGCCTGTTTATTTACATCAGCAGTTGCACCTTAGTCACTCCGCCAGCCGATAAAAAACACACTGCTGATGATTTAAATATTAGTAGCATCAAGGCCAGCGAAAAGAAAAAGCAATTTTTTGACTTCATGCGCCCCATCATCAATGATGAAAATTCTAAAGTGCTTGAACTAAGAGAAAAACTTTTGCTCGCAAAAAAGTATAACAATAATAAAACAATGGTGGCTAATACCGCAAAAGACTACCGGGTAATATGGCCGCCAGGAAAAGAGAACTGGATTGAACTACTGGAGCGTGTTGACGCTGTTGCCCTGGAACTGGCACTGGCACAAAGCGCCAATGAAAGCGCATGGGGACAGTCACGCTTTGCCAGGCAGGGTAATAACTATTTTGGCCAATGGTGCTTCAAAAAAGGTTGCGGCATTGTGCCTGCCAGGCGCGAAAAAGGTAAAACACATGAAGTTGCCCGCTATGAAAGCGTCAATGATTCGGTACGCAGTTATATAAAAAACATCAATACAGTTACTGTTTATACACCGCTAAGAGCGACACGTAAAAATGATCGCGTCGCAGGAAAACCGCCGGATGCAATAGTACAGGCCGGTGGACTGATTAAATACTCACAACGCCGCGAAGCATACGTCAACGAAATTCGTGCATTAATCCGTGCCAATAAAAAATTAATGCTGGGCATATAACAAGTTTAGATCGCGAATAACGCAAAAGACCTGAAAAAACATATTTATGCAGGCCGTGATAAGACATTGTTGTTCACGGCGTTTTGTCAGGTATTGCCTGCAGCGTGCCTTATGCAGGCCTACGGGTATTTAAACCATTTATTATTTTTATCGCGTCTTTTGCGTTATTCGCGGACGACAAAAACAATTAGCCTCTACGACTTGCCTGCATTCTCAGACGCAATGCATTCAACTTTATAAAGCCATCTGCATCTTTATGATCATAAGCGCCGCCATCATCTTCAAAAGTTGCAATATTTTCATCAAACAGTGAATCTGCCGATTGTCGACCAACAACATCGACGTTACCTTTATATAATTTAACGCGGACAACACCGTTGACATGTTCTTGTGACGCATCAATCATCTGCTGCAGCATTTCGCGCTCAGGGCTCCACCAGTAACCGTTATAAATCAGATTGGCGTAGCGCGGCATTAACTCGTCTTTCAAGTGTGCGACTTCGCGATCAAGCGTTAACGATTCCATGCCACGGTGCGCACGTAACATAATGGTACCGCCCGGTGTTTCATAACAACCACGTGATTTCATACCAATGTAACGGTTTTCTACAATATCCAGACGGCCGATACCATTTTCACCACCCAGACGATTTAATTCGCTCAGCACCTGCGCAGGACTCATGGCTTTTCCGTCTAGTGCAACAATATCACCACGCTCATAAGTCAGCTCAAGATAAGTTGCTTTAGCCGGCGCGTTTTCAGGTGACACGGTCCAGCGCCACATATCCTCTTCTGCTTCTGCCCACGGGTCTTCCAGTATGCCGCCTTCATAAGAGATATGTAGCAGGTTGGCATCCATCGAGTAGGGTGACTTTTTGCCTTTGTTAAAATCGACTTCAATGCCATGGTCGGCTGCATACTTCATTAATTTTTCACGTGACAGCAGGTCCCATTCACGCCATGGTGCAATGACAAACACGCCGGGCTTAAGCGCATAGGCACCTAACTCAAATCGAATTTGATCATTGCCTTTACCTGTCGCGCCATGCGAAATCGCATCGGCGCCGGTAGCATTAGCAATTTCAATCATGCGTTTTGCAATTAACGGACGCGCAATCGAGGTGCCTAATAAATACTCGCCTTCATAGACAGTATTGGCACGAAACATGGGGAACACATAATCGCGGACAAATTCTTCAGACAAGTCTTCGATGTAAATTTCTTTAACACCCAGCGCTTCGGCCTTGCCGCGAACCGGTTCAACTTCTTCGCCCTGTCCAATGTCAGCGGTAAACGTAACCACTTCACACTGATATTCATCTTGCAACCACTTCAAAATAACCGAAGTATCAAGACCGCCAGAATAGGCAAGTACCGCTTTTTTAACCATATTTTTATTACCGTGGGCTTTCGCAGACATGGTGGATTTCCAGTGATGAGTTCTTAAACGAGGAGGCGATTATACTTAAAAACGCGTATGACTAAAAAACTAATTTATGGCAAAGGCGAAGAGTTGTTATTTTTATTACCGCGACGATGGCATTAACAATATAATTTCATCCCCCCTGCTTCTCTGCGCTAACTCTAATGGCTGTTAATAATACGAAAGCATCACTATATAAATTCGACTAAATAAGGTTTAACTTCTATAATTACGCTTCTAAGCCGCAGGAAAAAACTGACACAGTTCCGCGAGTTATAAACAATAATTAAAACAATTTCATTAAATTGCGTGATTTTTCAATAAAGTGACGCCATTTGTGGCAAATGTGCGAGATTCAGATGACAAAGCTACTCGATATCGACCCGCTGGAAACCCAGGAATGGCTGGATGCATTAAATGCAGTCATAGAAAATGAAGGCGTCGAACGCGCGCATTTCCTGCTTGAACACCTTATTGATGACGCTCGTCGCAATGGCGCCACCCTGCCGTTTACCAATAATACGGCCTATCTAAACACTATCCCAACGCATTTAGAACAAGTCGCCCCGGGCGACCGGGCACTGGAACACCGGATACGCTCGTTTGTTCGCTGGAACGCAATGGCAATGGTCGTTCGTGCCAATAAAGAAAGCTCCGAGCTTGGCGGACACATTGCCAGCTTTGCTTCTGCAGCAACCTTATACGACACCGGCTTCAACCATTTTTTTCACGCGCCAACGCCTGACCACGGCGGTGACCTGGTTTTCATGCAAGGTCATTCGGCGCCGGGCATATACGGTCGCGCCTATTTAGAAGGCCGCCTTAATGAAAGCCAGCTGGATAAATTCCGCCAGGAAGTTGATGGCGGCGGTTTATCCTCATACCCTCACCCCTGGTTAATGCCTGATTTCTGGCAGTTCCCCACCGTATCCATGGGTTTAGGCCCAATCATGTCTATTTACCAGGCACGATTCATGAAATACCTGCAGGACCGCGGCATCGCCAAAACGGATAACCGCAAAGTCTGGGCATTCTGCGGCGATGGCGAGATGGATGAACCCGAGTCACTGGGTGCTATCTCACTGGGCGGCCGTGAAAAACTGGACAACCTGATTTTTGTCATTAACTGTAATCTGCAACGGCTTGATGGCCCGGTTCGCGGTAATGGCAAAATTATTCAGGAACTGGAGTCGGTTTTCCGCGGCTCCGGCTGGAATGTCATAAAAGTCATCTGGGGCTCCTACTGGGATCCTCTGCTTGCCAAAGATAAAGATAGCCTGCTGTGCACACGAATGGCAGAAATTGTTGACGGTGATTACCAGAACTACAAGGCGAAAGATGGTGCTTTTGTACGCGAACATTTCTTTAATAGCCCTGAACTAAAAGCCATGGTTGCACACATGTCTGATGATGACATATGGCGCTTAAACCGTGGCGGCCACGATCCCCATAAAGTTTACGCTGCCTACAAACAGGCAAGTGAGCACAAGGAACAGCCCACTGTTATTCTGACCAAGACAGTAAAAGGTTATGGCATGGGTGAAGCGGGCGAAGGCCAGAACACAACCCATTCACAAAAGAAGATGAACATCGAAGCGCTAGGCACTTTCGCCAAACGTTTTAACATTCCACTGACTGATGAACAAATCGAAAAAGCCGAATATTACAAACCGGCTGAAGACAGTGAAGAATTAAAATACATGCACGCCAGACGTAAAGCCCTGGGCGGTTATTTGCCATCTCGCACACATTTAGCGGCGCCGCTGGAAGTACCTGCACTGTCCACCTTTGATGCTTTATTGCAGGGCTCCGGTGATCGCGAAATGTCGACTACCATGGCCTTTGTCCGTATTCTGACTGCACTGGCACGTGACAAAAAAGTGGGTAAAAATGTAGTGCCCATCGTACCGGATGAAGCGCGTACATTTGGTATGGAAGGCATGTTCCGCCAGCTAGGCATTTACTCTTCTGTCGGCCAGTTATACGAGCCACAGGATAAATCACAGGTGATGTTTTACAAGGAAGACAAGAGCGGCCAGATTCTAGAAGAAGGCATTAACGAAGCCGGCGCCATGTCATCATGGATTGCAGCGGCCACAGCTTACAGCTCGCATGGCGTTAACATGGTGCCGTTTTACATTTATTACTCCATGTTCGGCTTCCAGCGTATTGGTGACCTGGCATGGGCAGCGGGCGATATGCAGGCACGCGGTTTTTTGATCGGCGCGACAGCAGGTCGTACCACGCTTGCCGGCGAAGGCTTACAACATCAGGATGGCCACAGCCTGATCACCGCATCGACCATTCCTAACTGTATCGCTTACGACCCCTGCTTTGCTTACGAGCTGGCAGTCATCATTCATGACGGCATGCGCCGTATGGTTCAGGAACAGGAAAATGTGTATTACTACATCACCACGATGAACGAAAATTACATCATGCCCACCATGCCTAAAGGTACAGAAAAAGGCATCATTAAAGGCATGTATCAGTTCAGCGTTGATAAAGCGAAAAAAGGCGAAACCAAAGTACAGCTATTTGGTAGCGGCACAATTTTGCGCGAAGTGATTGAAGCCGCCGAATTGCTCAAAAAAGACTGGAAAATCAGCGCCGATGTGTGGAGCATCACCAGCTACAACGAACTCGCTCGTGAAGCGGTCGATTGTGAACGCTGGAACATGCTCAACCCCGGCAAAAAAGCACGCATACCTTACATCACTGCACAGCTGGAGAAATGCGAAGGTCCAGTGGTGTCTTCATCAGACTACATCCGCGCCGTGTCGAATCAGGTTCGTCAATATGTGCCAGCAACTTATACCGTGCTTGGCACCGATGGTTTTGGCCGCTCGGACACACGCAAAAACCTGCGCCGTCACTTCGAGGTAAACAGCCACTACGTAACACTAGCCACACTAAAAACACTGGCCGATGAAGGCACAATTCCTGCATCGAAGGTTAGCGACGCCATTAAGAAATACGGCATCGACATCAAAAAACCAAATCCGATCACAGCTTAATTTTCAGGTAGAGAATAATGGCAGAAATTAAAGACATTCTTGTTCCTGATATTGGCGATTTTGATGGCGTAGAAGTTATTGAAATCCTGGTTGCTGCAGGCGATCAGATTGCTGTTGAAGACCCGATAGTTTCACTGGAATCCGATAAAGCAGCGATGGAAATTCCATCACCTTATGCCGGCACCGTTAAAGCAATAAAAATAAAGCTCGGCGATAAGGTTTCTCAAGGCAGTTTGCTGATAACGATAGAAGCAGCAGAAGCCAGCAGCGCTGCAACGCAAGACAGCCCTGCTGAAAAAGAGGCTGACAGCGAACCGGCAGCAGAAGCTGAAGCCACATCGGCACCGGCGCCTAAGCCAGCGCCCGCTGCTGCACCACGGCCTTCGCCCACCGCATCGATAAGCATCAACGAAGCCGGCTTCAAAAAAGCACACGCCAGCCCGTCAATTAGAAAGTTTGCACGTGAGCTAGGTGCAGACCTCTCACAAATAACAGGCAGTGGCGCAAAAAATCGCATCCTGAAAGAAGATGTTAAAGCCTGGGTCAAACAAACTCTGGAGCAAGGTAACCGCGGCGGCGGCCTGGGCGTAGAGCCCATGCCAGAAATAGATTTCAGCCAGTTTGGTGAAATTGAAACACAGGCATTAACGCGCATCAACAAACTCACCGGTAAATTCCTGCATCGCAACTGGGTCAGCGTGCCGCACGTTACACAGTTTGATGATGCCGATATCACCGATCTGGAAAAATTCCGCAAACAGTTAAACGAAGAAAATAAAAAAGAAGGTACCCGTGTCACTGTTTTAGCTTTCCTGATGAAAGCACTGGTATCCGCACTGAAAGAATTTCCTCGATTTAATTCATCACTGGACATTACCGGTGAAAACCTTATCCTGAAAAAATATGTCAATATCGGCGTTGCCATGGATACAGCCGACGGCCTGGTTGTTCCCGTTATTCGCGACTGCGACAGAAAATCATTAATCGAACTGGCACAGGAGCTAACCGCAGTCAGTGAACGTGCCCGTGCGAAAAAATTATCACCGTCTGATATGCAAGGCGGCTGCATCAGCATTTCAAGTCTCGGCGGTATTGGCGGAAAAGCATTCACCCCGATAGTGAATGCCCCTGAAGTTGCCATTCTGGGCGTATCACGTTCCAGCATGCAACCCGTTTATGTCGACGGCCAATTCGTACCGCGCTTAATGCTACCGCTGTCATTATCTTACGATCATCGTGTTATCGATGGTGCTGATGGCGCACGCTTCACTACCTATTTAAGTAGCGTGTTATCAGATACGAGAAGATTGTTATTATAAGAAACCTAAAATCACATGCTTTAACCACAAAGACACAGAGCACACAGAGTTATTTTTTTGTTTTCACTTTATTTTATTTTCTCTGTGAGCTCTGTGTCTCTGTGGTAAATCGCGTTTCAATGTTTTTATTCGAGCAGACATATGAGCAAAACAGTTAATGTAGAAGTTCCAGATATCGGCGACTTTAGTGACGTTGATATTATTGAAGTACTGGTAAGCGCGGGCGATGTTATTGCAAAAGAAGATGCACTCATCACGCTGGAATCAGATAAAGCCACCATTGAAATTCCTTCACCCTCCTCCGGCACCGTTAAGGAAGTGATGGTGAAAGTGAACGATAAAGTTAGCCAGGGTAGTTTGATTTTAACGTTGGAAATGACTGACAGCGCATCCGCCGAAACCACAGCAAGCAGCGCCACCGCCTCAACTGAAGCAGCCGCTGCAGAAGTACCGGCTACAGCCACTGCGCCTGAGCCTGCAGCCGCACCTGCTGGTGATAGCGACTTGCATGCAGAAGTGGTTGTTCTTGGCTCCGGTCCCGGTGGCTACACTGCAGCTTTTCGCGCCGCCGACCTTGGTAAAAAAGTTATTCTTATCGAGAAATACGACAACATCGGTGGCGTATGCCTGAATGTTGGCTGCATTCCATCAAAAGCTTTATTGCACACCGCTGAAGTCATTAATGAAGCCGCCGAGATGGCTGATCACGGCATAGACTTTGGCAAACCAAAAATCGATATTAGAAAACTTGCCGGTTTTAAAAATAAAGTCATCAAACAGCTTACCGGTGGTCTTGCCGGTTTAGCCAAACAACGCAAAGTGCAGATTATTACCGGTTACGGTAAATTCACTTCCGCAAACACCCTGGAAGTTTCCGACAAAAAAGGCAGCCAAACTATTTCTTTTGACAACGCTATTATTGCTGCCGGATCATCCGTATTTAAAATTCCCGGTTTGCCTTATGACGATGAACGCCTAATGGATTCTACCGGCGCACTGGAACTGGCTGATATACCAAAACGCCTGTTAGTGATCGGCGGCGGCATCATCGGCCTGGAAATGGCAACGGTTTATGATGCGCTCGGCTCTAAAGTTTCTGTGGTCGAACTGTCGCCCAATTTAATTCCGGGCTGCGATACTGACCTGGTTCGACCGTTAATGAAACGGCTTAAACGTCGTTACGAAAACATCTGGTTAAACGCCAAAGTCACCACCATTGAAGCCATGAAAAAAGGCCTGAAAGTTTCTTTTGAAGGCAAAAAAGTGCCCGAAAACGATACCTTCGATCGCGTTTTGCTTGCTGTCGGCCGCAGCCCTAACGGCAAGCTGATTGACGCGGATAAAGCCGGCGTTATCGTTGATGAACGCGGCTTTATTTCTGTGGACAAGCAGCAACGCACTAACGTAAACCACATTTTTGCCATCGGTGATATTGTTGGCCAGCCAATGCTGGCGCATAAAGCAACACACGAAGGCAAAACCGCTGCTGAAGTTATCGCCGGCATGAAATCATTTTTCGACGCTAAAACCATTCCTTCGGTGGCCTACACCGATCCTGAAATCGCCTGGATGGGCTTAACGGAAGAACAGGCAAAAGCCGATGGCGTAGAGTATCAAAAAGGCGTGTTCCCGTGGGCAGCCAGCGGCCGCTCATTATGTATCGGTCGCAACGAAGGTATCACCAAGGTGTTGTTTGATAAAAACACGCATCAGATTATTGGTGCCGGCATAGTGGGTACAAACGCAGGCGAGCTTATTGCTGAAGCGGTTCTGGCACTGGAAATGGGCGCTGACATTGAAGATATTGCACTCACCGTGCACCCGCACCCGACATTGTCTGAAACCTTCAACTTTGCTGCAGAAATGGCCGAAGGCACCATTACCGATTTATACATACCGAAAAAATAATACTGTTAACTCACACTATTGACTAAAACAAACGCCTTCGTTGCCACATTACTGTGTGGCAACGAAATACTCGACAAAAAAAATGGATCTTCATTGCGCATCAAGGTCAACAATTATAATGATTCACCACCACCGGCTATGACCACGACTGTCACCGATAAGTGAATATGGATTAATGTTTGTTTTTATAAAATGCTGTTTCATGTTTTTTATACCGCAGAAAAACAGTCCCCTAAAGTGCTCTACCGGGTAAGAAAGATGCCACTCGGTTAACTCTTTAGACGTTTTATTTTTGATATACGAATAATAGTGTGGTTCAGCGTACTGACAGACTTCCATGACGCCGCAGTCATCCTTCTCTTCATGCGCAATACAGTTTTTATACCCGTGAATTAAAGAATAATGCTGACTTTCAAATATTAAACGTTCTTCAACTTCAGAATTAGTAAATTCTAATAATTCTTCTGCATCTAAATCTATAATCTCAATACCCAGAAATTCTCCACCACTGTTGTCATGGATTAAAAGCTTTTTGCGTAACACTTCATAAAGCTTGCTGTCTTTTCGTTTTTTTATGGTTAATTGATCGAACAAGTATGGAAGGCTTATTAAATTACCGCTTTGCCATTCACAGTACTCGGCAACAAACCGGGTGAAACGGGCTTTGTTGTGCTTATTGAGTTCCTTGTAGTTTTCTTTTGAATAACGGAGATTAGCCAGGGTATCAATAGCCGATATGATTAATGTTTTTTTATACAGCCTTACCTGGGTAATCGACTCTTCAGTTATTGGTTCCGGGTTTAAATTATCGACTTCAGTAACCTGCGCCTCAAAGTAATTACAGAATCTATTTATGTCATGGAGAGTTGTCATTTTAGCCTTTGCATACCCACCCGTTACTACAGAAACATCTTTTGCCTAAATAGAAAATATTAGAAACCCCTAATATACTGGTAATTAATGACTGCATATATAGAGACTAATCAAAATTTGTATAATTATCAATAGATTACTATCCACGAAAAAAAGGAGTCCGGGACATAAATCGACAGTCAAAATATAGCAGGTATATTTCAAAATACACCAAAACGGTTTGTTTGGCAGCGGCTTTGATCGGCAGAAAACGCGCTGTCAGGGCGCCACAGCGGGACTGCCATCTGGCTCTGAAGCAGCCAGGTAAAAAACATGGCTGAAGCTTGGCAGGCTGTTTATCTGCAGATAAAGCCGTTATTTATTAATTCGTCCATAATAATCACTTCTAAAATGCTCCAATGCATGCTCTATTTTCGGTTCTTCAGCGCCGATATGCAGTAAAGCCGCACGCGCAAGTTCAGCGCTGGCTTCAAGCGTTTCGGAAACGGTGAAGTGTGCACCCTGCACTTTAAGCTCACGACACTTAACAAGGTCGTGGCCGCGTGCAAAAACAGGGACATCAGGAAAGGTTGAATGCAGTGTAGATACCACGCGTTCTGTCGCCTCAAAGCCATCAATTGAAACGATAACCAGAAACGCATCGGCAACCCCGACGGCTCTCAACACTTCTGATCGCTGAGCATCGCCGAAATACACCGATTTACCTTCAGCATGTTCATGCTCCACTATCGTGACATTACTGTCGATTGCCACATAGGGCACTTTCATTAAGTCCATGATAAAACCAATTCTATGACCCATGCGTCCAAAACCAATAAGAACAACCGGCCGGCTAGCCTGCTCTGGCCTGCTAATAACATCGTGACGCGAAGTAACGCTTTTACGCGATGTCGAAAATAAGCGAAAAGCCAGTTTCTCCAGCGCCGGCGTAGCCAGCATACTCAGCAGCACAACAATAAGCAGCTGTTGAAATAAAACCTCATCGAGTAATCCCTTACCCTTTGCTAATGCAAACAGCACGAGGGCAAATTCGCCGCCTTGCGCCAAAAGCAGGGAGACCGAAACAGAGGTTTTAGCCTCTACCCCAAACAATCGAGATAATGGCCACAGCGCAAGGAATTTGACGGTCATTAACGCCAGCACAACAACGATAAGCAGCAGCGGGTCTTCCAGAAAACGACCGAGATTTAACGACATGCCCATGGTCATGAAAAACAGACCCAACAGCAAACCGCGAAACGGCTGAATTTCAGCAATAATTTGATGACGATAAGATGAGTCCGCAATTAACAGGCCAGCAATAAATGCCCCCATCGCCATCGATAGCCCGATAGTCTCCATGACTAGCGCTGAACCCAATACCAGCAGTAGTGCTGATGCGGTAAATATTTCGGGGGAACCAAAGCGGACCAGTATTTTAAGCAAGGGATTTAAAATATAGCGGGCGGTCACAATGATCAGCACCAGAATGACCAGCGCTTCAGCCAATGCATAAAAAACATCTTCTGCGATGCTTAGCTCCGGTGTCGAAATTAACGAAACATAAGCCAGCAGTGGCACAACGGCCAGATCCTGTAACAACAATACCGCGACAGAAGTTTTTCCGTAAGCAGTAGCCAGCACCTTTCTCTCGGTTAGTAGCTGAAGCACAAAAGCGGTTGAAGAAAGCGCTAAGGCCGAACCAATTAATAGCGACATTTCCCACGATGTGCTAACTAACTCGTGTGCGGCGATGGAGATCACGGCGCCGGTTATTAACACCTGAAGTGAGCCAAGCCCCAGCACCAGGCCTTTCATCTTCCATAGACGGCTTGGATTTATTTCAATACCGATGACAAACAACAGCAGTACCACACCTAACTCGGCAAGGTGGGCAATCTCATCGTAATTCTCGATGTAGGCTAAGCCAGAGGGCCCTAAGACGATGCCGGCAACCAAAAATCCCGGTATGGCGCCAAGACCCAGGGATTGAAACAAAGGCACAGCAATCACCGCCGCCGTCAGCAGAATAATAATGTCAGTCAAATATTCAATGTTCACAAATGGTTTCTCATTTATAATTTAAAGACTATTTTCTATGCCGCTTCGCTTAAGCTCAGCCAGGCGTTGCAGACTGCAGGCGATCAGCATAACGACCATAGAACCACTTCATAATAAAGGGCGGCAACAATGTGGTACGTGCGATAACAATCACCATGCCTGCGTAGATTTCATTATTAAATATACCACTGACTCTGCCTAACTCAGCAAAAATGAGCCCGACTTCACCACGCGGTATCATCGCCAGACCGATGACCCAGCGCACCGGCCATGATTCTTTGATAAATAAGGCACCCGCCAGCTTGCCAATGATAGCCGCCAGCAGGATAATTAACAGGGTAAGAAAAAAATCATGGGTTTCCATTATCGCTCCAGAGTCTAGGGCTTAGTCTCTGCTGGCTTGCTGACTATGTAGAGCCAAATGAAACCGGCAATACCTGTCAGCAGCGAGGCAGCAAGAATGCCCGTCTTGGCCATCAACAGATAATCCGCCTGGGCCGCAAAGCCCAGCTCGGCGACAAAGATTGACATGGTGAAACCGATGCCAGCCAGCAGCGAGACACCGGCAATCTGGCTAAATCGGGTATCTTTCGGCAACACCGCCACACCCAGCTTGAGTAATAACCAGCTGACGCCGGTGATGCCGATGAACTTACCCAGCACCAGGCCCAGCGATACCCCGAGCAGCACAGGATGTGTCATGGCCTCAGCCAGTGAATCAAAGGCCAGTGGAATCCCCGCGTTGGCCAGGGCAAAAACTGGAATCACAAAATAAGCCACTGGCATGTGCCAGACATGTTCCATCCGCTGCAGCGGCGCTTCAACGCTGTGCACACCATTTTCCAGCGTCTGTACCACAGCACGTAATTCATCATTGGTCATGATGCTCTTACCGGGTTGATGACTGGCATCAAAGTGTTGCATGAGTTCCCTGACATGAGCACTGAAACGTTCCGGTTTATACCTGGGCATAGCCGGTACCGATAAAGCACCCAGAATACCGGCCAGCGTGGCGTGTACACCCGATAACAGCAAGGCATACCAGAGCAGCGCCGCCACTATGAAGTAGGGCATGGTTTTACGGATACCGCTCAGATTAAACACCATCAGCAAAGCAAAAAGTGCGCCCGCTGCCGCCAGTGGCAGCAGCGCTATGGTGTCACTGTAGAACACCGCAATAACGACTACCGCGCCCAGGTCATCAACGATAGCCAGTGCCACTAAAAAGGTGATCAGGGCTTTGGGTACCCGGCTCGCCAGTAGCGCCAGCGCACCGAGAGCAAAAGCAATATCGGTGGCCATGGGAATGCCCCAGCCGGCAGCGGCATCGCCAGCCGGGTTGATGGCAATATATATCAAGGCAGGCACTACCATGCCGCCAATCGCTGCGCCAATCGGCAGTACCGCATTACGCAGATTCGCCAGTTCACCAACCAGTATTTCCCGTTTCAATTCCAGACCCACGACGAAAAAAAACAACGCCATCAGGCCATCATTAATCCAGTGATGCAGACTCATTTCCAGCGACCAGCTACCTGCGCCGAGACTAATTGAAGTATGCAATAAATGTGCGTAATGAGGCGCCAGCGGTCCGTTAGCCAGCACCAGGGCGAGTACTGCCATGGCCATCAGCAATAAACCACTGCTGGTCTCGCGATGGACAAACTCTTCGAAAGGGGTCAGTATTTTGTCGAAAGATTTTTCCCACGGGGCATGAAACACACCTTTTCTGGCTGTGTTTTTTGCTGTTTTGCCTTTTTCGTTCATGCTTTTTTTCTGCCTCTTTTCTGTTCAGATAATGATGCAACATCCCGAAACAGCCACTCCCGGGCGGTCTCTGTAATCGCCACCACGGCTGGATGTGAAATTTTTCGTTCCACGGATATGGCATAGAACTGTTCGCGCACCTCTTCCGTTTGCCCGATAATTACTACCCCGTACTGTTTTATCACCTCTGCAGCTATCGGTGTGGGTGCGATAAAAACCCCCGTACCGGCCTGACCAAAGGCTTTCATCAGCGCACTGTCATCAAATTCACCGACGATACGCGGATGGATATGATGTTTGTCGAACCACTTCAATAGTCGACCCTGCACCACTGTTATTTCACTTGGCAGCAACAAGGGTGCACCCTTGAGACTGTGCGGAAAATTTTTGCTTAACTTGTCTGCCAGCTCAGCAACGGCAAAAAAACTGATACCGCATTCGCCCAGCTGATGGTTATAACCGCGCACATTCACCCCCGATGGAATAGGGCTATCAGCAATCACCAGATCAATTTTATGTAACGCCAGTTCGCCCAGTAGCGCATCAATATTGTTCTCCCGGCAGACAATACGCACCGCTTCCGGTAACTGCATTGCCGGTGCCAGTAAGCGATAGGCAATAGACTTGGGCACAACGTCAGCGATGCCCACCTTGAATACCAGTGGCCTGTCATCAGGCTGATTACGGACGACTTCTTCCAGTTCGCCAGCCAGTGAAAAAATTTCGTCGGCATAACTCAACGCCAGCCGACCGGTTTCTGTTAATTCCAGATTGCGCCCGACACGGTTAAACAGCGCTTCGCCCAAATTGTCCTCCAGCACACTCAGCTGCCCGCTGATGGTCTGAGGTGTCAGGTGCAGGCGTTCGCTGGCGCGGGCAATACCGCCTTCTTTTGCCACCACCCAGAAATAGTGGAGATGTTTATAGTTAATCATCGCTCAGTCACCACTTCGTTAAATACGAACAATATGACAATATTAATCGACTTTTCCTTCGTTTTAAATAGGTCTATTCTAACACTGTAATTTAACCAACTGAATACATCGGAGACAATGATGCAAATTGATATTCAAGCACGCAATTTCCCACTCAGCCATGCTTTGCGCAGTCACGTAGAACGTCGCCTGGGTTTTGCCCTGAGCACCAGAGACGAGCATATCCAGCGCATTATGGTACGGTTATCTGATATCAATGGGCCACGCGGCGGCGAAGATAAATGCTGCCACATCCAGGTAGTAATCCCGCATCTACCGGATGTCGTCATCGAAGATACTGAAGAGGATCTGTACGCCGCGATCGATCGCGCCGCTGATCGCGCTGGCCGTACGGTTGGACGTCGCCTGTCTCGTCAGCGCGACAATGATCGCGCAAGCGGACAGGCAGCAATAGTACCAGCCGCTGAATTATCTGAGACCGCAACAGCTGAAGCTGAATACGCTGACACGCACTAATTAAACTGACCGGAGACTATCCACCATGAATACATCAATAACAAACACCACGGCACGGTCACAAACAACCAGCCTGGCAAGCAACAAGGTCATCCGAAACACCTATACACTACTGTCCATGACACTGTTGTTCAGTGCACTGACAGCCGGCGTTTCGATGAGCTTAAACCTGCCCCATCCCGGACTGTTGCTGACACTCGCTGGTTACTTTGGACTGTTGTTCGCCACCACAAAGTTTCGTGACAGCAGCCTGGGACTCGCCTTCGTGTTTGCCCTCACCGGTTTCATGGGTTATACCCTGGGACCAATACTCAACAGTTATCTGGCGATGGCCAATGGCGGCCAGATCGTGATGACCGCGATGGCTGGAACCGGTACGATTTTTCTTGCCTTATCCGGTTACGCACTCACCAGCCGGAAGGATTTTAGCTTCATGGGCGGCTTTCTGATAACAGGTATTCTGGTGGCGTTTCTCGCCGGATTAGGCGCGGTATTTTTCGATATGCCCGGCCTGTCGCTGGCAGTGTCATCGATGTTTGTATTGTTAATGGCTGGCCTGATATTATATGAGACCAGCAACATTATTCACGGCGGTGAAACTAACTACATCATGGCAACCGTAACCCTGTACGTTTCTATTTTCAACCTGTTTACCAGCCTGTTGCATCTACTGGGTTTTATGAGTGGTGACGAATAAGCGCTGCCACTGCACGATGGCAGAACCCAGCAATCAGCGATTGTTGCGTTCTTATGCCATTATTTTTCTGTTGATACTACTGTCAGCCTGTAGTGAGCCGCCCTATAGCAACCTGGATAATACCCAGTTACAAATTTTTCGGCAACAGAATGGACTGCTTTATGACATTCGTCGCGCGGATGAATGGCGCCAGACAGGTGTCATTGAAGGTAGCCATCTGCTCACCTTTGTTGATGCCGCTGGACGTCTGAAAGCAGGCTTTCTCAGTCGCTTTACCGCGCCACAGAGAAAAATGATCCCGTGGCATTGATCTGCCGCACCGGCAAGCGCAGCAGCGTGCTGGCTCGCCATCTGGTTGAACAAATGGGCTATACACGGGTCTTTAATGTAGGTAACGGCATCACGCAGTGGATACGCGAAAAGAATCTGGTAAAGCAGCCAGTAAAACAGCCTTAAGCTGACAGCAGAGACACAGAAAGTATGAGCAACAAACCCGATTCAATGAGACCAACAGCAGCCACTCATAAGCCACGACCGATGATTGACCTGCTGGTCAGCATTATCATTCCCTCAGTCATCCTGATGAAATTCAGTACGGATGAAAACCTGGGCGCGAGTACTGCGCTAATCGTCGCGCTGGCTTTCCCGCTGGGCTGGGGACTGTTCGAACTCTTCAAATACAAAAAATTCAATTTTATTGCCTTGCTTGGTTTAATCAGCGTGCTGCTCACCGGCGGCATTGGTCTGTTACGACTCGACCCGCAGTGGCTGGCCGTCAAGGAAGCCGCTATCCCCGGGCTGATTGCGGTTGCCGTGTTAGTCTCCACATACACCCCTTACCCGCTGGTTCGAACGCTGATTTATAATCCTAAAGTGATGAATGTAGAAAAGATCAGGCAAAAACTCGACGAGCTCGGCAATATCAAAACATTTGAAACGCGTCTGCAAAACGCCACTTATCTGTTGAGCGGCACCTTCCTGTTTTCATCGCTGATGAACTACATCCTGGCCAAGTGGCTGGTGACCAGCCCGGCTGGCAGTGCCGCATTCAACGAGCAACTCGGACAATTGACGCTACTCAGTTATCCAGTGATCGCCATTCCCTCCATGCTCATGATGGCAGCCATCTTTTACTACCTTTGGCGAACGATTCATGGTTTGACCGGACTCTCACTGGAAGAGATACTGCCGATAAAAACCATACATGGCAGTGCGCCAAAATAAAACCCTGCAGCAGCGCTATCACAGCCACATCGAGCTCATAATAAATGCCAAGTAAAACAACATTACAAAAGGCGGTCAAAAAACAACGCCAGCTACTGAAAGAATTATTATTTGAGTCAATGTCAGAAATCACCACAGCCTGCTGCCGAGAACATGCATGATCGCCAGGCGCTGGAAGCGATTCTTTCTCGTGAGATGAGCACAGCTGATTATTGTAAATATCTTTGGGTACTGGATAAACATGGCCGTCAATTAACAGAAGATGTCATGCGTAACGGATTAAAAGAGGGACAAGTTGGACGTGATCGCATCGCACGTCCTTATCTGCAACGCGCTCTGAAAGGTGAAGATTATTATTTATCGGATGCCTATATTAGCCGCAATAAAAAGCGCCCTTCACTGACGGCTATTAAAATAATTTATGATGAAAATGGCCAGGTAAACGGTTACCTGGGGGCAGATTTTGATTTACGAGAACTGCCGAATACTGCCGAGGTTTATGAAAACGAGAAAAACTGGCAACAGGTAAAAGGTGATCCGGCAATTCGAGGCGGACTGTTTTCACAGCAGCGTGTAGAAAGCGCCATGGATGCAAAAATCAATCAAGTGCTCAGCGTCATGCAAGAATTGATACTGGCGCATGGCGTGTTTCATGCCAAGTTCCATTTCTCCAGCAGCCGCGCCACCATATGGCGGGCTGATAACCCATTTGATTACCAGATATTGAATATCGATGAGCTAAGCGACCCCGATATTTGCCTGGCATTTAAACATCAAGCATATTTTGACAGGGCTATTGTTAGTGCAAAAAATATTGGCCTGATTTTTCAGCAGTTCAAAGAGCTGCGTTTTGCCGATGAAACCATATATTTACGCGCCGCCTCGCTGAATGTTGTTAATGGCATGGTGGGCTTAAACTTCTCATGTGATGGCTCACATTACATGCACTACCAGGAGTTCCTCGAAAAAAATATGGCGTTCTGGTTTGGTGGCTAGCACTGATTATTTTCAGCCGCAGGTACTCTAATCTTGCGGCGCTAAGCCAAGTTCACTTATCGGACCACAACGAGCCTACAAATAAAAGCATTATTTTGCCGCGAAGGACGCAAAGCGCGCGAAAATAAAAAACATAATAATGTTTTAAGTACCTGAAGGCCTGCATTACAGGCAACACCTGACAAAAACGCCGTGAACAACTAAGTCTTATCACGGCCTACAAAAACATGTTTATTTCGCGTCTTTTGCGTTATTCGCGGACTAATGTTTTTAAATCTTTTGAATAAACATAGTGGCAATTTTTGCATACAAAACTAACCCTGAGCGTTGATTTATCCATCGTGCTTATCATTCGACAAGCACCTGATCAATTCTGAATGATTCACTTAAAAGCTTGA
Organism: uncultured Gammaproteobacteria bacterium; assembly: GCA_963768125.1. GTDB lineage: Bacteria > Pseudomonadota > Gammaproteobacteria > SZUA-229 > SZUA-229. Next base: position 76,707 of record CAVYHC010000020.1, read on the forward strand.
TATTGTTTGAATAATTACAAATATATCCTATAAACAAATATATCAATATTGTTCTGCTCAATCGATGAGCAATAAGTTAAGTAACAAAACTCCAGTTTCAAGGTACAGTATGCGCGACGCTAACGACCATCGGCCAGAAATACTCTTCATTGATGATTCAAAGACAGCACGGAAAACCGCTGAAAAAATACTTGCAGATAAATATATCGTACACCAGGCGGTAAACGGTAAAGATGCCTGGGAACAGATCGAGAAAAATCCGGATTTTGACGTTGTCTTTGCCGATATACAGATGCCGGAGATGAATGGCCTGCAACTACTGCAGAATATCCGCACCTCACCGGACAGACGCATTGCACAGAAGCCGGTCATCATGATTACGGGCCACTCTGATTCACATGCTGCCATGCGCGCCGTGTTCGACATGGGCGCGACCGGTTTTATTTCCAAGCCTTTTAGCGATATCGATTTGATGAGCTGCGCCTATTCCTATATCACCCTTAACCAGAGACTCAATCATCTTGAGGAGAAGCTCGGCATCGATCGGCAATCCGGGCTATACAATGCCGCACGCTTCGCGGATGAAGGCAATAAAGTCCTGTCCATGGCACTGCGCCACAAACTAGAACTTTCGATTGTCTATATAGAAATTAAATCCTTATCGGATATCAGCAACAGTCACAGCAACAAGATTGCCAGCCAGGTGGTTATTGAGGTTGCCAAGCGCATTCAAAAACATTTGCGCGAAGAGGAAGTCATCGCACGTGTCGGCGCTTCAAAGTTTGCACTTCTGCTGCCTGCGACCAGCAGCTCCAAGTCAAAAATTGCGATCTCACGTGTACAGAACATGATCAAAAGCATGAAGTTTATAACCAAAAACAATCAAATACGGGTCGATATTGCAGCCGGCATATCCAGTATCGGTCTGAACGATAATGCGCTGGACTTTAATGAGCACTGCAAGCGAGCAGATACCGTGCTGCAAGTCGCCATTAATACCAACAGCGAAACGGTATTAAGCTACTACGATGAAACAGATCTCGATATCAACAATACTGTTGAGCCAGATGATGTCATGAGTAAATCGCTGCCGCACATCATTAATGGAAACTTCCACAAGGTCACTGACGAACACCTCACTTACATGATGGGCATACTCAAACCCTTCATGAAATATGCCGCCGTCAAAACCGGCACATCATAGTCGCTGTAGCCTTAAACAATAAAGTAAAACGCAAACCGCTGCTGATTAGTGCAGATCATTTATTATGGATTAGTTAACAACTTCCAGCTTATGCCCTTTAATCCAACCCTGCTGAATAACGGCTGTCGGCCATCCGTCTTTTTAGTATTGTTGGCAGTTATTCAGCATACAAAAAAAACGGCAGCCATAAAGACTGCCGCAATCTTGCTATGAATGAGTATTAGACTTTACGTCTAGCCACACCGATTAAACCAATAAGACCCGAACCAAACAACCAGACTGCAGCAGGAACTGGAACAGCGCTAAAGCGAGCATCCATAGTTAAAGTATCTACACCATCGAATTCAGTTGGATCATTAAAATAGAATTCTAGATCCATTAGCGACCCTGCACTCCCATTACCTGCAACGTCAAAACCTGATTCACTAACCGCAGCGAATGTTCCTGATGTGCCAACTTCAAATGTTGCCGAGTCAAAAACGTAAGCCCCACCTAAATCAAGATCATAAAAACCTAAAAAAACTGAATCACCGGGTAATGATGTATTCGCAAAAATCAATTCAGCTGGATTAGCGAAGATTGTAACTTCGAACTGAAGTGTGGAAGGAGAAGTCGGCGTAAATAGATGATCCAGCCACAGATCGTTTCCCACCAGAGGTAGTTCATTTACATCATTGGTAAGTATTTGCGATGTAGGTGAGGGACTAGTCATAGTCTCCGCATGCCCTTCAATTATATCACCAACCCTCTGCAGATCCAGTACAGCCTCAAAATCAGCGAGAGCGTTACCTGCAGGCATAAAACACAGACCAACTAATACCAGTATACGACTGACTCCAATAGCACCTAATAAAGATTTTATTTCCATTTTCCACTTCCTATTTTGTATATTAAATGACTGTCATTGCTACATTCCTATGAAAGAATACAGCAAGTTTCACACCAACAATTCAGCACACCTATAATCATAATAAAAACAAGCAATTATCCGACATATAGACATATAAGCATTACCTAATATGTAAAGTATTGCATAAAATACACCTGATTTCATACCCGTATCGTCACAATAATTTACAGTGAGCAATCTCAAGCTACACCTGCAGACTCGAAACCGTAACGATGAACATCGTGTGCCAGGGTCGACTTACTCGTAGCCTGCGGCGCATGCCCCACTCTCACTGTCAGCTACCTGCCAGCTGTGAATAGCATCGCTAAATTAGGACGGAATTACTATTAATGGGTCGACAGCCGAGCTTTGCGTGACTGGTCACTCTGAAACGGCCCCATTCATCACTTACTGGTCAATTGCCGCCGTTCTTACATACATGGGATTCGCTTTATGCCACGTTTTCAGTACGTTTTTAATCGTTGCCCCCGTAACGTGTACCCGGTCATTGTTTAGAGACGCACATGCCAATACAAAACGGTAGAACTTACCGGTATAGCCATTAACAATAGAATAATGACATTTTGGCTGATCTTTTATTTCAGCTTTCCATAGGTCAGCTAACTCCCAGATGAACCACCAGACCGGTATTTTTTTAGCCGTTATTACAGCCGAGGGGATATTGTTAAGCGTGTTTTGTGTCAGACGCTCAAGCATGGCGATGTTGTTAGCTAGTTCACAGATAAAATTATCGACACCAGCATCGGCATCAGCTTCGGCGTCGTAATTATCCTTCAGGCATGACAGCTCAGGCGTACTTAGCCTGGATAGAATATGCTGCATATCCTTACTGCATTTATTTAACTCTTTTATTAATACCGCCGGGTCACGTAGCGACTGTTTCGCATAACTGTATATTTTTAGTTGCCAAAAAGCATTATTAATACTGTAACGTAATTCAGTTCTGTCAGTAAAATTAAACTTAACCGCAATGTCTGCAATTTCCGTATCAGTCGGCAGGCAGCCCGTAAATTTTTTGCTCATACTCAAAAGCACTTGCCGTAAAACTTAGCGTACAAAATAAAAAGAGATAAAATTCTGTTTAGCATGTATTAACCTCATAAACATTCCGTCTATCCAATACGTTTTTATACAGGCAGAAGCGAACCCCGGAGAACATCACGCCATAAATATTATGCGCAAATTTATTTCATGCATGTTTATTATTTTGATATTTCCTTAGCAGGGATTTCTTTGTTGCCCATTCGGGTGCAAATACCGCTGTCAAAATCCAGACAACACCAAGAATGGTTACCAGAACCAGAGCCAATAAATACATCAATAAAAACAACTTAATGATTATTTCCATTTCATGCGCCTCTATATTGAAACCAGGCATTCACTTCAGGTCTTGTTACTGCAAAATGAATGCTTAGTAGAAATAAAAGCAATGTTCATGCCTTAATAAAAAAAACAATACTTATCAGTGAGTTGAAAAAATATCAGCATTTCATTCTTTTCTAATATGTAAAGAATACATAACACAATACCGGGTTTCAGGCTTGCACCGTCAGGATTTCCTCACTGTTGCCGGGCGCCAGAAATGAGCAAAAGCAGACTATTTCCATCGCCGAGCAGACAAATGCACAGGCACGCACTAAATAGTAAAAATAGTTCTTGATTACTCACCAGCAGTTCTCTTACAATCTTATCAAATGAGAACGTTTTGAGAACTTTAATGAGAAACAGCCCACCGCTCACCGACAAACAAAGACTTACGCTGGATTTTATCGAGCGCTACATCGCCAGGCACACCGTGCCACCGAAACTGCAGGAGATTGCCGACGGTTTAGGCATTCGCTCTCGCGGCGTGGCGCACCGCTATGTGCAGGCATTGGCAGATACCGGTTTTATCGAAACCCGCAGCGGCAAGCACCGCGGCATTCGGCTGCTCAGAAGCAACCCGCACCGCGACGAATCCATTCTTCCCCTGCTGGGAAAAATCGCTGCCGGCAAACCCATTGAAGCCATCCCCGGCGAAGACGAGATCGATCTGCGTGACTTTTTCGGGCACAACAATTTTGCTGTACGCGTACAGGGCGACTCCATGATCGAGGCCGGCATTATGGACGGCGATACCGTCATCATCGAATTTCGAGAAACCGCCAATGACGGCGACATTGTAGTGGCGCTAATCGATGAGGCCGAGACCACACTCAAAAAATTCAAGCGTAGCCACCGGGGACGTTATATAAAACTGATTCCAGCGAATAAGGACATGGAGCCGATGATATATGAAGCCAGCCGGGTTCGGATTCAGGGAGTGCTGATTGGGCAGTTGCGGAAATATTGAAACCGAGTTGGCAGTTGGCAGTTGGCAGTTGGCAGTTGGCAGTTGGCAGTAATTTTAAAAAAATCAAACAATACTTCAAACCCGCTTTTACTAATAACTAATAACTAATAACTGATAACCCATAGCTTTTTACGAATGTCTAACAACAACCACTGGCACCGCGCTATCGCTCTTATCGACATGAACGCTTTTTTTGCCTCTGTCGAACAACGCGATTTTCCTTCACTGCTCGGACAACCCGTTGCCGTCACTAACGGCATGCGTGGCAGCTGTATTATCACCAGTTCTTACGAAGCGCGCGCCTTTGGTATTCGCACCGGCATGCGGCTAAGGCAAGCACTTCAGCTTTGTCCGCATTTAGTGCAGCGCTCAACACGCCCCGAAGTGTACGCAAAAGTCTCGCGCAATATCATGCACTCTCTGCTCAATGTCTGCCCCGACATTGAAGTGTTTTCCGTTGACGAGGCATTTATTGATATCACGCCCTGCCAGAAACTGTACGGCACACCCGAACAGGCCGCGCACGAACTCAAAAAGGCCGTATACAACGCCTCCGGTTTATTGTGCTCGCTCGGTTTAAGCGGTGATAAAACCACGGCAAAGTATGCCGCCAAACTGAACAAACCCAACGGTTTTACCGTGATCCCGCCCTGGCAGGCAAAATCCACCCTACAGCATGTACCGGTCACCGATCTCTGCGGCATTGCCAGTGGCATCGGTAACTTTCTTGCGCAGCATGGCGTGCACTATTGCGGCGACATGGAAAAACTGCCTATCAGCGTTTTATCCCGGCGTTTTGGCAATCTCGGCCGGCGCATCTGGTATATGTGCCAGGGCGCTGATCCTGATCAATTACACCCGGATGTTGCTGCGCCCAAGTCCATCGGCCACGGTAAAGTCATGCCGCCCAATACCCGCGACCGCAACACCGTGCTCACCTACCTGCAGCACATGTGCAGCAAAGTCGGCACCCGCATGCGGCGCCATGAAATGGAAGCAAAAACATTCTGGATCGGCCTGCGCACCGATAGCGGCTGGTTAGGCAGCAAAAGCCGACTCAGCGAATTTAGCAACGCGCAGCAACAAATTTATCAGCTGGCGTGTTACGTTCTCGATTTAAACTGGCAGGGCGAAGGCATTCACCAGGTTCAGGTCACCGCACTCGATCCGCAGCCCGTCGCCATGCAAATGGACCTGTTCAGCAGACAGGAAAAAAATACCGCACGTCAGCAGTTAAATGGCGCGATGGACAGCATTAATGAACGCTACGGCGAAATGACCCTGTCCCCCGCACGACTGCTTAATCGCTCAGACATGCCCAATGTAATTGCCCCGGCGTGGAAACCGGATGGATTAAGACAGACGATATGACCTTAACGTAGGCATAAAAAACGAGCGCTCATAACTGATCTGACAAATAAAAGCACACTTTGCCGCGAAGCACGCAAACAGCGCGAAGAAAAACTTTTTAATTTTTTAGAACGTAGCTCGGGTTAGCGTAGCGTAACCCGTCATTTTGTGACCCTGACGCCCATTGCTGGATTACGCTAGCGCCAATCCAAGCTACAAAAACACAAAACTCAATATCATTTTCTTTTGCGTCCTTTGCGTCCTTCGCGGCAATATGTTTTAAGTTTTTAAATGTAAGCCAAAAACCGCAGTTCAAAAACAAAGTCAAAACATGCATCATATATAACGCATTGCGTTATATAACGTTTAACGTTATAGTTGAACCATGCCATGCCAGCACCCCGGAAAAGTCTTACTGCAACAATACCTGGAACCGCAGAAAATCAGCCAGAACCGGCTGGCGCGTGCGATCAGGGTTCCGCCACGGCGAATCAATGAAATTATCCACGAAAAACGTGCGATTAGCGCGGACACCGCAGTACGGCTGGCGATCTATTTTGGCAACAGCGCAAGTTACTGGATGCACCTGCAGGCAGAATTTGACATAGAAAAAATCAAACACAATATTTCGATACAGCTCAGCGCGATACATCACCGTGCCCTGCAATCACCGCCAGCAACGGCAGCCTTACAAAGCAGCAAACAGAACAACATAAAACCGTATCAAGCAGGACAGAACAACCGCCTTAAAAAACGCATTATGCGCTAGAAAATAAGATGAAAAACAGCCAAAAAAAATTACCCGTTACCGCCAACCCCTGGAAACGGCAAAACAGTAAACTTATTTACCAGAACCCCTGGTTCACATTGCATGAAGACGAAGTAACCAATCCCGGTGGCGGTCTTTCTCATTACGGAAAAATAAACTTTAAAAACCTTGCCATCGGTATTATCCCGCTCGATGAAAACAATAATACCTGGCTAGTCGGACAATACCGTTACGTTCCTGATTGCTACTCGTGGGAAATACCGATGGGCGGCGGCCCGTTAAATGTTGAGCCACTGCTATCAGCCAGGCGTGAACTCAAGGAAGAGACCGGTTTACTCGCCAATGACTGGCAGCAACTAATGAAACTGCATACATCCAATTCGGTTACTGACGAACGCGGACTGGTTTACCTCGCAAGAGAGCTGACACAAGGCGAAACCGAGTTTGAAGAAACTGAAGAGTTGCTGATCCAGAAGTTACCACTGGAAGAAGCCGTCGAACGCGTACTGAGCGGTGAAATCACTGATGCCGTTAGTGTAGCCGGCTTGTTGAAATTAAAATTAATTCTCTAACAAATAAATATTTTGACTTATGCTTGCCGCGAAGGGCGCGAAGGCACGCCATACGCTCGCGACTATAGTGCATCCATACACGTCAGCGCGAAAAAAATAATAGATGTTTTAAACACCCGTAGGCCTGCATAAGGCACGTTGCAGGCAATACCTGACAAAAACGCCGTGAACAACAAAGTCTTATCACTGCCTACAAAAACAAGGTCAAAAAATGATTCACCCCTCTGTGTCTCTGTGGTGAATCGCTTTTAAAGCTTTTGAATGAACGCTTCGAGTCGTAGTCTTTTCTGACAGATTAGGCTTTAGCTACTACACATTGTCGGCATTAAATCTATCCTGCAGGTATTGATTAATATCTGTTGATTCATATTTCCATTCCACCGAACCATCATCAGCGGTTATCTTTAAACAGGGCACCTGGTACTTGCCGCCTTCATTAATAAGCTCCTGATTCCATCGTGCATCATTTCTTGCATCACGCGTTTCTATATTTAACGCCAGACGATGAATTCGACGACGTGTTTTTACGCAGAACGGGCATTGCTTAAATTCATACAAGGCCATGTTTTTTGTTTGTCGATCAACTTCTTTTTGTGCTTCGGCGGAACGCTGCACCTGCTTTGGCCGTGTTGCCCAGTCGATAAAAATAATTAACTGCCCTAATACCCAGCGCACTGGTTTAAATATGAAACCCATTTCATTCTCTTCACTTAAAAAAACTGTTAACAACAATTTGTTAAACTGTAAAAACTACGCTATTACCAAACTCACCATGGGCCTGCAGGTCTGCATGATAAGAAGACCTCACCATTGGTCCGCTGGCAACATGTTTAAAACCTAGCTCCATACCAACACGGTATAACTCATCAAACTCTTCTGGCGTAACATAACGCTCTACAGGCAAATGATGCTTACTTGGCTGCAGATACTGACCCAGGGTTAACATATCAACGTCATGTGCGCGCATGTCTTTCATTTCTTCAATGACTTCGTCCAGGTCTTCACCCAGGCCAAGCATCAATCCTGATTTTGTTTTTACCTCGGGATGCGTTTGTTTAAAACGTTTTAATAAATCCAGCGACCATTGATAATCAGAACCAGGCCGACATTTTTTATATAAACGCGGAATGGTTTCAAGGTTATGGTTAAACACATCCGGCGGTGACTGATGCATGATTTCTAACGCAACATCCATACGACCACGAAAATCGGGCACTAAAATTTCAATTTCTATTGCAGGATTTAAGGCACGAGTTTGCTGAATACACTCAACAAAATGTGCCGCACCGCCATCGCGCAAATCATCACGGTCAACAGAGGTAATCACAACATAAGACAATTTCATCGCTTTAATTGTTTCAGCAAGATGTTGCGGCTCATTTTCATCTAGCGGATTAGGCCTGCCATGACCAACATCACAAAAAGGACAACGGCGTGTACAGATATCACCCATAATCATAAAGGTAGCAGTACCTTTACCAAAACACTCACCCAGATTTGGACATGCCGCTTCTTCGCAAACGGTATGCAGTTTCTGTTCACGTAAAACGTCTTTAAGTTTTTTTACTTCGGGATGAAACGGTGACTTGGCACGAATCCAGTTTGGTTTACGCAGACGTTCAGCCGGCTGTTCAACTTTAACGGGTATACGCGCAACTTTTTCCGCACCTTTGAGTTTTTCACCCGCAACCACGCTAAAGGCTTTTTTATCGCCTTTCTTTATTGGATTATCTGTTGACTGATTATTCATAAACTAAATCTGGCTAGTAAATGTTGCTGCAAATTCTGCAACCACATGGTTTATCTCTATATCTTTGACAAAAGCTTTTAACTGGGTAACTTCCAGCCCTTCATAACCGCAGGGATTGATTCGGCTGAACGGTTCGAGATCCATATCCACATTTAATGCCAGACCATGAAAACTGCAGCCCTTGCGTACCCGCAATCCCAGGGCCGCTATTTTAGCATTATTTACGTAAACACCCGGCGCGTCTCGCCGGGCATTGGCGGTGACGCCATAACCGGCAAGTAAATCAATAAGGCTTTGCTCGATAAGGGTAACCAGCTGACGCACACCGATGTTGAGACGGTTTAAATCTAACAGCGTATAAACCACAATTTGCCCGGGGCCATGATAGGTCACCTGGCCGCCACGATCAGAATTGATGACCGGTATTTCTACAGGGCCCAGTACATGCTCAGCTTTAGCGTTTTTACCCAGGGTATAGACCGCTGGATGCTGTAAAAACCAGAGCTCATCCGTGGTATTTTTGTTGCGAGAATCGGTAAAATCCTGCATTTTCTGCCAGCTATCCAGATAATCGACTTCACCGAGGTGACGCACTAGCACAGGTTCAGCAGAAGACATAAATGGTGCTAGCCCTAGAGAGCTATAGAAACATGATCACAGGCAGATAAATCGATATAGATCGCATCAATCTGCTGCTTGCTGTGCGCAGTGATGGTAATGGTAATGGCCGTATATTTACCGTTTTTGCTGGGCCGCAGCCTTAAAGCGCCTTCCGGTAGATTATCGACATGACGATTGATGATTTCAATGACCGCCACTTCGAGCTCATCACAGGTCAGGCCCATCGCCTTCACCGGAAACTCACAGGGAAATTCCAGCAGGGTTTCGCCCTCTTCCAGGGACAGGTCATGCAATTTTATTTCTTTATCATCACTCATCATTATTCGATTTAAAGCCTGGCATTTTCTCGCCTAATGCGACTGCCTTAGTGCCTGTTTATATTGCTGATACAGATCTACCATACGTTTCCACATCTGACCCGCAACACCCGAACTGACCGCTTTACCATTTAGACTGATTACCGGCGCTATTTCACGGGTTGAACTTGTCATCCAGATTTCATCAGCAGTCAATAATTCCGCTAGTTTAATTTCACGCTCTTCTAGTAGTATGGCGTTATTTTTTGCAATTTCAATAACTAGATCACGGGTAATACCAGGCAATAACTGTTTACCGCTGGGCGGCGTTATCAATACATTGTCTTTCACCAGGAAAACATTGCTCGCCGTACCTTCTGTCACAATACCATTTTTTATTAAAATGGCATCGTCTACATTGGCATCGATGCGCCTGCTGCTTCAACATCACATTAGCAACCAGCGAAGTTGATTTTATATCACAGGCATTCCAGCGAAAATCATCGACCGTAATCACCGAAATCCCGGCGGATACCACTTCAATATCCGGCGGCACAACCTGTAATACCATAGCAAAGACGGTGGCCGGAGTCGCTTCGCCCGCTTTTTGCTGCGTACTCAGATCGCGCTTCAGATAAGCGCCACGCGAAATCTGTAAATAAATAGCGCGATCTTCACCTTCATTTTTTTCAAGCAGGTCGGAGAAAATCATTGCCCATTCATCATTATTAAACGGATTAAGCAGACTGATACGGTCCAGGCTATTTTGCAGACGTGCTAAATGCTCCTCAATACGTAACAGCTTGCGCCCTAATACGGGAACAACTTCATAGATGCCATCACCAAAAAGAAAACCACGATCCATTACAGAAATCGTGGCCTCTTCAATTGGCAGATATTTACCATTTAAATAAACAATGTTTTGCGTATTATTCAAGTAACAAATCTCACTCTAATCAGCTTAAACTGCCAATACTTAACTTATAACCAGGCACTTAATAAGCTGAAATTTAATTAATTAAACGCATAACGTAATCTTTTGCAATTTGAAATAAATTGCCTTCAGCCACTGCTTCCAGTGCTACCAATGGCACAGATGCCAGCAGTTCGCCATCCAGTGAAACGTTTACCAGGCCAACTTGCTGACCCCTTGCAACGGGCGCTTCAATGTTTTTATCAATGTCCATGGTCGCATCCAGCTTATCATAAGCGCCACGCGGAATTGTCACCGCAAGTTTTTTATCCAGGCCGACGGTCAGCGTTTCGAATTCACCTTTCCATATTCGCGGACGACTTAACACTTCATCTTCATCATAAAGCGTGTGTGATTCGAAAAATCGAAAACCATAATTTAATACTGCCTGACTAACACTGGCACGCGCCTTTTCACTGTCCGTACCTAATACAACGGAAATAATTCGCATATCCGAACGTACGCTGATGATACCAGGCAGTAACCCGCTGATTCAGTGTGACCTGTTTTTATGCCATCAACTGTTTCATCACGCCATAACAATTTGTTTCGGTTATATTGTTTAATGCTGTTATAGGTATATTCTTTTTCGGCGTACCAGGAGTAATGCTCCGGAAATTCTTCAATGATTGCCGCTGCTAATTTTGCAATATCGCGAGCCGTTGTTAAATGCTTTTTGTCTGGCCAGCCCGTGCTATTTTCGAAATGTGGTATTTTCCATACCCAGTTCGTGCTGCATACTGGTTCATCAATTGCACAAATGTCGTTTCTGTTCCGGCAATATGTTCAGCCAGCGCCACACTGGCATCATTACCGGACTGAATAATTAAACCTTTCAATAAATCATGCACAGATACACTGGTATTCACTTCAAGATACATTCTTGAGCCGCCCATGCGCCAGGCTTTTTCACTGATATCAACCATGTCATCCATCGATAAACGATCTGCATCCATTTCTTTATAGACAACATACGCGGTCATCATTTTGGTAATACTTGCGGGCTCTATTTGAACGTCTGCATTTTTTTCAGCGAGCACATTGCCACTGGCAAAATCAAGCAACAGATAATTTTTTGCCGCCACTTCTGGCGGTGCAGGCATGGGCATTGCCGCAATGGCAAAACTGATATTAGTTAATGCCATAACAGCAAGCATTAAATTAAAAATATTTTTTATTGTACAAACTTTCGAATACATCTTTAAACTCATCATCTATGACCAAATTACTTTTAATTATGTTTCAGGATTTTTAAATTTTGATAATTATTTTGCTTAAGCTGGCTTACAACCTGCTCAGCAATATGCTCTGATGGCAGCGGGCCAATTCTCACCCGGTAAACCGCCTTGCCTTTTTTACTTTCTATATGTAAGCCGGACATCATTGAACCCCTCCCCCTGCAATTTCCCTAAATGCTGCAAAGCATTTTCTTCGGTAGCAAACGCCGCCACCTGCACATAGAGCTTACCATCACCAGTAACAGGAGAATCTACAACCGCGTTACTGCGCTGACGATTTTTATCTGCTTCTGACCTTACCACACGAATCGTAACATTGGCTGTACCGGTTTTTGCAACACCCAGTTTAGTCGCTGCAGCATATGACAAATCAATTATTCTGCCTTCATGAAACGGGCCACGATCATTCACCTTTACAATGGCTTTTCTTCCATTATCAATATTTGTTACTTCTACAAATACAGGAATGGGCAAGGTTTTATGTGCCGCCGTCATGGCGTACATATTGTATTCCTCGCCACTTGACGTACGTTGCCCGTGAAATTTTTTACCGTACCAGGAAGCGACGACCTTTTTGCTGAAAACTGTCAGCAGAATCCATCACATAATAGGTTTCACCAAAAACCGAGTAACTATCCGGGTTTCCATAGCGACTGGGCCTGACTGACGTGGGCACTGCATCAGGAATTTCATGCCACTGTTTTGTATAGTTAGACGGCGCACTATCTCTTATGCCGCATGAAGTCAGCAGCAAAACAAAAGCCGGCAATAACATAAGTGTTTGCAGTTTGACCATAGTTTATCGCCTATTTAACACGGCAATGATAAGTAAGCTTCTGCACGCAAAAAAGAGGGCATCACTTTTAATTTTTCAGCTTCTCACTTAACTGATAAACCGCCATCGCGTATAAAGCGCTGTGATTATATCGTGTAATAACATAAAAATTATCCAGCCCAATCCAGTACTCGTCACCTGTTTTACCCTGCAACTTAAACAATGTCGCATTCTGACTATCATCCAGTTTTTCACCGTTTATCGTTACTCCCTGCTTTTTTAGCTGAGCAACAGTGGCATAAGGTTTTAATGCATTTCTATCTTTAACAATAGAGGCATCTGTTACCTTAACAGGAGAAGTCACAGCAACATCGCGTTTCCAGCCGTGCACTTTAAAATAATTAGCCACGCTGCCTATAACGTCAGGAATGCTATGCCATAAATCGCGTTTGCCATCACCGTCAAAATCTACGGCATAACGACGATAGCTGCTGGAAATAAATTGTGGCATACCCATGGCACCCGCATAAGAACCGGTCATTTCATCAACGCTAATATTTTCTTCTTTTGACAGCAACAAAAACTGCTTCAACTCGCTCTTAAAAAATTTACTGCGCGCGGGATAATCGAAGCCAAGAGTCGTCAAAGAATCAAATACCGCATATTTTCCGGTATGGTTACCATAATAAGATTCTACGCCAATAATGGCGGCAATAATTTCCCGCGGCACACCGTATTCCTTTTCAGCCCGCTGTAAAACAGCCTTATGCTCCTCTATAAATTTTTTACCTTTGTTACTGCGTTTTTCGGTAACAAATATCGGACGATACTGTTTCCAGGTAAGTTCTTTCTCGGCAGGCTTAGCTATCGACTCAAGGACATTATCCAGTCTTTTTACACTGGCAAATCTTTGCTCCAGGTAAGCGCGATCAAATCCGTGCTGATCAACCATTTCTTTGATAAATTGTTTGACGTCTGCGCGCTGCGCGTAATTCACCTCTTCATGGGTGAACGCATTTGCATTTATTACCAAAGAAGACAACACGCCAAACAATGCTATTTTTATTATTTTTTTCATAACCATTACTTTCCCTACGACAACTTTAAAAAAATTAAATTTAATAAATCTTATTTTCAATCAAAATACCAATATTCAAATCACACCTTTACTATTTTGCAACCAGCCGTCGATTGGTGCTAATGGACATCAGCATGCCGAATCCTGCCATCAGCGTTACCATTGAAGTACCACCATAACTAATAAGCGGCAGAGGCACACCCACCACCGGCAAAATACCTGACACCATGCCAATATTGACGAACAGGTAGACAAAAAACGTCATACTCAAACTGCCCGCCAGTAAACGGCCAAAACTATCCTGTGCATTTGCTGCAATATACAAACCGCGAACAATAATAAAGGCATACAGTGACAACAATACTATCGCGCCCATAATACCAAATTCTTCTGCAAACACCGCATAGATAAAATCCGTGGTACGTTCAGGAATAAAGTCCAGCTGTGACTGCGTACCGTTGAGCCAGCCTTTACCATAGATGCCACCCGAACCAATCGCAATCATAGACTGAATAATATGATAGCCCGAACCCAAAGGGTCACTTTCGGGATCAAACAATGTCAACACACGCTGTTTCTGATAATCGTGCATAAACTGCCATAAAACAGGAATCAGCACCAGCAGCGAGAACAACGCGCCAAATAACACTCGCCAACGAATTCCGCCAAAAAACACGACAAAAAAACCGGCGGCTGCAACCAGTAATGAAGTACCTAAATCCGGCTGTTTGGCGATTAACATCGTTGGCAAAATAACCAGCACCAATGAAATAAACAATGATGATACTTTTGGCGGAAAATGTTTTTCGCACAAATACCAGGCAATCATCATCGGGGTAACCAGCTTCATCATTTCAGAGGGCTGAAAGCGAATCACATAAAGATTCAGCCAACGTTGCGCACCCTTGCCCACATCACCGGCAATTAATACCATAACCAGAAGTATTATGCCCAGCGCAAAAAACCAGGGCGCCCAGACATATATCTGGTGCGGCGGAATCTGCGCGACAATAAACATCACCGCAAAGGCTATTGCCAGACGAACCACCTGGCGCTGCACAAGGTCAACCGAACCATCGGAGGCACTGTACAAAATACCCAGACCTGCTGCCATCAACAATAACAGGCCCACTAACAATACCGGATCAATATGCATTGCCTGCAAAAATCGCGACGTTTTGCTGTGATAATCCGAATCAAAAAATGTGCGCTGCTACTTTGCATATTTTTCCATATATCGCTCGATCAAGGTTCTTACTATTGGCGCCATTTTACTGCCATGCTCACCATTTTCAGCCACCACTGCTACCGCTAAAACCGGTGCTTCTACCGGTCCAAAACCAATAAACAAGCCATGATCACGTAAATGTTTCTTGCACCGTTTCTTCATCATATTCTTCATCCTGCGCAATACCAAAAACCTGCGCTGTGCCTGTTTTACCGGCCATTTTAAACTTCATGCCCCAGCCCGTTGCACGGGCTGTTCCCCAGGTACCGTGCACTACTTTCTCCATGGCATTAAAAATCACCTCCCAGTGGCTTTCTCGGTGCAGCTCAATCACGCTTCGAGACGGCTCTCGTGTTTTCACCGTATCCTCTTCCGATAGATGAATATCTTTAAGCAATCGAGGTACAATTTTTTCACCCCGGCTTGCCAGTGCTGCCGTTGCCACTGCCAGCTGTACAGGCGTTGCCAACATATAACCCTGACCAATTCCAGCGATTAAGGTTTCACCCGGATACCAGACTTTTCCATGCACTCGTTTTTTCCACTCAGTCGAAGGCAACAATCCGCTGCGCTCACCCAATAAATCAATACCGGTTTTTGCACCAAAACCAAACTGCACCAGAAAATCATGCATGTTATCGATGCCCATTCGATAAGCCAGCTCATAAAAATAAACATCGCAGGATTGCTCAATGGCTTTGCTTAAATCGACGGTACCATGCCCCTGTTTTTTCCAGTCACGATATTTTCGCTCAGTATCATCCCCCGGCAACAGGTAGTGCCCCCTGCAATACATCGATTCTTTTACACCAAATCGCCGCTGCTCGATGCCTGCCAGGCCAAGAAAAGGTTTAAGCGTCGAGCCTGGCGGATACTGGCCAAATATTGCACGATTAAATAATGGCTTATCAATATCATGCTGCAACGCATCATAATTTTTATGACTGATGCCATGAACAAAAAGGTTGGGGTCAAAACTAGGCTTACTGACAAACACCACCACTGCGCCGGTTTGTGGCTCAATAGCAATGACCGAACCGGCTAACTCAGCTAAACTTTCTTCAGCCAGACGCTGCAATTCGATATCCAGATTTAACACCAGGTCATTTCCTGAGACAGGAGCAACTTTATCAATAACGCGGATAATTCTGCCTTGCGCATTGACTTCGACCCTCTGCCGGCCTACCTGACCATGTAACTCAGCTTCGTAGTACTTTTCCAGACCCGTTTTTCCAATGTGACTTGTACCACGGTAATTACCTTCATCAATAACGGTCAATTCACGCTCATTGATTCGTCCGACATAACCCACCGCATGAGTAGCAGCAGCTCCTTGCGGATAAAATCGGCTTAACCGTGCATTGATATCCATGCCCGGGAAACGGTGGCGGTTGACGGCCAGACGCGCGACTTCTTCTTCATTTAAACGCGTACGCAGTGAAATTCGTTGAAATGAACGGCGAGTGCGCAACTCTTCTTTAAAGTTCTCAATGTCAGCTTCACTCAAAGCGACAATTTCACCCAGGCCTTTTAATGTCTGCTCCATATCATCCACCTGCTCTGGAATGAGCTCAAGGTGAAAGGCCGGTTTGTTTTCAGCAAGAATGACCCCATTGCGGTCATAGATTAAACCACGAGTTGGTGGTAATTCCATCAAACGTATGCGATTGTGCTCAGATAAGTTGGCAAAGTGCGCATAATCGACGATTTGTAGCCACCCCAGTCGAAACAGCAGCCCGCCGAGCATCAGCAAACAAATTATCGCTGCTACAATTGCACGAAATTTGAATATGCTCGCTTCATACGAATGGTCAGAAACATGAGAGCGGTATGCCATAGAATTAAATTAAGACTCGAAAAAGCAATGGGAACAGTAAGCCATTATTATTATTTTTATAAGCTTTTTTGCTTTTTAAGCGCAAAAAGACAAAATAACAGAAATATATGCGTAATTATATAGTGTTTACACTGTTTCAGGCTCGACAATTTCTCAACAATCGATACAATCACCTAAAACAAATAAAAGGGCGGGACTGTGGCAATACAATTTCACGCTCAGCCTCATGTAAATTAAAATAAGTCACTGAATAATATAAATATAACAAGTGACAGGAAAGCATTATGAAACTAGTCCTGATTGGGGCACCAGGCTCAGGTAAAGGCACGCAGGCCAAATACTTGACCGATAAGTACCATATTCCTCAGATTTCAACAGGTGAACTGTTACGCGCCGCAGTGGCCGCGCAAACACCGCTCGGACGCCAGGCCAAGGCTATTATGGATGCCGGTCAACTGGTACCTAATGATATTGTCATCGGCATGATACGTGAGCGCATTTCCCGTCCAGACGCTGACCAGGGTTTTGTGCTGGATGGTTTCCCTCGTAATCTCGCGCAATCGATGGCGCTGGATGACATTCTTGACAAGTTAGGCCGGCCCATTGATGCCGTTCTGCAATTTGATGTTGATGCAGAAATGCTGATACAACGCATGATTGGCAGGCTGAACTGCATTTCCTGCGGCGCCGTGTTCAATTTATTTACCCAACTGCCTGAAAATGATGATAAATGTGATGCCTGCGGCGGCCTGTTACATCACCGCTCTGATGACAATGAAGAGACCATTGAAAGACGTTTAACTATTTTCGAATCGCTGACGCAGCCGGTAAGCGACTACTACAAACAAAAAGGCATTCTGCATATCGTCGAAGCACATGGTGATGTCAGTGAAGTGACAAAACGCGTCAAATCTGCCTTGCGAGGACTGCGCCCAAAACGCACCCCTGCAAAACCCATGCTTGCACCGGTAGTCGCACCAGACAAAAACACGAAACCGGCTGTAAAACATGTCAAGGTTGAACAGCGCCAGCCAAAATTGCGGCCTCGCCAAGTAATCCAAACACTTACCGGCAACACCACGGTTAAAAAGCTGAAAATCAAAAAAGAACGTCCCAAAGTTGTCAACATAAAAACCATCAAAGCTGCCGCAAAGAAAAAAACGATTGCCTCCAAAGAAGCCGCTAAACAGGAAGCACTCGACAAAGCCTTAGACAAACAACTAAAAGAATTAGAGAACACGTTAAAACAAACCAAAGCGCAATTAAGACAAGCGGCTAATGCTGAAAAAGCGCTGATAAAAGCGGAAAAAGACAAGGAACTCGCACTTAAAAAAGCACTAAAAGCAGAAACGGCAAAACTAAAGAAAAAGAAAAAATAGTTTATGTTATAAATAACTGCAGGCCAGCATAAGGCACCTTGCAGGCAATGCCTGAGAAATCCGCCGCGAACAACAAAATATTGTCACGGCCTACAAAAACAAGGTCAAAAAATACTTCACCACAGATTAGGGCAGGACGCCCGTAAATAGAGCAATGCATGGAGCAATTGCCGAGGCACAGAGAAAAGCTTTTTTTGTCATGCTGGCGCATACAGCCATGGATGGCAGGTAGTAGAACAATGCAGGAGCTATTGTCGAGGCCAGTATCCATTCATCAGGTGAGTATGGGCTATCTGGATTAATGGTAATATGAGCGATGGATACCGGCTAGAAGCATGCCGGCATGACGGTATTCTATTTGTTTGTCATTTTAATTGAAGTCTTTCGCATTCACGTCTTTCGCGTTTTTTATGCCCACATAATTGCTTTTCTCTGTGCCCTCTGTGCCTCGGCAACTGCTCGACTTGGTCTCCTGAGTCGTTCTACCGCTTACATCCATGTAAGTGTCCATACGTTGCTCTACCACCAGCATCCCGGCCGGCGTCCGTGGTGAAATGTTTTTATTTTTTTGACTATACGAAATGGGTCGTAATCTCTCAATCAGATATGCGGGTCGAAGGTAGTCCGCCGATTTTATTGCCTGTCAGATTAGGCTTTAGCTACCGCACATAAAAAAAGCCTCAACTGTATTGAGGCTTTTAAACATCCCGTCTAAATCCAGCACTGCATTTTAGGCAAAAAATTATTGCTGCTGTGCTTGCGCCTGCGCTTGCTGCAGTTCTACTTCTTTACGCACTTGCGCCATATCCAGTTCCTTGGTTTTGCTGATCACTTCTTTCAGTGCGCTTTCAGGTAACATGCCTGCCTGAGAAAAAATGGCTATTTGCTCACGAAAAATCATTAACGTAGGAATAGACCGAATTTGAAAACTTGCTGCCAGTTCCTGCTCATCTTCTGTATTTACTTTTGCAAACACAACATCATCAAATTCTTCAGAAACCTTTTCATAAGTAGGCGCAAACGATTTACAGGGACCGCACCAGGGCGCCCAGAAATCAATAATAACAATATCATTATTTTCAATGGTATCCTGTAAAGTATCTTTTGTTATTTTAACTGTAGCCATAATATCTGTAACCTTTTCTCGAACGAGCTTTATATAACATGAGAGTCCCTCTTTAAAATTTGTTCAAATTAGCGACCTTAGAACATTCCCAATTATATGCCAAATGAAGAATATAACCAATTCCTAATGCATTCCAGCGTCGCGCAGAAAAAAAGACGCTAAAAATGAAAACATCAGAAGCTGACGGTAATAAGTATTTCCGGGTAAGTACTCGAACAGTCAATGAAACGGGCACAGTCCTGGTATTCCTCATAAACAATGCCCGCACCAACATAAACACCGTTGTTCCCTGAAAAATAAGCGCCTGCACGGTAACCAAAGGAATCTTCATTATCCAGGTTTTCAATAAATGTTCGACGATAAAAGCCACCGACATAAGGCTTAATTGTTTTCGACTGGCTGAATACATAGCGGATTTGCGGACTGACTTTTGAAATCGTCGGCTCACCTGAGAACCAGTGCTGTACATCAATGCCCAACTCCAGGCCTTTAATCACATAATAACCTACGCCCACACCAAAAATGACATAGTCATTCTGAAACGCTCGCCCGGAACCTGCAACAATGCCGATGCTGGTCGAACCTTTTGAAAATGCGGACGTTAAACCTGCCGCTGATACCGAGCCTGACAGGCCCAATAACATCATTAAAGCAACACGACTGCTAATCAATTTATAATTCATCTGTTCTGCCTCCAGCATTTAATGCATTAACCCGCCGCCAAGACAAGTATTAACTTTTATTACCGTACAAATCACGATACAGCCCATCCTTATTAATTAATTCCTGATGATTACCCTCATCGATAATTTTACCGGCATCAAACACCAGTACCCGGTCAGCCTGCTTTACCGCACTCAAGCGGTGGGCAATAATCAGCGTGGTACGATGCTGCAAAAAAGCGTGCATCGCATCATGCAACAAAGATTCTGTTTCTGTATCCAGCGATGAAGTAGCCTCATCTAAAATAACCACTTTAGGGTCAGCCAGTATCATTCTTGCAATGGCCAGGCGCTGGCGCTGACCGCCTGATAAGCGAATGCCGCTGCGGCCGATAATGCTATTAAGCTGCTCCGGCATGTCTTTTACCGTTTTGCGTAACTGCGCTATTTCCAGTGCCTGCCAGATAGCGCTGTCATCGATCTCTCGCCCCAGGCAGAGGTTCTCCCTCACGGTGTCGTTAAACATTGCTGGCTGTTGCAACACGGTAGCGACATTTTCTCTTACGATATCTAGCCCGATATCTTTTAAATTAACGCCATCAAAGCGCAGTTCACCGGAATTTGCTGGATATAATCCCAGGATAACCTGCACCAGTGTTGACTTACCGCCGCCGCTGGCACCGACCAGTGCAACCTTTTCACCTTCTGCAATCGACAGGCTTACGCCATCCAGTACAGCCAGCCCTTCACCATAAGAAAAACTGACGTTTTCAACACTTAAACCGACCGTGTGCTTATCCTTAAATGGATTTTTATTATGTGGATACTGTGGCTCAGGCTTCATTGCCAGCAGCTTATTAATTCTTTCGATAGCCGCATTGGCACTGTACAAACTGTACTGAATACCCAATATTTCCTGCACTGGCCCCATCATAAACCAGAGATAAGCATACACTGCGAACATCTCACCAATACTCAATCCGCTGAACAGCACTACAACCATGCTAAGACCGCGAAAGACCTCAAAGCCCATAAGAAAGATAAAAAAGGATAATCGATTCGCGACATCACTTTTCCAGCCAAAAGCAATCATGTTTTTCTTTAGCTGCTCTGCACGTGAAACGACACGCTGCAGATAATGCCCTTCCCGGTTACTGGCACGTATTTGCTGAATGCCATCAAGTGTTTCAATTAAAGCCTGTTGAAACAGTTCAAACGAAATATTTTCATTTCGTTTTAAATTTTTTACTTTTTTCCCCATCACCATGGTGAAATAAATGACCACGGGATTCATTAACAAAATAAATAGTGCTAGCTGCCAGTGCATCCATAACAGCACGATGGCCACGCCGACCACACTCAAAAGGGCAACAATAAATTTGCTCAGTGAGGCGCCTATAAAGTCATCAATGGCGTTAACGTCCGTCACCAGATGCGAAGTAATAGCGCCAGAACCTACCGCTTCATATTCAGCCATCGATACTTTTTGCAGGTGCTGCAATAAACCCAGGCGAATGCGATAGGTGACATCTTTTGCGACCCGGGTAAATTCCCGCATTTGCACAACCGCCAACAGCAGTGAGCAGAGTCTTAAGGCCATGGACAACAGCATAACTATGGCAATGATGCTGATAGGTGTCAGCCATTGTTGCGGAAAAACCATCGATAACATTTCAATGATTTTTCCGGGTTGATTAAGCAAAACTTCATCCACCAGCAAAGGCATCAATAATGGCACAGGCACACTAATAATCGCCGCCAATATGGCGATAATATTGGCAATAAGCAGCGATTTTTTATGTTCTGAGACGATGGCAAAAATGCTTTGCCACGAATACTTCTGAACTTTTTCAGCTTGAGCTTGTTTTATCATTGCATAGGTTTATATGAAATTGGGTGTTTTGCGTGATGCCATCGCCTGTTATTGCTGTTTAAGCATCATTATTATGCGCTTCCAGCGCCAGCAACAATGCCTGGGTACCGCTTTTACCGTGACCCAGATCACTGGTTTTTTCATACAGCGATTTCGCCAGTGATAGTCCGGGTAAATCCAGATGCAGTGCCTCTGCCTCTTGCACAGCGATAGCTAAATCTTTAATAAAGTGATCCACCATAAAACCCGGCGAAAAATCCTGCTTAATCATTCTTGGTGCAAGCTTATCCAGTGTCCAGCACGCGGCAGCACCGGGACGTATTGCTGCAATCATCGTTGCACAATTCAAACCCGCACGTTTTGCGTATAACAAAGCCTCACAAACACCAATCATGGTGCCGGCAACCACGATCTGGTTACACATTTTAGTGTGCTGACCACTGCCCGCTGCGCCAGTGTGCTGTACCTGGCCCAAACAGTCAAACAACACCGAGACTTTATCAATGATTGCCGCATCACCGCCCGCCATAATCGACAGACTGGCATTTTTCGCACCCACGTCACCGCCTGAAACAGGTGCGTCAATACTATGCGCACCATGCTGCCTGGCATAATCCGCAATTTGCAGACTCAACCGCGGCGCGGTCGTTCCCATATCAATAAAAATTTTATGCCTTATGTTACCGGAAAATAAGCCGTTTTCTGAAAAATACACATCTCGGACCTCCTGCTCTGAGCCAACCATGGTAAATATAACATCACTTTTGCTGGCGACCTCGGCAGCAGAAGAACACCAGTGTGCATTTTTAGCCAGCACAGCACGGCACTGGCCTTGTCTCGGCTACGGCTAAACACAGAAAGCGAATAAGCTGCGGCCAGTAAATGCTGGCACATGGAACCGCCCATTACACCCAGTCCTATCCAGCCAATTTGTGTATTTTTTTGCATAACCGCTTCCTGTAGAATTATCGCAACTATTCTCACATGAAAACCCTGCTTCGTCTTTATGAAAAATCAACCAGACAATACCAACAATACAACACCCGAATCTAAAAGCCTTCATCTTTGATGTTGACGGCACGCTCTCCGATACCGAACGTGACGGGCATCGCGTTGCATTTAATCGCGCCTTTGACGAATACGGCATAGGCTGGCACTGGAGCGTGGACACTTACGGTGAGTTGCTTGCCGTCACTGGCGGCAAAGAACGCATGAAGTTTTATGCAGAAAAATTTCTTGCCGATGACGAGGTGCCGGTCGAGCTGGAAGAAAAAATCCCCGAACTGCATCAGGCTAAAACTCGCCATTACACAGAATTACTGAGCACCGGCGCCATCCCCTTACGCCCGGGTGTTGAACGTTTGCTCAAAGAAGCACGGCAACGTGGTTTTCGACTGGCCATCGCAACCACCACCACACCCGAAAATGTCACGGTTTTACTCGAACACACCCTGGGCCCGGAATCTATCGACTGGTTTGAAGTCATCGCAGCGGGTGATATTGTCGCGAAAAAAAAACCGGCGCCGGATATTTATGACTACGCACTGAAAGCCATGAAGCTCGATGCAGACCAGTGCATTGTTTTTGAGGATTCTGAAAATGGCATCAAGTCATCCAGCGCTGCTAATTTAAACACTATCATTACCATTAATGATTACACCAAAGACCATAACTTCAATGGCGCCAGCATTGTACTTGATCAGATGGGCGAACCGGACCAGCCTTTTTCTGTAATTTCGGGTAACGCCTATAACCATACTTACCTTAACTGTGATTTGGTTATACAGCTTCATCAACAGGCAACCGCGCGTTAATAAATTATTCCAGCAAAGGACGCGAAAGGCCTTAAGCAAGGCTTTATTATTACGTTTTTTGTGTCCTTTGCGACAATAATGTTCTTTTTATCGAGACCTTTTACTGTTGTTAGAGCTTAATTTAGTCGAAACATTGCTGTATCTGTTAACCGGTGCTTTTGCTGGATTCGCTGCCGGCTTATTGGGTATCGGCGGCGGCCTGATTATCGTCCCTGTTTTATATTTTATTTTTTCCACACAAGCTTATGAGCAGCAGCATTTAATGCACATGGCACTGGCAACTTCATTAGCAACCATCATAATCACTTCCATCTCATCGACGCTTGCGCATCATAAGAAACAGGCTGTACTGTGGCCAACCGTTTTCTCACTGGCACCGGGGATATGTCTGGGCGCATGGTTTGGCGCCAGTATCGCAGCTGAATTGCAGACAGCAACACTGAGACCTGTATTTGGCGTTTTTGAACTGTGTGTTGCGACATTAATGCTTAGCTCAGTATCAGAGCAAACAACATCACTTATCTATTCGACCACTTAATGCTTTTTTCGGCGGCGGTATTATTGGCAGCATCTCGGCCATCGTCGGCATCGGCGGCGGCACGCTCACTGTGCCTTTTTTACACTGGCACAACATCAATATAAAAAATGCAATTGCCACCTCTGCTGCCTGCGGCCTGCCTATTGCGGTATTTGGCACTGCTTCATATATATTTTCTGGCCGGACAATATCGGGCACTTCATCCTTAGCAGAAAACACCTTCGGTTATGTACAGACAAATGCCTTTGTATTAATAGCCATTTGCAGTTTTATGTTTGCACCACTAGGCGCAAAAGTTGCCCACAAAATTTCGGACAACACACTTAAGAAAGTATTTGCCTTACTGCTGTTCTTACTTGGATTGAAAATGCTGACAACATAATAAATTATAAGCTGCTGGCAAAAATCCAGGATAGGCCAACAGCAAAAAAATAATAATCTTTTTGCAGCACTAATGGACTATCCTCAAACTCTGCGCCATGCAGTGACTGGTAACGTAAAAATGCCCAGTAAACAATGTCACTGGTTTTATAGCTAATACGGTATTTGACAAAGCTGCCGCCAAAGCCCGCATCACTTTTAAACAGCGCTCTTTCACTGGTGACAAATTCAGCGCTTACATCATAGTAATAAGCATGAAAATCCTGTGTTGCAAATTTTAATCCAATCGTCGCTTTTTGTGACAGCCCTGTTTTTGCAAGACGGCGATGATTAAAACTGAATCGTGGCTCGAACAAATAGCCAATACTCAACACATCGCGAAAATCAAGCGCATAAGCCGCACGTAGCGGAACTTCAAATCGAACATCAAAATAATTTTTATTTTTATCATTAAGCAGAAACTCGACAGAGGGCCCAATCTGTAACATAAAATCAAGGTCCGGCATGCCGTTACGTGCCTGCGATTCATCACTATCAACAGGCAATCCAAAGTCAGCACTAATATCGAGCACGATTGTTTCAGATTGATATAAAAAACTTTTTATACCACGATCAATTTCAAACCTGGGTGATCGAAAAGTAAAATAGGGTACCGGTAGAAGCAATCTATTACTCGATTTTGCACCAGGATATAAATTGTAATCAATCACAGCCAGACCTGCGCCTAATGTCCACTCAAATTCGCTAGCCGCTATACGTTCTATTTGTGTAACACTCTCATTCGCTAGCAGCAATGAACTGCGAGAAAATAACAGTATCAGGCAAATAGAAATTAAGCTGAAAAAGTGTAATATGTATTTCATATAAGCTGCATTTGAATAAAATAATTAATAGTGTGCAACGTATGGCAACTTTACCTGAATTAAAAGTTACTGTTTACAGTGACTATATATGCCCGTTTTGTTATGTCGGACATCATCGCCTGAATCGCCTGCGCGATAGCTTACGATTTAAAAATAAACTGGTGTTTTTTGGAAATACACCCTGAAACTTCTGCTGACGGCGAAGCTATCGATTCGCTGGACTATCCATCAGAACAATGGCAAATAATGCTGGCTAATCTGCAACGCGTTGCCAAAGAAGAAAATATTCCGCTTTCCGGGCTCAGCTTTATCACCAATTCAAAAGATGCACTTTTATTATCCGAATCTATAAAAAGCTGTGGCGCCAAGCTGTTTTACGATTTACACGAAAAACTTTTTAAGGCCTACTTTGTCGATGGAAAGAATATTGGCGATAGAGGTGTACTTAGGGAAATCGCCACATCCTGCGGTTTAAATGAAAAAATAATCGAATCGGCCTGGACAGACGAACAGCTGCAGCATCGCCTGCTTGATAACTTTAACTCTGCCCGTGCACATAACATTCAAAGTGTACCCAGTTTTATTTTTGGTGACCGCGTACTCACCGGCGTTGTTTCTGAGTCGACTTTTCGAGAGGCAGCCAAACAGTTAGCTGCCTCAGTTTAATAACAGCAGCCTGGCAGTTACCGGGTTTATTCATCTTCCTGCATGCCGAGCATTGCATCCTTCAAATCGTCATCGGCAGGTTCTTCGCCTAACCATACATCGAGCAGCGCTGCGTAAAAGTCAGCTCCTTCAATAATTTCTTTCTGTTCACCGTTGATGGTCACCCGCGTTCCTGATGCAGGAATATAATCCAGCAGTATGATATCGCCTGCTTTTAAATCAGAAAAGTAATTAATGTATGTATTTAAACGCGACTGCAACTTTTTCAGTTGCTCAGCGCTATTGTTGTCTTCAAATCCTTCGTTCCACGCACTGGCCATTTTTTCCTTACTGACTTCATCATGAACCATATGCATAACAATGCGTTTTGGCCCGGTTAATGCCTGAGCCGCATCGCGCGAATCAACTTTTTCTTCGGTATAAAGTGCAGCGACATAAACTTTAAAAATAAACTTGGTGCGATAGCCCATACCGTTTAACTGTAAAACTGTATCACTGCCATCAAGCGTCACCTTATCGGGCAAGGTAACATCACCGAGCTGCCTGGCATAAGCTGATGCCGTAAATAGCGAGGCAGACACGATCAAAATAAAAATCGCGCTGATGCGGTAAATCA
This sequence comes from uncultured Gammaproteobacteria bacterium, assembly GCA_963768125.1. Lineage (GTDB taxonomy): Bacteria > Pseudomonadota > Gammaproteobacteria > SZUA-229 > SZUA-229. The sequence continues at coordinate 103,558 of CAVYHC010000020.1, forward strand.
ACGTATTTTTTGCTTTTACAGCCATAATAACCACCTATGTCATGAAAAATAATGAATTAACACCCTTTTAACGCCAGGATACGCCAAAGCAGAACCTATCGAGCTATACTCATTCAAGTCACATTATCATTAGACGCGGCGTTCAACAATGGTTATGGAAATAAAAATTACAACCCGAAAAGCCCTGTTGATCTATGCGCTGTACATCAGTTTGTCATGTTTTGTTACGGCAATATTAAACATCATCCATACCGTTTATATTCTTAAAATAGAATTCACCACATTTACATTTTTAATGCCAACGATTGCCGGTCTGTTATTTGGCGTAATGCTGGCGTACATTAAAGTATTAAGTTCAAGACTACGTGACATTGCTTATACCGATTCTCTAACACACATTTTTAATCGTCGGCATTTTGCACAATTTCTTGACGCTGAAATTGACAAGGTAAATCGTTATGGCGGTAAATTTTCTATCATTTTCTTCGATCTCGATCATTTTAAAAACGTCAATGACAACCATGGTCATGGCATTGGCGACGATGTGCTTGAACAAGTAACCGACATCGTTTCAAGAGCGAATCGTAGTGCTGATATCTTTGCGCGTTACGGTGGCGAAGAGTTTATTATTTTAACGACAGAAACCGGTTTGAGTGGCGCATTAATCCATGCTGAACGCTTGCGCAAGGATATTGAAAAATTCAAATTTCCAACGGCAGGCCATATCACCTGCAGTTTTGGTGTAACCGAATTTCGCGCAGGCAAAGATACCGAGAAAAGTTTACTGGCACGCGTGGACAAAGCTTTATACCAGGCAAAAGAAAATGGCAGAAACAGGGTGGAAAAAGCGTAGCTTTTTCAATGAAAAATGAATAATGAAAAGTGAAAAATGGGAAAACCGTTATTGTTAGTGCAGCGCACTAATAATGAATCTTAGTTTTTGACTTTTAATTTTTCACTTTTCATTATTCATTTTTCATTACCTTGAAAACGCAAGGTCAAGCTGTTTCGCTGCTCTCACTTCATCAAGACGTTTCACCGGCAGTGTTTGCGGAGCGGCATGCAACAGTTCAGGATTAAGTTCTGCTTCCTTTTTAATTTGTTCTAGCGCATCCATGAATCCGTCCAGCGCTTCTTTGGCTTCAGACTCTGTGGGCTCTATCAATAAACACTCAGGCACTAACAATGGAAAATAAGTGGTTGGTGCGTGATAGCCTAAATCAAGCAGGCGTTTTGCAAAGTCCATTGCTGAGACATGATAATCACGCGCTTCGTTTTTTAAGGTGATAATAAACTCATGGCTGGCACGCCGACCATCAATGGCTAAAGTGAAACCACGACGTTTAGCTGCCACCATCATGTAATTCGCATTTAAAGTCGCAAACTCTGCAACACGCACCATGCCTTCACGACCAAGAAACCGCATATAAATAAAGGCGCGTAATAAAACACCGGGGTTTCCCATAAATGCTGACAGACGACCAATACTTTGCGGACAGTCTTTCGCGGTTAAATAGCGGTAACTTTCGCCTTCAGTATCGTTTTTTTCTTTTGTCACCATCGGCAGAGGCAAAAACGGTATCAGTCTTTTTGCCACGCCGACTGCACCCGAACCCGGGCCACCACCGCCATGCGGTGTGGAGAATGTTTTATGTAAATTCGAATGAATAACATCAAAACCCATATCGCCGGGACGAATCTTACCCAGAATGGCATTCAAATTTGCACCGTCGTAATACAATAGACCGCCGGCCTCATGCACCACTTTTGCAATGTCTTCGATATTACGTTCAAACACGCCCAGTGTTGATGGGTTGGTCAACATCAATCCGGCTGTATGCGGCCCAACCGCCTGTTTCAAGGCTTCAATATCGACATCACCATTACCCAGTGTTGGAATTTCTCGTACACTGAATCCGCACATGACAGCCGTTGCCGGATTGGTACCATGCGCCGCATCGGGCACCAGTATTTCCTTGCGCGCCTCATCGCCACGCGATGCATGGTATGCCTCGATCATGGCAACACCGGCAAATTCACCCTGCGCACCCGCCATCGGCGCAAGTGAAAAAGCGGCCATGCCGGTCGCTTCACACAACATAGACTGCAGATCAAACATACAGGCAAGAAAACCCTGATTCTGCTGATCGGGTGTCAACGGATGCACATTTAAATATCCGGGAAGCATCGCCAGTGTATTACAGGCGCGCGGATTGTACTTCATGGTACAGGAGCCCAGCGGATAAAATTGGGTATCGATTGAAAAGTTTTTCTGCGATAAACGGGTGTAATGTCGCACCGCCTGCAGCTCAGAAACTTCAGGCAAGGCAGCACTTTTTTGGCGCAATAAATTGGCAGGAATAGCCGCAAGCGAGGCTTTTTCAATGGGTGATTGCGGCGCACCTCTACGCCCTTTTGAAGAGTGCTCAAAAATTAACATTATGCAGTCTCCGGTAAAGTGGCCGTATCGTTATTTGCTGCAGCGCCGGTAGAAGTGAGCACCGCCTGCATTGCCTTAACATAAGCATCAATATCCTCATCATTGCGCATTTCAGTGGTGCAAACCAGAATAGCACTGCCTAATTCAGGATAAGTTTCGGACAGATCAAAACCACCCAGAATACCTTTATCCATGAGTGCACTTAATACCTCTGCTGCCGACTTATTTAACGAATCATCCAGCTGCAATACGGTTTCATGAAAATGGCTAGCACTAAATGCTTTTTTAACACCTGCTAGCGCCGTCAGTTTTTCCACCAGCTGATTGTTGTTGGCAAAACAGGCGGCCGCTGTGTTCTCTAATCCTTGCGCACCCATAATTGACATATGGATAGTTGATGCGGTTACCACCAGGCCTTGATTGGTACAAATATTGGACGTCGCTTTGGAGCGGCGAATATGCTGTTCACGCGCCTGCAAGGTTAAAACAAATCCTTCTTTACCGTCTAAATCAACCGTACGGCCGACAATACGTCCAGGCATTTGCCTGACCAGTGCCTGCTTACAGCAAAGCAATCCATAATAAGGACCGCCGGCAGACATCGGTGCACCTAATGGCTGGCCATCACCACAGGCTATGTCAGCACCACGACCCATTTTTTCATTTTGCTCACTGCCCCATTCACCCGGCGGATTTAATATCGCCATGGCCAACGGGTTCACCAGCGCTATCAGCAAAATATCATTGGCGTGCGCCCAGTCAGTAATTTCATCAACCGCTTCAAGGCAGCCAAAGAAATTAGGCTGCTGCAAGACCAGCGCGGTAATGTCACTATTTTCTTCATCGTCGAGCTGCTGCTTAATCTGCTCAAGTGTGACGGTCCCTGTGTTACTGTCATAAGGCACTTCAATCAGGTCTATTTGCTGACCTTTAACGATAGTCTGTGCGGTCTGACGATAAACCGGATTCACTGTCGTTGGTATCAGAATTTTTCGCGATTTTGATTTTCGATTGGCACGCACCGCCATCAAGATGGCTTCTGCCAAAGAGGACGCACCGTCATACATCGACGCGTTTGACACATCCATCGCGGTTAACGCCGTCATCATACTTTGAAATTCGTAGGTTAACTGCAACGTGCCCTGGGAAGCCTCTGCCTGATAAGGCGTATAAGCACTGTAAAATTCACCGCGTGTGGTAATTTCCCAAACGGCAGCTGGTATATGATGCTGATAGGCACCCGCGCCCAAAAAACACAGGGCTTTGGTACTTTCATCAGCGCGCTGGCGCATTAAACGCGAAATTTCCATTTCTGTCATACCCTGTGGAATAGCTTCCATGACAGCAGCACGCAGATGTGCTGGAATCTCATCAAATAAATTTTCGATAGAATCAACGCCGATGCTTTCAAGCATCTGCGAAATCTCCGGGTCTGTATGTGGGATAAAAGGCATATTAATATCTTGGTAGTTGGCAGTTGGCAGTTGGCAGTTGGCAGTTGGCAGTAAATTATAAAAAATTCAGCTGTTTTTAAAGCAGTTTATCGTTTTAACTGAAAACTGAAAACTGCCAGCTGATATTTTCTTGATTCCTATTCGTCGATTTCTGCCTGGTAAGCATCTGCATCCATTAAATCTTCAAGCTCATTAGCTGATGGTTTAACTTTAAATAACCAGCCACTATCGTAAGGTGAGCTATTTATCAGCTCAGGCTCATCCACCAGCTCTTCATTCACTTCGACAATTTCGCCACTGATCGGCATATAAACATCGGAAGCAGCCTTTACTGATTCGACAACACAGCATTCATCACCTGCAACAAACTCCAGGCCTTGTTCCGGCAGCTCAACAAAAACCAGGTCACCCAACAGTTCCTGCGCATGATCACTAATGCCAACAGTCACCAGGCCATCGTCTTCAACTCTTAGCCATTCGTGTGATTTGGTATATTTTAATTCAGAAGGTATCTCACTCATCTCATTTCCCCAGATAAAAATTTTATGTCACTGTTATTTAAGGCGGCACATTATACTATACAGCCTGTCCATCACGTACAAAAACCGGCTTCACCACGGCAGCGTTTAATAATTTACCGCGGATTTCCACCTTACAGGTTTTACCGACAGTCACAGGCACACGCGCCAGGGCAATCGATTTTTGCAAACTGGGCGAAAAAGTACCACTGGTAATTTCACCTTCAGTCAATTCACCTGTAATGGGCGTACCGTCATCATTCTCTATAATGACTTTTTGATGACCACGTAAAACACCGCGCTCTTCGAGAACCAGGCCAACGAGCTTTTCTTTAACACCGTCCGCTTTCTCTTTTTCCAGCACATCGCGGCCGATAAATTCTCTGTCTTCCGGCTGCCATGCAATGGTCCAGCTAAGTCCGGAGGTCAGCGGTGAGGTTTCTTCCGTCATGTCGCTGCCGTACAAATTCATACCGGCTTCCAGTCGCAAAGTATCCCGCGCGCCGAGTCCGCAAGGTTTTATGCCGGCATCTGCCAGCTTGTCCCAAAGCTCAGCCGCTTCAGTCTCTGGCAGCATCACTTCAAAACCGTCTTCACCGGTATAACCGGTGCGACCAATAAACCAGTCACCGCAATCGGCACCAAAAAATCGTTTTAACGGTGTTGCTGCTTCCACCACATCAAGCGGCAAAGCTTCAAACGCTTTTGCCCGTGCATTGGGCCCCTGCACGGCAATCATCGCCAGATCATCACGTTCGTTAACGCTGACATGATAGTCGGCGGCATGTTTATTAATCCAGGCCAGGTCTTTATCACGCGTTCCGGCATTAACCACAACACGATACCAGTCATCTGACATGTAATACACAATCAGGTCATCGATAACACCGCCGCTTTCGTTGAGCATGCAGCTATACAACGCTTTGCCGCTTTCCTTGAGTTTATCGACATCGTTTGCCAGCAAATATTGCAGCAATGCTTTTATATTACCGGCTGAATAAGCCGCCGTATTATCAGGCTCAAGATCAACAATGACCATATGCGAAACATCGAACATACCGGCATCTTTACGTACCTGGTGATGCTCCTCTATTTGCGAACCATAATTGACGGGCATTTGCCAACCGGCAAAATCAACAATTTTGCCTTTATATTCAACGTGCTTGTCAAAAAGAACGGTTTTATTACTCATAGTTTAATACGGGTGATAGATGAAATTGTGCCGATTTTACACGTTATTTGCAAACCAGAGTCCCGAAAAAAATTAATGTTATCTGCAACGAAAAGGTTAATGGGCAAACATTTTTAAGATGCTGAATTTTATAAATTTTTACCGTAAATCTACGTTTGTTTTGTGCTGGAAGAAGCTAGAACATAGATAACTGCGAACAAAAATATTATTTTCCGCAAAGGACGCAAAGAGCGCGAAAAAAAACTTTTTAAATATTTTAGAGCGTAACTCGGGTTAGCGTAGCTAAACACGACTTTTTGTGACCCTGGCGCCCATTGTCGGATTACGCTATCGCGAATGCAGGCTACAAAACACGAAAGCCATATCGCTAATTTACGCGCGCTTTGCGTCCTTTGCGGCAATAAACCTTATCAGCCTTTGCCGCCCAGTGCCTGTTGAATAATCCGGTACTTCAATGCAGGAATATGGTCGACCAGGGACAAGCCGGCATTTCTTATTTCAGACAGGAAGGTGTTTTGCCGGCCAAACAGTTCTTTAAATCCGGTCATCGATATTTCCATCAGCTGATTCGCGCCTTTTCGCTGGCGCTGATATTTCGACAGGGTATGCTGTGCCGCCCATTGGCGATTGGCCTTTTTCGCGGTAAGGATGACATCAGCCAGAGCAAAGGCATCGGCAATGCCCAAATTCGCACCCTGCCCGGCTAAGGGATGAATGTTATGCGCAGCATCACCAATCAATGCCAGTCCCGGCTTAACGTACTGCATGGCATGACCATGCGATAAAGGGAATAAAAACCGTTGCCCAAGATCTGTGATTTCACCCAGTTTAAATTCACTGGCTTCGGCCAGCACAATTTTGAAAGCCTCATCATCAAGCGCCATGTTTTGCTGAGCCTGTGCCTCATCCAGTGACCAGACGATAGAACTGTAACCATTATATAAAGGTAAAAAAGCCAATGGCCCTGTCGGCATAAAACACTGCCACGCGGTATTCTGGTGGTTCTCAGTGGTTGCCACATTACACACCAGCCCCTGTTGTTGATAGGACTGCTTAAAACGCTCGATACCGGCAATTTCTCTGACTTTTGAATTAACGCCGTCTGCACCAACCAGCAGTTTTGCCTGAATTTTTTCGCCAGACGTTAAAACAATGGTACTGCCATACTGTCCGGCCTCATCCTGTGTAAAATCAACGTCAGCATGGTAATTAATTTCAGCAATAGTAACGGGACAAAGGCAGCTGATATTTTTTGCCGTTTTTACTTTTTCCAGCAGCATCTGCTGTAAAACAGTATTCTCTATAATGGCACCTAACTCAGCGACGCCAAGTTCTGCACTGTCAAATTGAATTTGACCGGTGCCCGTTTTATCCCAGACGAACATTTTCTCAAACACACAAATGCGTTTCGCCAGCGGCGACTGCAGCACAGCCGTTTCATGAAATCGTTTTAGGGCAAAACGATTGATCGCTGAAACGCGGCAATCTGGCTGCTCACTGATGGCCTTAAGCTCATGCTGCTCGATAATCGCCACTGAAAAACCGGTGTCTGCCAGCTCGTTGGCGAAACTTAAGCCGACAATGCCTCCGCCAACGATAACAACATCAAACAGGGCCGCTTTACTGCCGCTGTTTTTTATGCCCGCTTTCTTTGTACCCGCCTTAGCCTCATCGCGCTTGCTGCGTTTTTTTCCCGGTTTATTCATAACGGCAACCCTCTATTTAAACGTGACAAATGCCCGCCGAGGCCCATGCTTTGTGTTGCCAGCTGATGTTTTATATCCGGCACGATATCCACCACCAGCAGGCTCAATGAACGCAAGTGGGCGACTGCTGGAATAGCATTAGAGAACGTTTTCACCAGCGCATCCGTGAAACGATAGACCCGCTTGACATCGTCTTCCCGCAATGAGGCATAGTTTTGCAACATAACGGGTGCGCCTATATCTTGACCCGCACGTCGACAATCAACGATTAATTCCGATAATAAAGCAACGTCTCTTAATGCCAGGTTAAACCCCTGCCCGGCCACCGGATGCACACTGTGTGCGGCATTACCGATAACGGCGACGCGGTCATGCACTACCTGCGCAGCAGACTGTAAAAATAATGGATAACATTGCCGGACACCCACTTTTTTGAGCTGACCTAAACGATAACCAAATCGCTGCTGCAATTGTTGCAGAAAATCAGCATCATCCAGTGCGTATAAATAATCTGCCTGCTGCGGGTCGAGTGTCCAGACAACAGAACAACGATTGTGCTGCATCGGTAAAAACGCAAGCGGACCACTCTCGGTGAATCGCTCATAGGCAACGTTATTATGTTTTTTTCCCGGGGTAACATTGCAAATCAAGGCCACCTGATTGTAATCTTTTCGACTGCTGCCTATCGCCAGCAGTTGCATGACCTGTGAATTATTACCATCAGCAGCGACCAGTAAGCTGGCAGACAATGTTTGGGTTTCACCATTAACTAAAACCTCAACCGAAACTTTATTCTTCTCCTGTTGCAAGCTTGATAATTCAGCCGGGCAAAATAAAGTAATGTTATCTGTGGTGCTGATCGCAGCATTAGCATCGTTGCCCGCCGTCATCACTTTATACAACTGCTGGCCTATGCTGCGATTTTCCAGCACATAACCCAGTGCGGCAACACCTTCCTGCTCTTTAGTTAAGCGGGTAACGCCAAAATGGCCTCGGTCTGAAATATGAATAGTATTAATCGCTTCGGCATAAGGCGCCAGTGAAGACCATAAGCCCTGACCTGCGCCCATGCTGTCAAAAATACAGCGGCTGCCGTATGAAAGCGCAACCGTGCGGTCATCATAACTGGGCTGTGAATCCGTGTTTAGCGAAAACGCCTCAACCACGGCTATTTTTAATCGCCCGTTGTTTAATGAATCATCAACACTGACATTTTGTAATGCACAGGCAAGACTGGCACCGGCAAGCCCGCCACCGATGATAATCAGATCAAAATCATTGTCTGTTTTGTTTTTTGACATTATTCAAAAAGATTTAAAAAAATCCTCACCACAGAGGTCGCTCTTATGTATCCGTACATCTTCGACATTAGTGCATCCATGCACGTCGCACAGAGAACACGGAGATTTCTGTTTACCTGCGCCTTCAGCACAATAAACAACAAAAAGTTTTCCTCCGTGTCCTCTGTGTCTCTGTGGTAAACAGCTTTTCATTGATTAATTTATGACGCCATCACCGCTTCAACTTCATCCACCGTTCTCGGCAACCCCTTGGTCAATAACTCATAACCGTCTTTGGTCACCGCAAGATCATCTTCGATGCGCACACCAATATTCCACCAGCGTTTGGCACCGCGGATGCCCGCCGGTATATATAAGCCCGGCTCTACAGTTAGCACCATGCCCGGCTCCAGTAAGCGCCAGTTTCCATCCACCTTATAATCACCAACATCATGCACATCCATACCTAACCAGTGCCCGGTGCGATGCATATAATATTTCATGTAACTGCGGTCTTTAATCAGCTGCGACGGCTTACCTTTTAATAAACCGATTTCGACCATGCCTTTGGTTAAGGCTTTAACCGCTGCATTATGTGGATCATTCCAGTGGTTACCGGGCTTCACCTTGGCGAATGCGGCTTCCTGCGCTTTTAGCACGACTTCGTATATCTCCCGTTGCGGTACAGTAAATTTTCCATTCACCGGAAAAGTACGGGTAATATCTGCGGCATAACCTTCATATTCGGCACCGGCATCAATCAGCACCAGCTCTTTATCCTTGAGTTCGGCATTATTTTCGGTGTAATGCAAAATACATCCGTTTTCACCACCGCCAACAATCGATGAATAGGCCCAGCTCGCACCGTTGCGTTTGAAACCACAAAGAAACTCAGCTTCAAGTTCATATTCATATAAACCCGGCTTACATAGCTGCATTGCTGCATTGTGTGCCTGCACCGATATTTTGGCGGCCTTGCGCATTAAACTAAGCTCTTCGCGCGATTTATACAGTCGCATATCATGCAAAAGATATTCCAGTGAAACAAATTCATAAGGCACACGGGCACCACGCCGTGATTGTGCGCGCAAGTCGTTCACGCAGTTCAGTATATGTTTATCGAATCCAGGGTTTAAACCAATACTGTAATAAACACTTTCCCTGCCTTCCATTAATCCCGGCAATATTTCTTCAAGGTCATCAATCGGGTAGGCATCGTCAGCAGCAAAGTGTTCAACGGCGCCTTCTATGCCATAGCGACGGCCATCCCAGGTTTCTTTGGCCGGATCGCGGTCCCGGCAAAACAGCACGAACTCGCCCTGTTTACGATTGGGAATGAGCACAATGACGGATTCAGGTTCATTAAAACCACTTAAATACATAAAGTCGCTATCCTGTCGAAACCCGTGCTCCACATCACGATTTCGAATTAACGTCGGTGCTGCCGGCAAAATCGCAACCGAATTTTCATGCATCATCCGCATCAATTGCTTACGGCGTTTTTGATAACTTTTTATGTTCAATCCACTTCTCTTAATGAACAGTCTGAGAAGACTGTAATGGTTGCAATTCTTCGTATATCAGCAATATCCCCATACGAACATATTCACTCACTTCCATAAAGGCGAGTTCATCTTCTTCGTCAGCCTCTTCTTCAGAAACGGCTATTTCAGCTTCTTCGTCAATGACATAACCTGCACGTGAGATTTCCACAATATCTTTGATTATCTCTTTACTGTCTTCTGGCAACTCGGTATTTTCCTTAATACCGCCCACGGCCAGGCCATAAACAAAACCCTGGCACCAGATGCCTAATGCCTCAACACGGGCCTCTAACGGCTCATCTTCATCAGGCAGCATTAATTCAAATTCGATGTCGCCATCATTCATTTGTTCCACCGTCATCTGGTGGATTTGCAATAATTTTTTGCCGGCCTGCTGCAATGCCAAACTGCTGTCTTCATGCTCACCTAACACCTGTAACATCCATTGCGAAACGTCTGTCGAGCCCTGTGCGCACAACATACCGCATAAGGCACCGTGCGATTCAATCGCGCCGAAGGCCGCATCAACATCGAATAACAGCCCTTCTAATTGTGGAATATCGGGAAAACTCTGCATGATGACCAAAAACACACCTTAAAACCGTTATCGAAAGCGCCAGTTTAAATCAAACCCGTGATAAATTCTCCATAGTATTTGACCAATGGCGATTCTCGTCCTACTATTAGGGCATGACTGACACAATAAAAAGAATAAACAAACTCGAAGAGCAAGTTAACGAACTGCTCGGCCTCTGCCAACGACTGAGTGAAGATAATATTGAGCTTCGCTCGCAACTTCAGCGACTCACTTCTGAACGTTCTACCCTGATAGAACAAAAAGAAAAAGTTCGCGTACAGGTAGAGTCGATGATTACCCGTTTACGCTCTATGGAAAAAGCCTGATCAATCGTGCCAGACAACGTCCGTCGATTAAACTCTCTCAATAATAATCATAATAGAGGTTAACATACGTGAGTAAACCTGAACCCTTAACCATAAACATTATGGGCAAGGAATACCGTGTCGCCTGCCCGGAACAAGAAAAAGACAACCTGCGCGCATCCGCTGATCTTCTCAATGAAAAGCTCAATGAAATCAAAGAACAGGGCGCTGTCATTGGCACAGAACGCATCGCAATAATGGCTGCACTGAATATGAGCCATGAAGTTCTGCATAACCAGTCTTTAACATCAACGCATGATGACTTAAATCAGCGTATTGATGCGCTTTCCGAACGCATCACTGAATCCGTGCGCAGCATACAACTCATTTAACTGATTGATATCAAATAACGCTTAGTTAATTTCTATTAATTAAGTTGCTTTAAAGTCAGCATTACTTAAAATAAGGATAACGGATACATTAAAACTGCCTTGAAGAATGATAACAGGCGTAATGATATCCAACCGTTTTGACATCTCTGGGGTGTACGTAAGCAACCTGAAATATCCCTTGAGCCTTAAATACTGACTTAGGGAATTGGACTGTTGAGGCCGTGTGCATTACCGCTACGACGGGAAGCCTAACGCAGCATCGCTGATTCCCCCCTGAACTTACCGGTTCAAGGTCACCAGTATTGCTACGGCACTTTCGGAGATGTCATCTTAATTTATTAGCAGACCCGCATCATCATTGCCTCGCCGCGACAACCATAAAACCAGAGCTGATCGATAAACGCCTTATGCCTGACGACTCGACTGATGCAGCCTGAAAGCTGAAGAATGTTTTAGCAAAGATCAGTCCGCTGCAGAAATCAGGCAGTTAAAACGCGCTCAGCGAAAACTATTATCCAGCACCACGCAACAACAACACAGCCAGGCGCTGTGCCAGAACCTGATAAAAGAAAAAAGCTACCGAAACAGCCAGCACATTGCTTTCTATCTGGCGAATGATGGCGAGATCGATCCCTATTTGCTCATCGAACACGCCAGGTTTCTCGGTAAACAAATTTACCTGCCGGTACTGTCACCACTTAAAAACAGCCTTTATTTTGCGCCTTATGAAGCCGGCTGCAAATTGACGTTCAACCGCTTTAAAATACTCGAGCCAGCTTGCCACCCTTCCCGCTGGAAAACAGCCAGTCAGCTGGACCTGGTGTTATTACCACTGGTAGCGTTTGATACACACGGCAATCGCATTGGCATGGGCGGCGGTTTTTATGACCGCACCCTGGCATACCTGCATCACCGGCGCGTCTGGAAGAAACCCGTACTAGCAGGATTGGCACATGAGATACAGAAAGTAGGAAAATTACACAGACAAAGCTGGGATATACCACTCAACTACATCATTACCGAGAAACAGGTTTATCACGATAAAAAGAGCTGATACGCAGGATTATCGGTTTCTTGCCAGTAGGGGTAAGCCAGGGTATCAAGGTACTGCGCAATTTTTTTGCGCTCATCTTTTGGAATTTGCAGCCCCACCAATACACGGCCGAAAGCGGCACCGTGGTTTCGATAATGAAACAAACTGATATTCCAGCGCGTACCAATCGACGTTAAAAAATCCAGCAATGCACCCGGGCGCTCCGGAAATTCAAAACGATACAGCACTTCATCCTTTAATGCAGCGCGGCCGCCCACCAGGTGGCGCACATGCATCTTCGCCATTTCATTATCCGTCATATCCAGCACCGGATATTTTTTGCTTTCAAGCTTTGCGATCAGTTCCAGGCGCTCATTCATACCATCGCGCAATTGCACACCGGCAAAAACCTGTGCCTCGTTAGCATCAGAATAACGATAGTTAAATTCCGTAATACCGCGCTTACCGATGGTCTGGCAAAACGATTTAAAACTGCCCGGACGTTCAGGAATCGTGACCGCAAACAATGCCTCACGCTGCTCCCCAATTTCGGCACGTTCGGAAACATGGCGCAGGCGATCAAAATTCATATTGGCGCCACTATTGATGGCGACCAGGGTTTTTCCACTGAGGCCGTTTTGTTGAATATATTTTTTCAGGCCGGCAACCGCCAGCGCCCCGGCCGGTTCGGCAATTGAACGTGTATCATCAAAAATATCCTTGATCGCGGCACATATCTCATCCGTTGTTACCGTTATTACCTGGTCAACGCATTGTTTTGCAACCCGGAAGGTTTCCTTACCGACCTGTTTTACCGCGACACCGTCTGCAAAAATACCGACATGACTCAATACCACGCGACGGTTTTTTTTCAAAGCCGCCGCCATACAGGCAGCGTCTGCCGGCTCGACACCAATAATTTTTGTTTTTGGACTCAAATATTTAACAATCGAACCGACACCGGCAATTAAACCGCCGCCGCCAACCGGCACAAAAATCGCGTCAATAAAATCGGCATGCTGGCGTACTATTTCCAGGCCGACGGTACCCTGCCCGGCGATGACATCACTATCATCATAGGGATGAATGAAATCCAGTTTCTGCTCAGCAGCAAACTTTGTCGCATACTCACAGGCTTCGTCATAATTGTCACCCACCAGTATGGCCTTGGCGCCATAGGACTTAACCGCATCTATCTTGATACCCGGTGTCGTTACCGGCATAATGATGGTCGCATCCAGACCCAGTTTTTTAGCCGCCAGCGCCACGCCTTGCGCGTGATTACCCGCTGATGCAGCAATCACACCCTTGACGTCTTTGCTGCGCGTTAACTGATAGATGCGGTTGTAGGCACCGCGCAATTTAAACGAGAAGACACTTTGCAAATCTTCACGTTTAAGCCACACATTATTTTGCTGGCGCTTACTCAATAAAAGCGCCGGTTCCAGTGGCGTCTCTACCGCAACATCGTAAACCCGGGCGGTTAGAATTTTTTCTATATATTTCTTAGTCATTTATAAAAAGTTTGCAGTGGTTAGTTGGCAGTCGTCAGTTTAAAACCTTAAAGATCGTAGGCTAGCATATGCTTAGCCTTAGCCACAAGGGCACTGATAAGGCGCGACTACTTTACCGGCACAAATGATTAACAGGGTTTAAAGACAAAAGCTTTTTTGGTCCACAGATGAACCAATGTTTTTAATTATGCATTACCCTGTTTATTTTTCACTATTCACTATTCACTATTAACTATTCACTGATCTATAGTATTATTCGTATCAGAGATTTATTCGAGATACTCACGGGAGTAAAAAATGACCCAGGATGAAATGAAAAGAAAAGCGGCAGAGGCGGCTTTGGAATATGTAATCGCTGACGAAATTGTTGGTGTCGGCACCGGCTCTACGGTCAATCACTTTATTGACTGCCTGGCTGAAATAAAACATAAAATCAATGGCGCAGTTTCCAGCTCAGAGGCATCAACCGAACGTTTACAGGGCTACGGTATTCAGGTTTTTGACCTAAATGACGTTAACGGCTTGGAAGTCTATGTTGATGGCGCCGACGAATCCGATCATTACTTAAACCTGATCAAAGGCGGCGGCGGTGCGTTGACGCGTGAAAAAATTATTGCCGGTGCCAGCAGGAAGTTTGTCTGTATCGCCGATGAATCCAAACTGGTGGATGTCATGGGTGAGTTCCCACTGCCCATTGAAGTTATTCCCATGGCCCGCAGCTTCATTGCCAGAGAGCTGGTAAAACTTGGCGGCCGCCCGGTCTACCGTGAAGGCTTTGTTACCGATAACGGTAACGATATTCTCGACGTGCACGACCTGAAAATAATGGAACCGGTAAAACTGGAAAACGAACTGAACAAACTGCCCGGCATTGTAACCGTAGGCATCTTTGCCAACCGCCCGGCGGATGTGCTTATATCTAGGCACACCGAAGGCGCTAAAACCGTTTTATCTAAATAAAATGTAATATATTTGAGATAGTCAAAAACTTAAAATCTATTCACCACAGAGGCACAGAGGACACAGAGTTTTTATTGTTAGCAGCGCCGAAGGCGCTATTAACAATACATCTTTTTCTCTGTGCCCTCTGTGCCTCGACAATCGCTCCTGCATTGTTCTACTTACGGGCGTCCTGCCCTAATCTGAGGTGAATTTTTATCTTTAAAATTTTTTAATCACTAAAAGCAGGCGAAAAAAAACGGGGTCCGAAGACCCCGTTTTTTAAGTTCTAACGTCTAAGCCCAAATTGTTGCCAATAAGGGACTTTTCAGATTAGAATTTTTTCTTGATACCAGCTGTAATCACATCGTCATCACCACCAGCAATACCGTCATCGTCAGAGCGATCACCATAACCAACATAAACGTTAGTCATCTTAGACAACTTGTGGTTGTATGCTACAGCAACACCAGTATAATCAGCACTAGCAGCACCTGAGGTGAAATCACCTTGACCTACAGTTAGCATAATAGCGTTGTTTTTATCAATGTTGAAAGTACCTGCGGCAAAGATATAATCTTCTTCATCACCAACCGTATTCTCTAACATTTCATACTGTAGAGCCACAGAGAATGCTTTAGCACTGAACTTACCACCAAGTTTAATAGCATCGCCAACAGCATCATTATCAATCCAGTCTAAATAAGCCATAATGTCTTTAGTTGCATAACGCACACCGATACCGTTAGTTTCATCAGCACTGCCAGAAACAGTCGTATTTGCTACTAACTGAATGCCACCCATTTTAGGTGAAGAGTATTGAACAGTATTCGTTTGGCGACCGCTATCAATTGCCCCTACCTTTATGTAGATCAGACTGTGTAGCTAAGAAGCCACGACCCTCAAGCCTAGTACGGTATAATGGGTCAACCTTGCCGCCCATCTGTTTGTAGTTAGAAGACATAGTACCGAATTTAATCGTACCCATGCCGCCTTTCAAACCAACAAAGATATCACGTTGAGTTAAAGCATCACCGTTACCACTGTTATCAGTTTTACGGTCGCTACCTTCAGCAACATCTACCTGGAATTCAATTTTGTAGATAGCTTTCAAGCCATCACCAAGGTCTTCAGAACCTTTTACACCGACAGATGATGTATTACTTGTCATATCAATATCTGATTTAGTATCAAAATCGTTGATTGAAACATGAACGTTACCGTATACAGTGGTTTCGGCCATTGCTGCTGGTGCAGCCATAGTCGCCGCTACTGCGAGTACTAATATAGATTTTTTCATTATGCAAGACTCCTGCAAAGTTATTATGATCATAGCTATGATTACAAATATAATGTGATTACAACGCAACGCTTCCCCCAATGAAAGCGGTTTGCCTCATCTTAAAAAGCTGCTGTAGCCACAATAATCTTTAATCTGTACGTACCTGTTATATTCAGATATCCGACGGATAAAGATTATGGGAAGTATATGCAGATAAACTTTAATTGCAAGTAAAATGTTGATTAATTAAGCCTTCTATTACTGAAAAACGCACATGTTTAATTACAAGTACCAATACTGAATAGCGTATACCTGCACTAAATAGCCCATAGCAACAAACTTATTTAATCCCGAATAGATATAAAAATTAAAAAATTCAGCCGAAAAAGGCGCAAAAACAGGATTTTTTGTCGATAACGTAAGAAAAGCATATAGAAAATTATTTTAAGCACTATACATTTGCGACCATCGCGTGCTTTGCGGCTAATCTATTTTTTATCTCTCTCTTTTTTCAATACCTCAACACAAAAACTTTAAAACAGGCAATAAAAAAGCCCCGATAACGGGGCTTTTTGTCGAAAACGTGAGAAAACTTTAACGTTTCGAGAACTGTGTCGCGCGACGTGCTTTGCGCAGACCCACTTTTTTACGTTCAACTTCACGTGCATCACGTGTTACAAAACCGGCCTTGCGTAAAGGAGCCACGTAAAGTTTCATCATAAGCCATTAAAGCACGTGTAATACCATGACGAATAGCACCCGACTGACCTGAAATACCGCCACCGCTTACGGTGACTTTCAAATCGATGTTATCCATCATATCAACCAGTTCTAAAGGCTGACGTACGATCATTTGTGCTGTTTTACGACCAAAAAATACATCCAGTGGTTTACCGTTAACAACGATATCACCTGCTCCTGTGCTTAAAAATACACGAGCGCTTGATGTTTTGCGTCGACCGGTTGCGTAATATTGTTCTGCCATGGTAACTCTGCTTTAATTAGTCTGATTTTAATTCGTCTGTTTTAGTTCCGTAACACTGCTAGCTCTAACTGCTTTAGCTTATTTCTAGAGGCTGAGGTTGTTGTGCTGTGTGCTGATGTTGTGTACCAGCATATACTTTTAACTTACGGTACATTGCACGACCCAGAGGATTTCTTGGCAACATACCTTTAACAGCTATTTCAATAACACGTTCTGGTGAACGCTCAATCATATCGTTAAAATTTATTTCTTTCAGGCCACCCATGTAACCTGAATGACGGTAGTACATTTTATCTTTAGCTTTATTACCGCTAACACGCACTTTTTCAGCATTGATCACGACAATGTAGTCGCCCGTATCAACATGTGGCGTGTAGATTGCTTTATGTTTACCGCGAAGACGGCGTGCAATTTCAGTTGCTAATCGACCCAATGTTTTACCATCAGCATCAACCAGGAACCAGTCACGTTTTACGTCATCAGCTTTTGCGCTTATGGTTTTCATTGCTTATCCGGTGAATCTAATCTGTAAGTGTCTAATAAATGTAGGCGAGAACCAAATGCAGCCGGCCCCGACAAAGAGGCGGAATATTACAGGCATTTTTACTGCCAGACAAGTCTAAAGCCTGCTTTTTATGAAAATAATTACTCTACTGTAAGCTGACCATTTTAAGCTGTCGATTACAGGCTTACCTGCTGGAACCTGGATACATAGTCCTGATAGTCACAACACAGCCAAATAGATATTTTATATTTTATATTTCAATCACATACAATAAAATAAAGTAACCCTAATACACTTCCAGTCGAGTTTACTGCGGGCAAAAAAAAGCGCGGAAAAGAATCCGCGCTGAAGATTACCACCAAAGGGAGGATGGAGGAAATATGAAAAAAACAGCTAATCGCATAAACTGCATATAAGAATATTATAATATATCGATTATCTGTCAATAAAATCTTATCTCTACTTAATAATAAAACCGGAAACGCTTGATAAAATTAGATTTATTGCATTTAATTCGCTATCAATAACCTTTCAACAATTTCACCGTTAATTAAATGCCTATCAATAATCTCATCAACATCTTCTCGATCAAGATAGCTATACCAAGTCTCTTCAGGATAGACCACCAAAACCGGGCCAAGTTCACAACGATCCAGACAACCGGCAGTATTTATTCGAATTTTCCCTTCTCCGGACAAACCAAGCTGTTTTATTCGTGCTTTCGCATAGGCCCGTATCTCGGTTGCATTGCACTGTTCACAGCATTGCTGTCCTGACTCCCTGGCATTGGTACAAAAAAACACGTGGTATTTATAAAAAGACACTAAATTCTCTCCCCTGTTACCTTTATGAGTGAAGTAACTTAAAATCACTGACGATTCCAGCAAATATTATGGTAAATAATATTGCACCGCCAGCGTTAAAGCAGCAATATACACTTATGCGTACATACAGCCCTTTCGACCAGTTAATCATGAATGCCGATACCGCGTTACGGACCTTATTTGGCAAACCGGTAATAACTGAAAGAAATTACCCCGCCAATGATCCTGTAGCGGCGAAATCACCGATACTGAATTTACCGAACAGCAAAGTAAAGATATTGCCGGCCTGATGCGAGTCAATCACAGTGGCGAAGTTTCGGCACAGGCGCTATACCAGGGACAGTCTTTAACCACGAAAAACAAAGACCTTCGGGAAAAACTCCAGCATGCTGCGCTCGAAGAGAATGATCACCTGAGCTGGACCAGAAATCGCATCAATGAACTTGGCAGTCATACCAGCATATTGAACCCATTATGGTATGGCGGCTCCTTTGCCATCGGCGCATTTGCCGGCGCCATAGGCGATAAATGGAACCTTGGCTTTTTAGCAGAAACTGAACACCAGGTTGTGAAACATCTTGAGTCTCATCTCAGCAAATTACCCGGCGATGATTTACGCAGTCGCGCGATATTAGAGCAGATGAAAACAGATGAGCTAAAACACGCCACCACCGCGATTGAAAACGGCGCTGCAGAATTACCGCCACCGGTTAAAAAATTAATGGCCGCCATGTCAAAAGTTATGACCGGAACCGCCTACTACATCTAGACCTGTGTTTTCGTCGAGGAGCAACAAAGCTCGATTAGCCAGAACTCAACGGCGGGTGATAAATAATTTGAACCGCATTCCCATCCGGATCTTTGCAATAAAAACTGCGCGCACCGTCACGGTGATCTTTTACCTGCGTTAGCATCTCAACGTTTTCCTGCTTTAAAAAATCAAACCAGCGATTCACATCATCGGCTTTATCAATAATAAAACCCAAGTGATCCAGCGACTGCGCAGCAACTTTTTTCAATGTGTTTTTGAGCCCGATGCAAAGCCAGATTATCATTGCCTGAAGTCAGGTAATAATTATCCTCATCCGGCTGCCACTCTATCTCCATGCCAAGCAGTCGAGTATAAAAATCAACACTTTTAGCAAGATTACTTACATTAAGCGCAAGATGGCGCATACCCGCCGTTCGCTGTGGTCGCTCAAACTGCGTCATGCTCGACTCTAGCGCTGAAAATATTTCATCATGCACCGCCTGCCAGACAGCTTCACCAAAAACAGTCTGAATCACCAGCGGCAATGCAATAGAACCCTGAGACAGTAATAAGTCGTGAAACTCTTTTAATTTTATTTTATCTGGCACGCCCATTCTTTCACGTGTTTGCAAAATAATTTCACGGCCAATGGCGTAACACAATGGTGTCGCAGCCGCATGGCTATACCAGGTAATTTCAGACATGAGCCTGTGCATGATCAAACCCCAGTTTTTCGACAAGCAGGTTTACTGCATCATCAAAACTAAACTGCCCGGTATGAATTTTTACATCGATAATTATTCTCAATGCACGCCACAACCGATCACGCAACAAAATAAACTCATGCTCTTTTTTATTATGTAACCCCTGTTCAAAAACCAGCTGCTCACAATACAGAGCCCAGCCTTCATACATACTGGCCGAGGCATTTAGCAACCGGGTAACATTATTAGTTATTATGCCGATTAGCAATGACAAACTGCAAGTGATGCCCGGGAAACGCTTCATGCACCGATGTTAAATCAATGCTGAACTGGTTATGCTCCGCCAGTAATGCTTCATCTTCTACCGTTGTTACATAATACAAACCGCGCTGATTTTTGTCCGAAGGAACCGGTGGCTCATAAGCCGCAAACGGAATAACATGGCGCAGAAATGATGGCGTTTGCTGAACCTTAAGCGATAGCTTTTCCGGTAAAGTAACAATATCTGCCTGCAGCAACCAGGCATGCGATTCCTGCATTTTCTTGCGATAGCTATCAAGCAGCTGTGACGCATCAGTATGTTGAGCACGAACTTTAGTCAGCGCTTTATTGATATCTTTCTCACCGCAGATTTTTTCACTTTGCAACAACAATTGCTGCTCTGTTTGTGCCGCCAGGCGTTCGCCAAAAGCCAGCACCTTTTCTGCATCGCTTGCTAAATAATGCTTATCGTTTAACAAACGATTAAATCGCAAATGCCCCGATGCAAATTTTCCTGCCGCTAATGGCAGCACATCGGTTTCCAGATAACGGGCAAAGTCATTTAGCGCATTGGCAGCTGCATCAAACAGTGGCTGCAAACTTGAGGGACTTGAAAACTTTGCAGTAATCAGCGGATGACGCTCCAGTCCACGAACAAACTCTGCCCCTGTTTGTGCCATTTGTTTTGCTGTAGACGCCCACTGTGGAACAACACGTTCCGGATGTTGCGCCAGCATCACTTTAGCGCCACGTAAATATTCTGGAATTATCTCAAGTCGATGCTTGATTGCATGGTGCACATTGTCACCCGGATGAATCAATAACTGGTAGATAGCGCCGACAGGCAGATAAGCGATCGGATCACGATAACGCCAGTTGCTTTCTTCCAAATCATGCAGTTCAATTGATATTGCGCCTTGCAATAATTGGCAATCTATTTTCCTGGCTTGATCAAGCCCCGAACAGTTGAACTCTTCCAGTGCAGACTGCATCTTCTGGTTTAAAGCGATCAAGGCGCCAATATCATCATGATCATAACTTGTGAGTTGATCTGCATAATCATAAACACCTACATCAACGGCCGTTTCCGGGTGATAGCGAAACCATGAGTGGTAATATTGATCGCATAAAGCATCAAACAGAACACTGGCGGGACTTGTTGCCGCATCAACCACGCTATCATCGAGCGAACGCTCTGCTTGTGCATTATCTTCAATATCAGGCATTTTATTCTTCGTCTATGATTTCAAAATCATGCGTCACATCGACACTTTTTGCCAGCATAATGGAAACTGAACAATATTTTTCAGCGGTCATATTAACTGCACGCTCGACTTTCTTTTCATCCAGGCCCTTACCTTTTACCACATAGTGCACGTGTATTTTTGTAAAGACTTTGGGTGCCTGTTCCGCACGCTCTGCACTTAATTCAACATGACAATCGCTTATTGACTGGCGCTGGCGCTGTAAAATTAACACCACGTCAAAGGCCGTGCAACCGCCCATGCCTAGCAACACCATTTCCATTGGCCTGACGCCAAGGTTTCGCCCACCGCTATCCGGTGGCCCATCCATAACCACGGAATGACCGCTTTCAGATTCGCCGACAAATGACATGTTGTCTATCCACTTCACTACTGCTTTCATATTTGTTCCTTGAATAAAAAACTTTTGTCCGCGAAAAACGCAAAGGACGCAAATAGCTTAAAAATAGTAATATTTTTCTTCGCGTCTTTTGCGTTATTCGCGGACAGCCTCTTTACTGTTGCGCTTTTAACAGAACAACTCCGCTAATTTTTCACCCGGGTTTTCTGCGCGCATGAACGCTTCGCCTACCAGAAAAGCGTTCACATTATTATCCCGCATTAACTGCACGTCATGTTTACTATGAATACCTGACTCGGTCACCAAAATATGATTGTCATTAACCATGTCAAGCATGGACAATGTGGTGTCAAGTGAAGTCTCAAAGGTTCGAAGATTGCGGTTGTTGATGCCGATTAAGCGCGCACCTGTTTTTAACGCTCTTCCCATTTCCGATTTATCATGTACTTCCATTAATACATCCATTTTCAGCTCATGCGCAAGTTTAAACAAGCTGTGCAGCTTTTCATCGTCGAGTGCTGCGACGATCAATAATATACAGTCAGCATCAATAACGCGTGCTTCATAAACCTGGTACGGGTCTATAATGAAATCTTTACGTATAACAGGCAGTTCACAGGCAGCCCTTGCCTGCTTCAAATACTCTTCATGCCCCTGAAAATAATCTTTGTCCGTCAATATCGACAAACAGGTGGCACCGTGCAGCGCATAACTTTTAGCAATTTCTGCGGGTTTAAAATTTTCCCGCAATATGCCTTTGCTCGGTGATGCTTTTTTTATTTCCGCAATAACAGCAGGCTGCCTTTTCTGAATTTTATTTTCTATTGCCTGAATAAAACCGCGCACAGCGTCCGCTTTTTCACACTGTTGCTGCAAATCGTCAATAGATGTTGTTATAGATCGCTGTGCAATTTCTTCTCGTTTACGATTAAGGATCTGTATTAAAATATCAGGCGTATTGCTATTCATTATTCTGCTTTTTATCTCTATGCCGGCACTATTTATTTGGCCGCATTGGTTTTAGCAATTAACTGCTCAAGTTTTTCAGCAACCCGTCCACTGGCGATAACATGCTGTGCTTTTTTTACCCCTTCGGCTAATGTTGCCGCCAGGCCTGCCGCATATATTGCGGCACCGGCATTCAAGCAGACAATATCTTTTGCCGGGCCAGCCGTATTATTGAAAACACTGTTGATGATTTCCAGGCTATGTGCGGCATCGTTTGCGCGTATTGTTTCAAGGCTTGCAGCTGACATCGCGAAATCCTCAGGCTGAATGGTGTAACTGCTGATTTGCCCATTGTGCAACTCGGCAACAAATGTTTTTGAGCCAATACTGATTTCATCCAAACCATCTTCTGCATGCACAACCAGCACATGTTCGCTGCCCAGTTTTTTTAATACGTGAGCCAGCGGTTCGACCAGCTCCTTACTAAAAACACCCAGCACCTGGTTAGGCGCAGCGGCAGGGTTGGTCAAGGGCCCCAGTACATTAAAAATAGTCCGCACCGCCATTTCACGTCTCGGCCCAATGGCGTGTTTCATTGCGCTGTGATGTAACGGCGCAAACATAAAGCCCACGCCAATTTCATTGACACACTCGGCCACCTGTTGCGGCGATATATTCAGGTTAACGCCGGCGGCTTCTAGCACATCGGCACTGCCTGACTTGCTGCTGATTGAGCGGTTTCCATGTTTTGCAACTTTGCCGCCAGCGGCAGCAACGACGATAGCACTCGCCGTCGAAATATTAAAACTACCAGAAGCATCACCGCCTGTGCCACAGGTATCAACCAGATGATTTTTATCGACCTCAACTTTGCTTGCCAGCTCACGCATAACACTCGCAGCCGCTGCAATTTCATCGATGGTTTCACCTTTCATGCGCAAACCAATCAAAAAACCGCCGACCTGAGCAGGGGTTGCCGCACCGGTCATTATCAGACGCATTGTCGCGTTCATTTCTGCCGCGCTTAAATTACGTTTTTCGGTAACCGCTTTAATTGCCTGCTGCATAGTCATTGATGTATCCATAAGTATTTATCTATTTAATGGTAATTTCGATTGAGGTTTTATTTATCGGCTTGTATTTTCCAGGGTTTTATTTTGACTGCAAAAAGTTATTTAATAAATCGTGGCCATGTTCAGTCAAAATAGATTCCGGGTGGAACTGTACCCCTTCAACATTCATTGTTTTATGACGCACACCCATAATCTCATCCATTTCACCGTTCGCGGTTTCGGTCCATGCGGTAATTTCCAGGCAATCAGGGATCGATTCTTTTTCAATCACCAGCGAGTGATAACGGGTTGCAGTATAAGGATTGCTCAAACCGGTAAAAATATGGCCGTCTTTATGATAAATCAGTGAAGTTTTTCCATGCATAATTTCCTTTGCATGAACAATTTTTCCGCCAAAGACCTGGCCAATACTTTGATGGCCAAGGCAAACACCGAGAATAGGAATGACGCCGGCAAAGGTCTTGATAGCCTGCATTGATATTCCTGCTTCATCCGGCGTACACGGTCCGGGTGAAATCATTAATTTTTCAGGCTGCATTTTTTTAATTTCATCAATCGTGATTTCATCATTACGATGGACGACAACATCTGCACCCAGTTCACCCAGGTATTGCACCAGGTTATAGGTAAACGAATCGTAATTATCTATCATTAATAACATATCAAACTTGCCTTTTATGTGACTTTCACTACCTGTCAATTTACCGTGCAGTATCCACGATCAGTTCTGTGGTTTTATCTGCATAGGGCGAAGCCATTAATTCGCCAACAAAAACACCCTGCCCCGGCCAGGCAACACTCTTCCAGTAGGCTTCAATCAATGATTCACCGTTAGTATAACGCTCTATCACTATCCCCGGATTTGGAAATTTCTGGGTAAAAGCACAGGGTTCCACCACGGTACCGTAACTGGCGGTGGCGCCGGCATCAAGCCAGCGCAGTAGACTCATCTGCTGTCCGCCAAATAAATTGCCGCCACTGGATGTTAAATGATCGGCAATGGCACCCGGCAGAAACTGATTGCTTTCTATTTCACTGACTTTTTTCAGCCCGGTAAAATAGAACATGACATCATTTTTATTTTTCAGGACGTCACTGTTTAGCTGCGAGATATTAATATTATCAGACAGCAACTCTTTAATAACAGGGTAGCGACGCGAACGAACATTTCTTGCTTTATCAGAGGTACTCATCAAGTATGCAGTCGCCTCCGGGTTTGTCGCATCAGAATTTACGCCACGGTCAATCATCGCATAGATCTGTTTTAACGAGCTGCCTGCCAGCATCATTGTCGGGCGGATGCTTAACTCATCATTCGGCAAGCTTGTATCAGCATTATAATAAGGGCTTAACCGTGTCGGCTTGCAGCCCCTGGCACAATAGGCCTGATCAAAACCAAAGGTAAAGGCCGCTGTTATTGACATACAGGCCACTCGATAAGGTTTGCTCCACGCCAGGGCATAATACTGCACCGAGTCCGGCGTGTGTTTTTTTAACTGCTGAAAAACCTGTTGAAAGGTTTGCTCATCAACAAGCTTGCTGTCAGACGGCAGCGCCACTTCAATGATATTCTGCGCTGGAATGCCACGCTTTTTTTGATAGTAATCAGCAATCAATCGGCTATCCGCATCCTGTGTATTCACCACAATCGCAACTTGTTGCGCACTAATCTTTGCCGACACATTAAACGCACTAACAAACAGCAGTAACAGCATCACCATCAATTTTGACATGTGTTTCATCATTGAGCCGGAGCCTTACTGAGCTGAATCCTTATCCACCGAATCCAGGCCTGCTTCCGCCAATGACACCGCGCGGAAAATTGCCCGTGCTTTATTCATGGTTTCCGCCCATTCATTTTCCGGTACCGAGTCATAAACAATACCCGCACCGGCCTGTATTGACAGATGTTTGTCTTTGATTACTGCGGTACGAATGGCGATTGCAGTATCCATGTTGCCATTCCATGAAAGATAACCGACTGCACCGGAATAAATGCCGCGTTTGACCGGTTCAAATTCATCAATAATTTCCATGGCGCGAATTTTTGGCGCACCACTGACGGTGCCGGCAGGAAACGTTGCCCGTAATACATCCATGGCATTTAAACCGTCTTTCAGTTCACCGGTAACATTGGATACAATATGCATAACATGAGAATAACGTTCAACCACCATTTTATCGGTGAGCTTAACCGTTGCCGTTTTACTGACTCTGCCGGCATCGTTGCGCCCCAGATCAATCAGCATTAAATGTTCTGCCAGCTCTTTAGGGTCGGCAAGCAGTTCTTTTTCAAGCGCGATATCGGCCAGCTCATTCTCACCACGTGGTCGCGTACCGGCAATCGGTCTTACCGTTACCTGCTCATCTTCCAGTCGCACCAGTATTTCAGGTGACGAACCGACGACATGATGATCACCTAAATCAAGATAATACATATACGGTGACGGATTTAAACTGCGTAATGCGCGATATAAATCCAGCGGTGGCGCATTAAACGGAATGGTTAAACGCTGCGATAACACCACTTGCATGATGTCGCCATCAACAATGTATTGCTTGGCCTTTTTAACCGCTTCTTTATAACCTTCTTCGGTAAACCCTGAGACAAAGTCTTCTTCATTTACATTCTGTGTTTTATGGCTGTTTTTTACTGGCAGTTTATTGCGCAATTCTTCTGCAATTTGCTGCAGCCGTATTTCACCATTGTGCAGCGCCTGTGCCATGACATCATCGGCAACATCGGTAGCAACATGCACAATGATAAACAGCTTTCCGGAAAGGTTATCAAACACCACGACTTCTTCCGATACCATTAACAGAATATCTGGCGTTTGCAGCGGGTCAGGTTTGGTGTTTTTTGACAGGCGTTTTTCTATATAAGCAATGGTCTCATAACCGAAATAGCCCGACCAGTCCACCGGTAAAACGCGGCAGCTTGTCATCTTCATAAACCTTGAATTGTGACTGATAATCATTAATCCACTGCAGTGGGTCGGTAACCGTTTGCTGATTAACTAACTGATCATTTTCGTACTGCGAAATTTCAAAACCGGAAACTTTGATCACTTTACTGCAGGGCAAACCAATGATGGAGTAACGCCCCCACTTTTCACCGCCGTGCACAGATTCGAACAGATAACTGTATGGCGCATCAGCCAGTTTCAGATAAGTACTCAGCGGTGTATCCAGGTCAGCAAGAACTTCTCGCACTAACGGGACACGGTTGAAACCCTGTTTTTTAAGTTTTGAGATTGTTTCAGCAGACATTATTTATTCCAGACATAATTTAAAAGACAACACGGCCATTAATCATGGCATCACGATGTGGGCAAGCATTGCGCTTCACCATCGCCAGTGTTTAATCGTCCTGGTTTTCTGTCTGGAATCATTCATCACTAAATAATAGAGCAAGTTGCCTGGATGTTCTAGTACTGATTAATAGCAATAGACTACCAGTCGACTATATCCTTAATTTCGGCCATAGAATCTACCACCGCATCGGGATGATAGTCGCGGATATCTTCACCATGATTATAACCATAAGACATACAGACGATGGAAAAGCCGGCAGCCCTGGCCGCTTTTACGTCACTCATGGAATCACCCAGCATCATCGACGCTTGTGCTGACACGCCCAGGGTCTCTGCCGATTGCAGCAATGGCAGAGGGTCTGGTTTTTTGCGCGCAACCATATCACCACAAAGCACCGTTTCAAAATAATCGCTGATAGCCAGATCTCTTAAAATCGGCAGGGTAAATTCACTGGCTTTGTTGGTCACACAGCCAATTTTCACCCCCGTGGTTTTGAGAAAATCCAGTGCTTCGATCACGCCATCGTATAAACAGCTGCGTTTTGATGTATTTTCTGCATACAAGGCACGAAAAATGGGCAACGCTTTGTTGTACAGGTCTTCGTCCGGCTCACCGTTGAGCTCATTAATCAGGCCGCGTTTCACCAGGCGTTCGACACCATTGCCAACCCAGTGCCGTACGCGGGTTTCGCCCCGTACCGGCATATCCAGTTGCTTGAGCATTTCATCGATACAAAATGCCAGGTCAGGCACACTGTCGACCAGCGTGCCATCAACATCAATTAATACCATTTCGGGACGTGGCAAGATGTTTGATTACTTCGCTTTGGCCAATTCAGCGCGCATTGCTGCAACCACGGTATTGTAGTCGTTGGCATCGTTTGCACCTTTAGCGCCGAAAATAGCAGAACCAGCTACAAAGGTGTCAGCACCGGCTTCGGCAATCTCACGAATGTTATCGACTTTGACACCACCATCCACTTCAAGGCGAATATTAAGGCCGGAGTCATCAATGATCTTGCGAGCTTCGCGTAATTTATCCAGTGTTGCAGGAATAAATGACTGGCCGCCAAAACCCGGGTTAACCGACATCAGCAAAACCATGTCTACTTTATCCAGCACGTAATCCAGGTGACTCAATGGCGTTGCCGGGTTAAATACCAGGCCCGATTTACAACCGGATTCACGAATCAGCTGCAGACTGCGGTCAATGTGATCGCTGGCTTCAGGGTGAAAGGTTATATAGCTGGCACCCGCTTTAGCGAAGTCAGGAATGATGCGATCAACGGGTTTAACCATTAAATGCACATCAATATCGGCAGTAACGCCATGATTACGCAGTGCTTCACAGACCAATGGACCAATCGTCAAATTAGGCACATAGTGGTTATCCATTACATCGAAATGCACAATGTCTGCACCCGATGCGAGTACATTATCAACCTCAGGTCCCAGCATTGCGAAATCTGCGGAAAGTATAGATGGTGCTATTTTAAAATCGGCCATAAGCAAACCTCTTGATGCGCCTTTAAAGCGACTGTCGGAAAAAGTCGCGCATTTTACCTCATTGAGACAAGCGACTCCACCTATGATTATCTCTGCCGTATTTTTTCTTTGCCCTTTACAGAACCAACAGCAGCCGATTATGATTCTCACTCTTTCTTCAAAATGAGTTAAAACCATGTTCTACAGTATCGCTTTCCATATTCTCGCATCGGTCATCTGGGTCGGCGGAATGTTTTTTGCCTATAATGCACTGCGTCCCGCTGCCGCACAGGTACTGGAACCCCCGCTGCGCCTTGAACTCTGGGTGCAGGTGTTTCGTCGCTTTTTTGTCTGGGTCTGGTTGAGTATTGCCCTGGTACTGGCCACCGGTTACTGGATGTTATTTAACTATTTTGGCGGCTTTGCCAGCGCCGGGACTCACATCCACCTTATGCACGGCGGCGCTATTATCATGGTAATCATATACCTGCATGTGTTTTTTTCGCCTTATCGTCGACTAAGGCAGGCGGTGATTATTCAGGATTATCCTCTGGCCGGCGCCCAGCTGAACCAGATTCGAAAACTGGTCGGCCTCAATACCCTGCTTGGACTGCTGGTGATTATCGTTGGCAGCGCAGGCCGCTATATGTAATAACAGGCAATGAGCCATACCCAATAGTTATATGGAGTATTAGCGAACTTTGCGGTATTATTAGCCTCCAATTTGATTAGCCGTGTACATTTTTTTATTTAAGCGACTGATTTAAAAAGATTTTTAGTAATATTTGTGTGCGTTAGCGTCAGTTACAAGCATAAACATTCAAAACAAACTTAGGAGAAACCTATGAAACATAAAGTATTAGCTGTTATATCTGCTTTAACTCTTGCTGCGAGCGCAAATGTTGCTTTCGCTGGTGATGCGGCTGCCGGTAAAGCAAAAGCGGCTTCTTGTGCCGGCTGTCACGGTGCAAACGGTATAAGCGCTATACCGATGTACCCAAACCTTGCGGGTCAAAAAGAAGCTTACCTTACCAAGCAAATGAAAGCATTCAAAGACGGCACGCGTAAAGACCCGACAATGAATGCAATGGCGGCACCATTATCTGATGCTGACATAGCTAATATCTCTGCTTACTTCGCAGGTCTGAAATAAGATTCTAACCAGAATCTTCAGACAAACAAAAAACGCCAATGGCTTAACAGCCCTTGGCGTTTTTTTACGCCCGCTATTTCTATTGCTATCCAGTTTGCCAACACATTTAACGGCAGCGCCAGATGCTATCGATTACGGTCCATTTGAAATCAGGGAGCAAAATCTTTTTAACCTGATTCATGGCCAGGCTTTACCCACTAATGCTGCCTTGATTAAAAACAATGAACATTTATGGTCAAGCAGCCTGGTTATTAGCAATACGCTTAACATTGACGCCAGTGCAAACGAGAGCATTTATCTTGATTACGAAACCTACCGCTTTAATTTTTCTTACCAGTACGGGCTTAACGACCACTGGAACCTGAAACTGGATATTCCTTTGCTTCACCAAAGCGGCGGCTTTCTGGATTCGTCTATCGACAGCTGGCACGAATTTTTTGGCCTGCCGCGTGCTAACCGCCCCTTTATTGAAGACAATCAGTACCACATTAATTACACCAGTGGAACACAGTCGCTAGTGGATTTAAATGAAGCCAGCACCACATTGGGCGATATACAAATCGCTGCCGCTCGTTCGCTGATAAATAACAACAACACCAGCATGAGTCTATGGGCCGGCCTGAAATTACCCACGCGGTGATAAAAATAAACTCAGCAGCAGCGGTGCGACTGATTTCTCCACATGGCTGGCATTAAATCAACGCCTCGCTGACAACTGGATAATGAACCTGAATGCGGGCCTCGTTGTTTTAGGCAAGGATGATTATCAGAACATGCCACTGTCTAGACACCGCAGTGTACGGCCATCTCATGCTTGGCTGGTTAGTTATGGACAAGCTAAGCTTAAAAGTACAGTTACAGGGGCACACCAGCTATTACGATCAAAGCCAGTTAACCATCCTTGGCGACAGCTATTTTTTAAGCTTCGGCACTTCAATAAAAATCAATCAATGTCAGCAGCTTGATATTGCGTTCAGTGAAGACATAAAAGTGAACGCCTCACCTGATGCCAGTTTATTGGTTAACTGGCGCAGTTACCCATCGGCTTGTTAACTCGGTTCGGGTTTATATACAAAAAAACTATTCACCACAGATTAGGGCACGCCTACATGGACGCTAGGTGGTAGAGCAGCGCATGGAGCAGTTGCCGAGGACGCCCGATAGAATACCGTCATGCCGGCGCATACTGCCATGGATGGCAGATAGTAGAACAATGCAGGAGCTATTGTCGAGGCCGGTATCCATTGATCAGGTTGGTATTAATCCTGATCAGGATTAATACCAACCTGAACGATGGATACCGGCCTGCGCCGGCATGACGAAATATAAATTTTCCTCTGTGCCTCGACAATTGCTCCTGACAATTGCTCCTGCATTGTTCTACTACCGTCCATCCATGGACATATGCATTGTTCTCGGTCTCTGTGCCCGACTCGACTCTACCGATTCCATCCTTGGAATCGTAGTTACGGGCGTCCTCGGCAACTGCTCCTGCGCTGCTCTACCACCTACGTCCATGTAGGCGTGCCCTAATCTGTGGAGAAATTTTTAAGTTTAAAATTTTTAATTCATAATCCAAGACAATGCATCCTTAACTACAGCGCTGTCAGCTTCTGCTCGGTGTGTATTTTCACTTAAATAACGGCGCCAGGCTTTAGCACCGGGGCAGCCCTGAAACAAACCTAACATGTGCCGGGTAATCGAGTGTAAGGCGACGCCATTGGCTAGCTCACGATCAATATACTCACACATATGATGCACAACTTGTTGCCGATTAATTGCCTGTGCATCGGCATCATGATAAATCTCGGCATCGACCTGCGCTAAGACATAAGGATTATGATAAGCCTCGCGCCCGATCATGGCGCCATCAACATAGTGTAATTGCTCTTCTACCGCAGCGATGGTTTTTATGCCGCCATTGATGACAATCGTTAAGCCGGGGTTTTCACTTTTCAGACGATGCACATAGTCATAGTTAAGTGGCGGTATTTCACGATTCTGCTTTGGACTCAGGCCTTTTAACCAGGCTTTGCGGGCATGGACAATAAACGTATTACAACCGGCCTCAGCTACCGTCGCCACAAAATTTGCTAATGGCGGGTAACCTTCCATGTCATCAATACCAATGCGGCATTTCACGGTGACTGGAAGTTTTGTTTTGGCCATCATTGCAGACACGCTGTCCGCGACCCGTTCCGGTGTCGCCATTAAACAGGCACCAAAAGATCCTGACTTCACACGGTCACTGGGGCAGCCAACATTCAGGTTCACTTCATCAAAAGCCAGGTCTTCTGCGATTGCTGCACATTCGGCCAATGCCTTCGGATCACTGCCGCCAAGCTGCAACGCCAATGGATGCTCGGTTTCATGAAAAGCCAGGAGTTTTTTTCGATCGCCATTCAGTAACGCACCCGTGGTTACCATTTCGGTATATAACAGGCTGTGTTTTGTAATCAGGCGTAACAAATAACGGGCATGGCGATCTGTCCAGCCCATCATTGGCGCAATAGAAACAATAGCGGAATTCATCACAATATTTTACTTTATTAAGGCGAACTGATTACTGATTTTCTATCGCCAGCAAGGTACTGGCTGCTGCCGGGTTCTGATTGACCACTGTTGCAAAACTGCTCACCAGCTTATCCGCCTGTGCGGTATAGGCTTTTTTCTGTAAAGCATTGCCTGACAAGGCTGACAGCTTACGCAGGTTGGCTAAGGCAATAGCATTGGCTGAGGGCAAAGCACCGTCATAGATGCTTTTTGATCGGAATAATAAATTGCTGTCATTTGCTACTGATTCAAAATAAGCACCCGAAGTGTCGTCCAGAAAAAGTGCATCTTGTTTCTCCTGCAGTTCACAGGCCCAGTTTAACCATTGCATATCCTTACTGGCTTGATGAAGTTTTAACAGGCCGTAGATCAACCAGGCATAATCTGACAGTATCGCCTGCGTACGGGAGCGGGTACTTTTACTTTGCTTGCGGTACTGGCGATACAGTTTTTTATTTTCATTGTCATAGAGGTGCTGTTTAATAAATCCGGTAACGCCTAGCGCTGCCTGCAAATACGCCGCATGATCAAACACCGTGGCCGCATTAGCCAATGCGGCGAGCATCATGCCGTTCCATGCGGTAATAATTTTATCATCAAGATGCGGCCGCGGCCGTTGCAGGCGCTGTTTGTTTAACTTAATTTTTGCAGAAGCCAGCCATTTTTCTTGCTCTCGAGTAAGCGCTTTATTTCGAAATTCTTCCGCAATATAGAGAATATTTAAAGCCGTGAATTCATTTCTCGGGTCAGAATCGATATTGCCGCTTTCTTTTATTTGATAATATTTTTCAAAAAACTCAAACTCGGCACTGCCAAGTAATTGCTTTAACTCAGATGCATGCCATAAATAATAGGCACCTTCTGCATGTGTTCCCGGCTCATCATGGCGCTCACTGTCTGCATCCAGCGCTGAATAAAAACCGCCATCCGGTGATTGCATTTCTTTTGTAACAAAATCCAAACTGTTAAAAACAAGCTGTTTATATTTTTCCTGTGGCTCAATTCGATAATAATCGCTGTACGCCATTACCATTAATGCCTGGCTATATAACATTTTTTCAAAATGCGGAACCTGCCAGCGCTCATCTACCGAGTAGCGGTGAAAACCGCCGGCCAGCTGATCAACGATGCCGCCAGCCGCCATTGCATCCAGTGTTGTAGACATCATTTTTTTAGCTTTGTCTTTATTTTTTAAGTCAGACTTTGCCTGCTGATTTAAAAATGAAAAAATACCGGGACGCGGGAATTTTGGCGCCGCACTAAATCCGCCGCGGTCTTCATCAAAATTCTGGCTGATTTGCAGCATTGCCAGGGCATTAACATTCTCTGCCAAGGCTCCATCCTTAATGGTTTCATCAGCCAAGGCTGTTATGCGCTCGGTCACTGAGGTCGCAACCTGGCTGATCAATTCAGGCTCTTGCGTCCATAATTCATTTATTTTTAATAACACCTCCTTCAAGCCCAGTGCAGTTTGTGTTGAAAACGGAGGGTAATATGTTGCCGCGTGAAACGGCCGCAATTCATGGTCGAGAAAAACCGTCATCGGCCAGCCGCCGTGACCGTTAATCAATTGTGTCGCCGCCATGTAAACGGTATCAATATCCGGGCGCTGTTCACGGTCCACTTTTATGCTAATAAAATGCTTGTTTAAATAAGCCGCAATTTCATTATTTTCAAAGGATTCATGCGCCATCACATGACACCAGTGGCATGTGGAATAACCGATAGAAAGAAATATCGGTTTATTTTGTTTTCTTGCTTTCGCGAAAGCATCGTCGCCCCAGGCATGCCAGTCAACCGGGTTATAGGCATGCTGCAGTAAATAAGGGCTTGATTCCTGTATCAGGCTATTTGCGCCGTGGCCCTGCGCTATGGCTTTAATTCTGGCCTGCTGCAAATAATTAGTTACCGTCACCTGCTTTATAAGGCCAGCTGGTTTTTCTTCAGCAACCGCGGCCTGCCATATCGATAATAAGAGTAAGATATAAAAACATTTCATAGTAAACATCACGGCTTAAAAACTATAAGCCAGAATCATACCGTCTCTGATTGCTGATTCAGCGTCCAGTTCGGCCGCTTTTTTTGCACCGCCAATGACATGCACCGGTTGGCCAATATCATGCAGCCGTTTATACAGTGAGTTTTCTGAATCCTGGCCTGCGCAAATAATGACATGGTCTACCGCCAAGGTTTCATCGACACCCTGGTGGGTAATATGCAAGCCAAAATCGTCGATTTTTTTATAACTCAAATCAGATAACATCGTTACGCCGGCCTTTCTTAAGGTTAATCGTCGAATCCATCCTGTAGTACGCGCAAGATTTTTACCTATTTTTTCTTTTTTACGCTGCAATAAATAGACACTTCGCTCGGTGGTATGTTTCACCTCATGCTCAAGTAGACCGCCACGGTGTTGATATTGTTTATCAATTCCCCATAGCTTATACCAGTCAAACGCCTTTTCATTAGCCGGTGCGATTAACATTTCGGCGACATCAAAACCAATGCCGCCGGCACCAATGATGGCAACTTTGTTTTTAAGCGTAGCTTTATTTTTAATCGCCGTTTCATAATCCATCACGGAAAAATGCTCGATACCGGGAATATTCGGCTTTCTTGGCACCACACCTGTGGCGAATACTATTGCGTCAGCATAAACCTCTCTTAAGTCTTCGAAAACCACCTGATGATTTGACCTGACATCAACCTTTAATAAGCGCAGTTGTGCTTCAAAATAGCGAATGGTGTCGCGATAAATTTCCTTACCGGGTATTTCAGCCGCCAGATTAAACTGACCGCCAAGATTTTTCGCATCATACGCAATGACGTGATGGCCACGGCTGGCCGCATAATAAGCACAGGACAGGCCTGCTACACCCAGACCAACAATGATAATCGTTTTCGGCTGCTTAGCTTTGCTTAACGGATACTGTGTTTCGTATGCCGCTCGCGGATTTACCATACAGGTCGCACGCTGCTGTTTAAATACACGATCAAGACAACCCTGGTTACAGGCGATGCATGTATTAATCAGCTGTGACTGATTATTCATTGCTTTTTGCACAAACGCACTATCGGCAAGAAACGGTCTCGCCATGGAGATCAGATCAGCGTCGCCATTTTGCAAACAAGACTCAGCAAGCTCAGGACTATTAATACGATTGGATGTAATTAAGGGAATAGTGATGGATTGTTTTAACTTCTTACTTACCCAGCTAAAAGCCGCTTCCGGCACCACCGATGCAATGGTCGGAATTCTAACCTCATGCCAGCCAATGCCGGTATTAATTATGGTTGCGCCTGCTTTTTCAATCGCTTTCGCATGCTGCACTATTTCTTCCCAGCTACTGCCGTCTTTATGCAAGTCAAGCATCGACAGGCGGAAGATGATTATAAAATCATCACCCGCAATACGCCGTATCGCGCGAATTATTTCCAGGGAAAAACGCATTCGGTTTTCAAATGTCCCGCCCCACTCATCCTGCCTTTGATTTGTATTACGGCAAATAAACTGATTGATTAAATACCCTTCCGAACCCATCACCTCGACACCGTCATAACCGGCACGTTGTGCTAATTTTGCGGTGTGCGCGTAAGCTTTGATCAGTTTATGGATCTTCTTATTGCTTAATGCTTTTGGTGTAAAAGGTGATATTGGCGATTTAATAGCCGAGGGTGCAACCGCGAAAGGATGGTAGGCATAGCGACCCGCATGCAGTATTTGTAAACATATTTTTGCTTCGTGGGCATGTACGGCCTTGACCAGCTTACGATGTTTTATCAGCTGAAACAGGGAACTTAGTTGAGATGAAAACAAGGATAAGCGACCGCTAAACGTAGGAGACATACCGCCGGTAACGATTAATGCCACGCCTGCTTTTGCCCGTTCCTGATAAAAACTGGCCAGCTTACTAAAACCATTCCAGCTATCTTCTAGCCCGGTATGCATGGAGCCCATAATCGTGCGATTTCTTAACTGCGTAAAACCCAAATCCAGCGGTTTCATTAGCAAGCGAAAAGATGACGTTGAAATAGTGTTATCGTTAGATTCCATGGCCTGATTATAAAACAATCGCTTCTATTATGACCTGTTCTCGCATTTATAATTTATTCACTCGATAATCAAGAAAAACAGGCGATCACCGTACAACTCTTTGGTCATTTGTGAAATTGGGTTATAGTAGCCAATTCAATGAATTAACCACAAGCCTCTCTTTGACAGATGTATAACGAATATTTTGGGTTTAAGGAAGCGCCTTTCTCCATCGCTCCCGATCCGCGTTATTTATATATGACCTCACAGCACCGTGAGGCACTGGCTCATCTTGTCTATGGCCTGAACAGTGAAGGCGGCTGCATATTACTTACCGGTGAAGTCGGTACGGGTAAAACGACAATATGTCGATGCCTGCTGGACCAGTTACCTGAGCAGGCAAATGTAGCATTGGTGCTCAACCCAAAAGTCAGCGAAATCGAGTTACTGGAAACCATATGTGATGAATTAAAAATCAGTTACCCGGATGCTGAAAACAGCGTCAAAACCTATACCGACAGAATCTACCAACACCTGATTGAAAGCCATCGTAATAATGAAAAAATCGTTCTCATTATCGATGAAGCACAAAATCTGGACAGTACTGTTTTAGAACAACTTCGCTTGTTAACCAATCTGGAAACGAATCAGCGTAAATTACTGCAAATCATTATTCTTGGCCAACCAGAGCTGCTGGACATCCTGGCCAAAACCGAAATGCGTCAACTGGCGCAGCGAATTACAGCTCGTTTTCATTTGCAACCGTTAAGCCGACATGAAGTTAAAGCGTATGTTAGCCATCGACTTGCCGTTGCCGGACAGAACATACAGCTGTTCCCTGAAAATAGCATTAAACGTTTATATAAACTCAGTAATGGTATACCGCGTTTAATTAATATTATTTGTGACCGGGCTTTATTAGGCGCCTATGTAGAAAACCAGTACGCTGTCAATCCGCTTATCATCAAAAAAGCCGCCACTGAAGTTTTTGGCGAACTAAAAAATGTTGAACAGCAGCAGGGCAAAAATCCCTGGGTTTACCCTATCGCTGCGGTATCGAGTGTTGCCATTATTGCTATTGCAGCATTTTTTTACCTTACCAGCAGCGACAACAGTAAGGCCGAACAGACTCAAGCTACCCTGTTTCCTGAAACGCAAATCACTCCCTCCCTCGCTGTTTCAGACTCTGATGTTGAAACTGACAGCATAATTTCTGCACAAAGCGCAACAGCAGAACAAAGCCGCCAGGAAAATACAGTTGAATCGCTTATAGCCGCTTCAGCCCCTGCCGCGCAACCAGATAAAAACATCACCGAATCTGAAATTCAAACGGCTTATGACAATATTGAAGACATAGTAAACGATGCAGCGAATAATCAGGTTGTCGCTTACCAGCAACTGTTCAATACCTGGAACCAGCAATATAACCATCAATCAAAAATCACTGCATGCAAACAGGCAGAAGCTCATTCATTAAGATGCCTGTATAAGCAGGGAAATTTAAACAGCCTTAAAGTGTACAACCGCCCTGCCGTACTGACCCTCATTAACGGCCAGGGAAACACACGTTACGTTACAATAACGTCAATAGCGAATGACGCCGCCAGCCTATACGCCAACAATAAACCTTATTTGATAAAGCTAACGGAACTGGATAAATACTGGTATGGGCAGTTTACTTTACTGTGGCAAAAACCCGATTATTATTCATCAGCAATCACTCCCGGCGATTCTGGCAAGATCATCAACTGGCTAAACAATAAATTAGATCTGATTAATAACACGAACCCGGCTGACGACTTGGTTAACCGCTATGATGATTACCTGGTAGAAAAGGTTAAAAAATTTCAGTCAAAACACGGATTGATGGCTGATGGTATTGTTGGCCCGGTAACAATCATTCATTTGAATTCTCAGTCCGGCCTGCAAATACCTTCACTCACTCCATTAGCTGTACCACAGCCAACTCAACAAGGCTAACCATGTCATACATACTTGATGCACTTAAAAAATCGGAGCAGGAACGCGGTCATGGTCACACCCCAGGCATACAAACAGTACATTCATCGGGCCTGAACTACGGCCGCGAAAAAAACACTTACTGGCCGTATATACTTATTTCTGTCGCGATATTAAACCTTATCGCTATTGTTTATTACATGAGCGACAAAAACAGCCACACAGAAATACAAACCATAGAAGCAGAAAATAGCGCTATTAACAATAAAGCGCCGGCCAACAGCAACAATACAATAATGCCTGTACCTGCAACGCCTGTGCCTACTACGCCTGTGCCCGCAGTCACTATAAATAAACCGCCGGCTACCAGCATAAGCAGCAACAATACGGAAGCAGAAAGGCCGATGCCAAACCCTGTGGCAGCAGCTTCGCCTGCCAAAGAAAAACCGGAAAATACATTAAAAGCCTATAAACCGGCAGATATTCAGAGAACCGTTATTGACTATCATGACTTGCCAGAGTCAACGAAACAGGCGTTACCTGCCATTATAATTTCCGCCCACGTTTACTCAAGCAACCCGCTGCAGCGCAGCATAGTCATTAACAATAACTTTATGGAAGAAGGCGAATATTTTATCGATGGTTTAATACTTGATGAAATCACCACTGATGGTGCAATTTTTTCTTACAAAAATATTCTATTTCATTACGCCGTGGTTTCAGGCTGGCAATAGCGCAGTCAACTAAAACTCACATTCTGCTGACAAATACATTCTCTTATCAGTAACCGGGTGCCTAAACAACAAGTTGTCCGCGTGCAGCAGCATTCTTGGCTGTTTCGTTTCATCATTGCCATATAGGCCATCGCCTATAATCGGGTAGCCCATGGCTGCACAATGCACGCGTAATTGATGCGTTCGCCCAGTTTCAGGTTTTAGCAATAACCGCACTTCACCCTCCTTGCGCTGCAGCACCTGCCAATAAGTGATTGCCGATTTTCCATGTTCATAATCTACAATTTGTCGTGGCCTGTCATCAATATCACAACGCATAGGAAATTTTATAACGCCATGATCTTCATCAAACCACTGCCTGACGACTGCAGTATATTGTTTTGAAATTTTTCTATCGTGGAAAATTTTGCTTAAGGCGCGCTGCATTTCTTTACCCACTGCAAACAACATAATACCGGAGGTATAACAATCAAGACGATGCACCACTTTTGCATCAGGCACTATCTTTTCCAGCCTGGCAATCGCGCAATCCCGTTTATCCGGCCCAAGACCCGGCACGGATAATAATGCCTGCGGCTTGTTGACTGCAACCAGGTATTCGTCCTGGTAAATTATTTCAACTGACATGCAATTTCTCTATTAATCAAAAAACTCACTGCCTGTACCGCAACAAAGACAAAGTCGCAGCATTTATTAGTAATAATACTATAACAATCTAATGCTTATATTTATAGCCAGCAGGCGTAAATTTCAGTAAGGTCAGGCCAGACCTGTGTAAGCGGCCACTCTAAATAAAAATTTAAGGATGATGCATTATTATGGACTCACAGAACGCCCTCAGCAAAAATCAACTCGACCAGCAAATCAAACTCGAAGAAATACGCCTGTTATATGGCGGCACCCCGTTCTCCTATACTGCATCTGTCATTATCGCGCTCATCATATACAACGTAATACTGGATCATGCATCTTCTCAGCAAAACCTAACTATCTGGTTAGTTACCATACTGGGTGTATTATTTATCAGAAGCGTGGAAAGTTACCGCTTTTCAAAACTTGATAAACAGCAACAATCTAAAGCCGGCTGGCGAATACGCTTTTATATTGGCACGGGTGTCGCAGGATTCTGCTGGGGACTGTTACCCTGGCTAGGCTATTCGCCTGAGGTTGAATTTATTGCCTTCATCATTGTATGCCAGGTTGGCGTTATCGCCGGATCACTGTCAACCCTGTCATATCGCTGGGAAACGATGGCATTATTTCTACTGCCTTCCAGCCTGTTATTAATTCTCAGGCTTATGCTTGATGGCCAGAAGTTCTCCAATGCAACCTCATTTGTACTCTTCGTCTTTATCCTTTTTTCACTTTCAGCGGGCAGGCGTATTTTCAACAATACACAGCAGAATATACGTTTACGATTAGAGGCTGACAGTCGAGAACGTGCAATAGAATTAATGCACCAGAAACAGGCGCTTCATTTACAAAACACCCCGCTCGCAATTATTGAATTCGATATAGAACTAAACATTTCCGAATGGAACAAAGCGGCTGAGAAAATATTTGGCTACTCACGTAATGAAGCAATAGATCAAAACATCATGCATTTAATTCTGCCTCAGGACAGTTCTGAAGAGGCAGAAAAATTATGGCAACGATTGCTCAACTATGAGGCTGTGATTGGTACTGTTATAGAAAATAAAACAAAATCAGACGCACTTATTTACTGCCAATGGTTCGTCACGCCGTTGACCGACGAAAAAAACAACATCGTTGGCATTGCAGCCATGGCACTGGACATTAC
The DNA here is from genome assembly GCA_963768125.1 of uncultured Gammaproteobacteria bacterium. Classification (GTDB taxonomy): domain Bacteria; phylum Pseudomonadota; class Gammaproteobacteria; order SZUA-229; family SZUA-229. Next base: position 144,422 of record CAVYHC010000020.1, read on the forward strand.
TGACAAAAAATACAATGAGCTTGCCATTATAAAGTCGAAGGAAGAAGCTGAAAAAGCTAACCAGGCAAAATCAGACTTTCTATCAAGCATGTCACATGAGTTAAGAACACCGTTAAATGCCATACTTGGCTTCACCCAGTTGTTAAAATACGAAAAATCACTCACTGAAAAGCAGCAATCTCACATTAATGAAATAGCAAGAGCGGGTAACTTATTACTTGAGCTGGTCAATCAAATTCTGGATTTAGCGCGCATTGAGAAAGGTCACCTTCAGCTTTCCATGGAACAGGTCAATCTTTGTGACGTACTCAATGAATGCCAGTCCATGATTTCGCCGATTGTAGAAAAAAGTAAGCTTCGGCTAAATATAAACACCAAGATCAATGGTTATGTGTTCGCTGATTACACAAGACTAAAACAGGTAATGCTAAACCTGCTGAGCAATGCCATTAAGTATAATAGTAAAAATGGCTCGGTCAGCCTGGAAAGTCTTGCAAAAAGAAAACAATATAATACGAATCAGTGTCATTGATACCGGTCCTGGTATATCAGAACAACTGTTGCCGGACATTTTTCAGGCGTTTAATCGATTAAATGCTGCTAACACGATAGAAGGCACCGGTATTGGTTTATCTATTAGCAAACAACTTGTCGAAATGATGGACGGCCGTATCGGCGCATCGAGTGTTGTTAACGAAGGCAGTGAATTCTGGATAGAACTGCATGGACATCTTGATGTTTCAACCGTAAAAAAACATGAACACAAGCCGGCCCTGGCATACAGCCCGCTCAACACACAGATAGCATCAAGTCAAAGCATTCTGGTTGCCGAAGACAATCCTACAAACCAGGCCCTTATTCTTAACCAGCTTGAAGCCCTGGGATTTAAAGCTGACCTCGTTAACAACGGCAAGGAAGCATTGAACAAAATCTTCTCAAACAACTATCAGTTACTTCTTACTGACTGTAATATGCCGCTGATTGATGGTTACACACTGGCAAAGACCATCAGAAACAGGGGTAATAACACCTTACCAATTATTGCTTTATCTGCCGATGCATTCCCTGAAAAGAGAGAAGAATGTTTAAATGCGGGAATGAATGACCAGCTAACCAAACCAGTGAACCTGGAAACACTTAAAGTCACACTTGAAAAATATTTGAACTAAAATAGCTATTAAACTCAACATGAAACATCAGCAATAATTATCAAATAAAATACCATGTCAAAACCCACTGCAGAAGAACTGGATACGGCGTTAAAAATGGCCGAGCAAATGCGAGATAAAAAAATCGACCCTTTTTATATCGCAAAAGCCCTGTTAAGCCATAACTACCGCATCAAATACCTGGAAGAAATCTTACGCGCTGCCGATCGATATATTAACCGCGGCATGTCAGAACAGGAAAAAACGCACCTGATTCGCACTATCGAAAAAGCCAAGGATGCAGAGTCCTTCACCTCCGGGCGCGAACGTGATCCCTTCGGGCTTGAATAAACACTAAAAATATTTATCCGCGAAGGACGCAAATAACGCAAAAGAAAACGATATTGGTTTTGTATTTATTTTAAGGTTGGGTTAACGATAGCGTAATCCAACAATGGGCACGGGTCACGAAACGTCGACTTACACTACGCCAGCACGAGTTACGGTCTAAAAAATTTAAAAAGTTTTTCTTTGCGTTATTTGCGTCCTTCGCGGATAAATGTTTTTGAAGTTTTATTAATGTAAAACGATTGCGCTTCCGATACCTCGGCCATCAGATGCCGCGTCTAATTTACCCGTATTTTTATCCATGATAATCACCTGCATATTGCCGTATTCACTATCCAGTGCTTTGGTTTTATGGCCGAGTTTGTGCAGCGCGGCAAGCAATGCATCATCAAACACGCCGGCTTCATAGGATATTTCATCAGGTAAATACTGATGATGGTATCGTCCGGCATTAACTATTTCATCGGCATTTTTATCCTGGTAAAAGTCTAAGATGGCAAGCAAGACCATGGTAATAATACGGCTGCCGCCCGGTGTTCCAATAAGCGCAACGCGATCACTGGTTTCTACAAAACTTGGTGTCATACTGGATAACATGCGCTTGCCCGGTGCAATAGCGTTCGCATGTGAGCCCACCAATCCATACACATTGGGCACGCCCGGCTTGGAAACAAAATCATCCATTTCATCATTAAGTAAAACTCCGGTTCCTTTCGCTACATAACAGGAACCAAAGGGGTAATTAATGGATAAAGTCGCTGATACTTTATTTCCCATACGATCAATAATTGAAAAGTGAGTCGTGTCCATACCATTGCCTGTGGGCCGTGTTACGGCTTTAAGTGAGGCGCTTGCTGTTGCACTAGTCGCACTGATATCGCTCATCAATAATTTGATATGAGCATCCGATAGCAGGTAATCCACTGGCACATCAACAAAATCGGGATCACCCATGTATTCAGCACGATCTCTATAGGCGCGGCGCATCGCCTCTACAATATGGTGAATGCGTAGCGATTCATCCATTTCTTCAATATCCAGATCAGCAAGCATTCGTAATATTTCTGCTAACACCAGGCCGCCTGAAGACGGCAGCGACGCCGATGTTAACTTCAAGCCTTTATACGCGCTCACATCGGGTAAACGTTCGATTATTTTGTAAGCCGCCAGGTCTTTTATTGTCCAGATACCGCCATTTTTTTGCACCTGTTTTACCATTTCCCTGGCGAACTCATTCTCATAAAAACCTGCTGCGCCGGACGCTGCTATTTTCTGCAGTGTACGGGCAAGGTCTTTTTGCACAATTTTATAATTCAGCGCCGGTACTTGACCCTGTTGTAAAAAGATATCACTGGCGGCTTTATCTTTCTGTAATGCCGCCAGGCGAAAGCCAGCCATGTTTTGATAATACTCATCAACAGGAAAGCCCTGAGAGGCATGTAATATTGCTGCCGCTAATGATTGCGTTAACGGTAACTTGCCGTAGTTTTCCGCAAGATGAACCAGCGCCGCCGGTATGCCGGGGATGCCCGCTGATAATGCACCATTGATCGAGGCACCGGTTATCACCTGCCCTGCCTCATCGAGATACATCGCTTTATCTGCAGCTAAAGGGGCTTTCTCGCGCGCATCAAGCATAATGTAACGATCTGTCGTTGCCTGATGCAACAGATAAAAACCGCCGCCGCCGATGCCTGAAGAATAAGGTTCCACCACTGCGAGCACCGATGTGACGGCTATAGCAGCATCAAAGGCATTACCGCCCTGGTTTAAAATATCGATACCGGCCTGAGTAGCTAAAGGATGGGCACTGGCAATTGCTGCCGGTGCTACGGTCTCTTCTATCGAACTTAAAGCGAAAGCCTGAAGTGATAAAAAGAATATAAAATTAAAAAAACAAATTTTGTAGACAAATTTGTTCATATATCGATTCTATGTGAAATTAAGTTAAATCGGTGTAAGCGCTACAATTCAATGCCATCATAAAAACTCACTTGCTTGCCGTCAGCAGCTTATATTTTTCCATTAGTTCTTCCTGCGTTTCCACATGGTTCGGATCCAGCGGAATACAATCTACCGGGCACACTTCTACACACTGCGAGGTCTCAAAATGACCAACACATTCGGTACATAAATTCGGATCAATTTCGTAAATTTCATCGCCCGGACTGATGGCATCATTGGGACATTCAGGCTCACAAACATCACAATTAATACATTCATCGGTAATCATTAACGCCATAATAAACTAACTCAAATATCTTATATAAACTTACACTGCTGAATCCGACATTTTATTCCTCATAGAATTCAATGCATCCACAACATCTTTATGGACAAAGGGTGAAACATCGCCACCGTGCAGTGCAATTTCTTTTACCAGGGAAGCAGATATAAAGCTGGTTTCTTCACTTGGCGTCATAAACACTGTTTCCAGTGAATTATCCAGATGCCGGTTCATGCTGGCCAATTGCATTTCGTATTCAAAATCAGATACCGCGCGCAAGCCGCGCAAAATCACCTTGGCTTTTTTTTGTTTCACAAAATCAACCAGCAGGTCAGAAAAACCGCAAACTTCAACATTGTCAAAACGCGATAATATCCGCTCCGCCATGACAACGCGCTGCTGCAAATCAAATAATGGCGTTTTTCCCGGATTGGCAGCAATAGCGACCACCACGCGATCAAACAAGCCGGCAGCACGAAACACCAGGTCAGAATGGCCGTTGGTAATTGGATCAAAGGTACCTGGATAAACTGCGACTACCGACATGTTAACCTCAACTGAAAAATATAAGTCTCAAACAACAATTGAATTCTCAAATAATTTATAACTCACCTGGCCCGAGATTTTTTCTTTCAAGCATAACCAGTTAGCAGGCATCGGAACCTCGGCATCTGCAGCGTGCTCTACATAGATTATGGCATCCTCGGCCAAAACACCACTGCTGTTCAGCAAAGCACAGCTTTTTTCGAGTAAATCAGTATGAAATGGCGGATCAAGAAAAACCAGGTTAAAACGCCTTTTTTGGCTCTGCTCCGGAGCCGGCTCCGATTCCGCTAGCGACAACCAGCTCAGCGCATCCCGATGATGAACTTTTGCGTTGCTGGCAGCCAGCAGCTTTATATTCTCGTTTAAACTTTTTACGGTGACTTGATTGCTCTCAACAAAGACGACGTCGTCTGCGCCTCTTGATAGTGCCTCAAAACCTAAAACACCGCTGCCGGCAAACATATCCAGGCATATACTTTGCGGCGTATAGGGCTGCAGCCAGTTAAACACCGTTTCGCGAATGCGGTCCGTAGTCGGCCGCAAACCTTCAGCATCATTGAACTTGATGATTCGGCCACGCCACTTGCCACCGATAATCCTGCAAGTGCCACGCTTAGCATGCCCGACCACTAACACCCCAATCGCTCGCTTTTAATTTTTCACTTTTCATTTTGTTGTTGCTTGCCAACAACAACCGTCACCATCTTGCCAGGATGGATTCGGCGAGACAGCGCATCATTAATATTTTTCAGCTTAACCGATTTAACGTTTTCAATAAAATGATCAAGATAGTCGATGGGTAAATCATAAAACCCAATCATCGCAATGTATTCGAGCAACTTGCCATTACTGTCGATACTTAATGGAAAACTGCCGGTAATATTACTAATGCTTTCGGCCAGCTCATCTTTTCCCGGCCCCTCACCCAGGTATTTTTTTAATTCCTGAGTGAGCAAAGACAGGGCCTGCTCTGTTTGTTCCGTTTTGGTTTGCATCCCCATGGTGAACGCACCAAGCTCACGTAACGGTGAAAAATAACTGTACACACTATAAGCCAGCCCATGTTCTTCACGAATCACCTCAACCAGCCGGGATGAAAATCCACTGCCACCGAACGGGTGGTTGGCCACATATAAATCAAGATAATCTTTATCACCCCGTTTAATGCCCGGTTGGCCGACAAATATATGTGTTTGTGCTGAGGGGTAATCGATAACAATCTTGCTGGCTTCCGTTAACGCTTTTACCTCGGGCAGCGCCGGTGCTTTTTCTCCCGCAGGCAATGAAGAAACCACCGTTTTAACTATCTCTTCTGCTTGCCCGCGCTCGACATTACCAACGATAACGATGGTTGCATTTTTAGCCACATAATACTGTTTATAAAATTCGCGAACATCTTCCAGTGTTAACTTTTCCAGACTTCTCCATGGTCCCGGATACCGGTGATGCATAGGGATGATCACCAAAAACAGCTTTATTGAATGCTTCACCGGCCAGCGCAGAAGGCGACTGCTGACGTGCCTTCACTGCCACTTTCATGCGATTGAGCTCCCGCTGAAATGCATCTTGCGGAAAGTCAGGTTGCGTTAACACCTGCTTAAGACTGTCAATAGCCGATGTTAAATAACGCGACTCGGTCAACGTTCGCACCCCAAGCAGTGCCATATCACGTGCTGCTTCATTCTCAATTTGCGCACCAACCGACTCAAATTCTTCTGCAATTTGTTTGCGACGTTTTACCGGCAGCGCCTTCAGCCAGTAAGCCATTAGTCAATACAGCCAGGCCGCTGATGCCTGCATCGCGCGCACTGCCCGCATCAAAAACTATTCGTCACATCCATCATGGGAATTTCTGTCGCTGGCACAAACAACACTTTGGCACCATTTTCTGTCTGCCATGTTTCAATATTCGGCGTTGCCTGTACCGCGGTAGCCAATGCCATAAAAAAAATCAAACTCAATATTTTCATTATACTTTTCACTACTCGTTTGTTGCATCGGATTTATGGTGTGAATCACTACTCATGACTGACTCCGTCGAAGACTCTGCTTAGCTGTATTTCCCTGTTCACCATTTTCAATCGGCAATGGCTCAAGCACCGCCACGGTCAGGCGCTCGTCAGTTAAATATTTATTCGCCACCTGCTGCACCTGCTCTGCTGTCACTGCCAGAATATTTTTTACGTATTCGTCTTTTATCTGCCAGGGCAAACCGATGGTATCCAGCATGCCTACTTCCATTGCCTGGTAAAATGTTGAATCCTGCTTGTATACCTGTGCAGCGACCACCTGTGCTTTAACTCGATCGAGTTCTTTTTCATCAGGCAGCTGTGTTTTAATGGTATTCACTTCTTCTCGCAGTGCGAACTCCAGCACTTCTATGGCAACCTCATCATTCGGCACAGCCGATAGAATAAACAGGGTTTCATGCCTGGCCGACATGCTGTAACTCGCGCTGGCACTGTTTGCGATATGCTGACCGCGCACCAGGTTACTGCTCAATCGTGCACTGCTGCCACCATCAAGTACGCCCGCCAGCACTTCAAGCGCATAAACTTCCCAGACGGCTTTCAGCTTCTTCTTGCGCATGTTTCAATACCGGTGCTTTATAACCCATCACCAGATACGGAATTTTAGCCGGCACTTCAACGCTGACACGCTGCGTACCATACTGCTTTGCTTCACGCCGGGGTTTTAACTCGGGTATTTTTGACGCAGGCAATTGTCCAAAATATTGTTTTGCCAGGCGAAATACATCAGCGGCCAGCACATCACCAGCAACCACCAGGGTGGCGTTGTTGGGCGCATACCAGGTTTTATACCATTGCTGCGCATCATCAACCGTCAGCGTATCGAGGTCTTCCATCCAGCCAATGATGGGACGGCGATAGGGGCTATTGGTGTAAGCAACCGCATTAAATCGCTCATAGGTCAGCGCGGTGGGTTTATCATCGGTACGTAAACGGCGCTCCTCTTTTACCACCTCAATCTTCTTTGAGAAATTCCTTTTCATCAAACACCAGGTTTCTCATGCGGTCAGCTTCCAGCTCCAGGCACAGTTCAAGCCTGTCGTTGGCTATTTTTTGGAAATAGGCGGTGTAGTCCTGTCCGGTGAATGCATTTTCCTCACCACCATTGGCCGCGACAATCTCTGAAAATTCACCGGCAGGATATTTTTTAGTGCCTTTAAACATCATATGTTCCAGCACATGAGAAACCCCGGTTATGCCATCATGTTCATAACTGGCACCAATCTTATACCAGACCTGTGACACCACCACAGGTGCACGGTGGTTCTCAATAACCAGTACTTTCATGCCATTTGATAACACATAAGACTGCACGGCTTCGTCACTTTGCGGCGGCTCCGGATCTTGACTGATATACAGTATCCCACCCAGAACCAGGGTCGAAACAACAAGCAAACCTACGACTGACTTCAATTTCATTTTTTCATTTCTCTTACAATTTATCTGACGTTTTACGCAAATCCGGCTACAAACAGAAGCTTTCTTTTATTATTTTTTATCTACCTGATCCGCTCAAGTGGTGATAGGATACCCCAATTAATTTCATTGCACGAATCATCATGTTTGGCTTTATTAAACGCAAACAAAAAAAACTTTCCGAGACCGCGCCATCTGCGACAGAACCCCGGGCTCTATCAGAAAGCCCTTCAGAACTGACCCCTGCAGAAGAAAGCAGTGCTGACTTAAGTTTATCTCTCGAGAAAACAAAACGTACCTTTTCTGACGGCATGGCCGATTTCTTTCTGGGCAAGAAAGGCATCGATACTGCTCTGCTAGACGAACTGGAAACACGCTTATTAAGTGCTGATGTTGGCGTCGATGCTACCACAACTATTATCGACGAACTGCAAAGCAATATCTCCCGCAAAGTCATCAATGATACAGATTCTCTGCACCTTAAATTAGCCGAAATCATGAAATCCATACTACAGCCATGTGAGCAACCACTGAGTGCTGTTATAGATGCCTCATCAGCCAAGCCATTTGTGATACTTGTTGTTGGTATCAATGGCGCTGGCAAAACCACCAGTATCGGCAAACTGGCACATCATTTTATGCAGCAGGGCAAATCTGTCATGCTGGCCGCAGGAGATACCTTTCGCGCCGCTGCTGTTGAACAACTGCAACAATGGGGGCAGCGTAATAATGTTCCTGTCATTTCCCAGGGCACAGGCGCAGACCCGGCATCGGTTATCTTTGACGCTGTACAGTCTGCAAGTTCAAAAAATATTGATATCATTATTGCCGATACTGCCGGCCGCTTGCATACACAGGATAACTTAATGGCCGAGCTGGCTAAAATTAAACGCGTGCTAGGCAAACTTGATGCTACCGCACCCCATGAAACACTGATCGTAATGGATGCCGGTTTTGGGCAAAACGCACTGCATCAGGTAAAACAGTTTCACGACAGTATCGGGCTCACCGGTATGGCAGTCAGCAAACTGGACGGCACCGCAAAAGGCGGCATCTTATTCTCCATCGCCAAAACGTTAAACCTGCCGGTTCGCTTCATCGGAGTCGGCGAAGGCATAAACGACCTAAGGCCGTTTAATGCCGCTGAGTTTGTTGATGCGCTGCTGGAATGAAACGGCAATGAATAATGAAAAACGAAAAATGAAAAATGAAAGGCAGAAATTCAAACGACAAAGATAATCACTGTTGATTTTTCATTTTTCATTTTTCATTTTTCACTTGTTAAAAAGTAACACAATGATTCATTTCGATAATGTCAGCAAACGTTACCCCGGCGGCCATCAGGCGTTAAGCCGCATTAACTTGCGCCTGGCTAAAGGCCAGATGGCCTTTCTTACCGGCCATTCTGGCGCGGGTAAAAGCACCTTGCTCAAGCTGATTGCGATGATAGAACGGCCAACGCGCGGGCAGATTTTCCTCGACGGGGCCAACCTGAACAATATCGGTAACCGAAAGATTCCTTACATCCGTCGCAATATTGGTATTATTTTTCAGAACCACCACCTGCTTTATGATCGCCCGGTGTTTGACAATGTTGCCATGCCGCTGATTATCCAGGGTTACCGGCGACAGGAAATTCATAAACGCGTACGTGCTGCGCTCAATCAGGTCGGATTATTAAGCAAGGAAAAAGCCTACCCGATCACTTTATCTGGCGGTGAGCAACAACGTGTCGGTATCGCTCGCGCCATCGTGCACAAACCCTTATTACTGCTTGCCGATGAGCCTACCGGTAATCTTGACCCCGAGCTTTCCTGGGAAATCATGCAGCTGTTTGCGCGCTTCAACCAGGTAGGCACAACGGTTTTAATTGCCAGCCATGACCTCGATTTAATCAAGCAAACAGGCTCACCGATGATCAGCCTGCAAGACGGCAATATTGTGCACAACGGGCTGCCCTATACCGTGGAGAACAAGGGTTTATATGCGAAATAGCCCGCACAAAAAAAGTCGGCTTCGTTCGTACTTTGGCAATCACCTGCGGGTCAGTCTTGCCAGTTTGGGTCGGCTCTATGCTCAACCTGCTGCATCGTTAATGACGGCAGCGGTAATCGCCATTGCATTAGCTTTACCTGTTGGCTTATATATTGCGTTAGACAATATCGGCAAGCTAAGCAGCGGCTGGGATGGATCAACGCAAATCTCATTATTTCTCCATACTGAAGTCAATAAACTTGATGCACAAAAGTTAGTGCAGCGCCTGGAAAAACATAAGCACATAAACAAGGTCGAATTTATTGATAAAGACAAGGGCCTGCAACAATTCAAGGAAATTTCCGGCTTTGGTGATGCATTAAAATACCTGGACCACAATCCTCTGCCTATCGTCCTGGTGGTACACCCTAAAATCGTCAGCGATCAGCCAGACATAAGCACCAACCTGGTCAATGAACTGGCTAAAAACAAACGGGTTGATTTAGCACAACTTGATGTACAGTGGGTAAAACGTCTCTATACATTGCTGGAGATCGCCAACAGAAGTATCTGGGTGATCAGTTCCATGCTGGCAATCGCTGTGTTACTAATCATTGGCAATACCATCCGCCTGGACATACAGAACAGGCGAGAAGAAATCGAAGTTTGCAAACTGATTGGCGCCTCAGATGCGTTTATTCGACGGCCCTTTTTATATAGCGGTATCTGGTATGGCCTCATTGGTGGCGTACTGGCCTGGATTATCACCCTGACTTCACTGATTTTAATGGAAAACCCCATTCACAAGCTTGCTTTGCTCTATCACAGTGATTTTCGCCTCAGCGGCTTAGGCGCCGTCAATACTCTGTACCTGATACTTTTCAGCTGCTTATTAGGTTTAATCGGCTCATGGTTAGCGGTTAGCCGGCACCTGAAAGATATCGAACCCAGCTAATATAAAAATTTAGATATAAATATCAATAAGTTATCAAAACAATCACTGCCCGCCCATAAGCTGGCACTAGTATTTCACTGAACTTTTTATATAATTAGCACTCTTACTCGTTGACTGCTAAAATACACTCATGAGAGACATAACGATGACAACAGCACTAATTCCTGCCATACAGAATGCACCATTAAGTGCCGGCACTCTGAATGCCTATATTCGACAGATTCACAACATCCCTGTGCTTACTGCCGAAGAAGAACGTGAACTGGCTTTACGCCTGGAACAGCAAAATGATCTTGCTGCAGCGCAACAGCTTATTATGTCTAATTTACGCTTTGTAATAAAAATAGCGCGTGGTTATACCGGTTATGGTCTGCCACTGAGCGACCTCATTCAGGAAGGTAACATTGGCCTGATGAAAGCAGTGAAACGCTTCTCTGCCAGTCATGAAGTACGCCTGATATCTTATGCGGTGCATTGGATTAAATCTGAAATCCACGAATATGTATTACGCAACTGGCGCATCGTGAAGATTGCCACAACCAAGTCGCAACGCAAACTGTTCTTCAAATTACGCAGCTCTAAAAAAAGACTGGGCTGGTTTACTGCCGAAGAAGTCAATGATGTTGCCAAAACTTTAGGTGTGAAGCCGGAAACCGTTGTTGAAATGGAGTCCCGTTTAAGTGGTAGCGATGTCACATTTGATCCGCCTACGTCTAACAATGACGACGAGCAGCATTTCACACCGGCAGCTTATCTTACCGATGGCAGCATGGATCCAGCACATTTACTGGAACATGATGACAGCCGTTCACAGGAATTAAGCCTGATGGCAAGCTCATTAAAAACCTTAGATGACCGCAGTCAGAACATCATCCAGCGTCGCTGGTTAAACGAAGGCAAAGCGACTTTGCATGAACTGGCAGATGAGTACCAGGTGTCTGCAGAACGTATTCGCCAGATCGAAAAAAATGCGCTGAATAAAATGCGCGCTGCGTTTGAAGCTTAAGCGAAACGCCATAAATAATAAAAAAGGCCAGTCTAACCAGACTGGCCTTTTTTATTTCACTGCATTGTCGGCCGACGATTCATTCATCCAGCCTGCAAAAGCCGAACTGAACTCATCAAGCCGTAGCGCGTATTAGGCGACTACTGTCGTAACATAACAACAGCCCGCTTTATCTGCTTAAACTTATAACACAAAAAATTACCGCGTAAAGTCAACAAAATGCTGCCCGGCTGCTTTATTCATTTTTTCAGCACTGGCTTTCCAGGCGTGGCCATAAATGACTTCATAGCTGGCCGGCAATACACCGTGCTGCCTGAACTGCTCATAACTCAAACGCACACGCTGCAGTACAGACCTGGCACTCAGCCCCTTAGCCGTTTGCTCTTTTAGCGGCGGCTCTGCCGTCACATTGGCGCCTATTGCCTTTAAATCATGCATGATTTCTTCCACCGAGTTGTAAGTTACCGTCAAGATTTCTGCCTCCATTACCGGTTCAGCAAAACCGTCATTGAGTAAGGCGTCACCGATATCATGCATATCAATGAACTGGTTAACATGGTGCTTCTCGTCCACCGTTGCCCAACTGTGCCGCAATTCTTTTAATGTATCAGGGCCAAAAGTAGAAAATACAAATAAACCGCCGGGTTTAAGCACCCGTTTCACCTCAAGCAGTACCGCGTTAAGGTCATTGCACCATTGCATGCTTAAGCTGGAAAAAACCAGTTCAAATGTATTGTCGGCAAAAGGAAGCTGTTCGATATCGGCACAAACAAGATGTGGCGAACGTAAAAAACGTCCATGCCGACGGCTTTTCTGCAACATGTTTTCTGACAGGTCCAACGCAACCAGCTGTGCTTTTTTGTAGCGATCAAACAAACCCGGTAAAGCAGTGCCGGTTCCTGCACCCGCATCCAGAATCATCCGGGGTTTGATTTTCACTACTTCCAGTTTTTCCTGCAGGCGTTTACAAACTTCATGCTGCAACACGGCATATTGCTCATAAGACTCAGCAGCGCGATCAAATGCACGCCGTACTCGCGCCTGATCAAAATGCTGTACTGACGGGTAAGGTGATGCTGTCGGGGGGGATTTTTGATTCATAGCGATAACGGTTAAATTCAGATCGTCTTATGGTACGGCTATAATGCGCGCTGTTGTTCTGCAATGCTTATTAACTGTTTAACAAAATCATCAGCGTGCGAAATAAAGGGCGCATGACTTGCCTGTGGATACAGCATCACATTTTTTTGCGCATACTGCTGCCGCAGAACTGTCGCTAACTGCGCTGGCACAAGGCTGTCTTTTGCACCGAACGACCAGTGCAACGGGCAGTCTATGGCTTGCAATGCCGTTCGTAAATCGGTTTCCAGCAATACTTTCAAACCTGATGACAGTGCCTGCGCTGAAGCCTGACCGCGAGATTTTATACTTTGCTGCAGCTGCCTGACCACTCGCATCACATCCGCGATTCCCTTCACCTGCAAGCGCCAGAAAACGGCGAATAGTTTTTTCCTGATTATTTTTCAAGTCACTGGAAAACTGGCTGAATACTTTTTTTTCGACAGCACAGCTCCAGTCTGCTTGACGGACAAAACAGGGATTTGTCGCGACCAGTAAAACGGCCGCAACACGTTGCGGATATAACTCAGCCAAACGCAACACAGCAAGACCGCCTAAAGACCAGCCAACCCAGATGACCGGCTGATGAACCAGCGGCACCAGTGCCTGAACACAGTCATCAAGCGAATTAAAATCGACATCGGCCATGGTACCGTGCCCCGGCAGGTCAACCACAATAACATTGATCCAGTCCGGTAGCCGAGTGATACATTCGTCCCATACTGCACTGTTCATCGCCCAGCCATGAACAAAGACACAGTTCACTGAATCAGGCATCTTTCTGAGCCTGCTGCCGGCAACCGCTAACACCCAAAAATAATTTCAAAGCTTTTAACATAAACCTGAGGTAAGCTTGCACAACGGCCCCAATAACAAATAAAGTATTCATGGCTTTAACTCTCGACATCATCGTTTTTGTGATATTCGCCTATCTAATCGGCTCAATTTCCAGCGCAATTATTACCTGCAAAATAACAGGCATTGAAGACCCGCGTAAAACCGGTTCAAAAAATCCTGGCGCAACCAATGTATTACGCCATGGCGGTAAAAAAGCCGCCATTATCACCTTATTAGGTGACATGTTGAAAGGCTTAATTCCTGTTTTGTTTATCAGCCAGTTTCTTGGTGACGATTCACACCACGATTTAACGATTGCACTGGTCGCTCTGTTCGCCCTGCTAGGGCATATTTTCCCTGTTTATTATGGCTTTAAAGGCGGCAAGGGTGTGGCTACTTATTACGGGGTGATTTTAGGAATAAACTGGCAGGTCGGCCTCATCGCACTTGCCATCTGGCTACTCGTTACTGCCATCTTAAAAATTTCGTCGCTGTCTGCGCTGGTTTCAATCTTTTTTACACCATTAATACTATGGTATTTTTCACAGTCTGTTGAACTGACGGCAGCCGCGGCATTAATGAGCACTCTCGTCTTCTGGCGCCATAAAGCAAATATCAAAGCACTGCTGCAAGGCTCAGAAGCCAAAATTGGCAAAAGCGCAAAATAGCGCTGAGCGAAGAAATATTCATAAAAATCTTTTTAGTCCGCAGATGTTCTTTATGATTTTTTTAAATCGCCTGCAAATCCTGCATTAGCCAGCGTGCCCTGGCATCAATTTCCAGCGGCTGTGTTTCACCGGCCAGCAGTCGCATACAACCAGCCTGTGCAATCATGGCACCATTATCGGTACAAAACTCTATTCTCGGGTAATACAACTCACCACCTGACTGGCTGATCATTTCCGCCAATTCAGAGCGCAATCGTTTGTTAGCGCCGACACCGCCAGCAATTACCAGGGTATTGCACTGCTGCTGTTTTAATGCACGGCGACATTTGATCTTCAGGGTATCGACCACGGCTTCTTCAAAGGCCAGTGATATATCGGCTTTAACCTGCTGCGTTAACTGACCATCCTGCTCGCCTTCGTGCGCTGCAGCTTTCATGGTGTATAAGGCAAATGTTTTTAAACCACTGAAACTAAAGTCCAGTCCGGGCCGGTCCACCATCGGCCGTGGAAAGGTATAACGGCCCGGTTCACCCTGTTCGGCCATGGCCGCGAGCGCAGGACCGCCTGGATAACCTAAACCCAGCAGTTTTGCTGTTTTATCAAAAGCTTCACCGGCGGCATCATCCAGACTTTGACCCAGCATTTCGTATTGGCCAATGCCTTTTACGTATGCCAGCAAGGTATGCCCTCCGGAGACCAGCAAGGCCACAAAAGGAAATTCGGGCGCATTTTCTTCCAGCATTGGCGCCAGTAAATGGCCTTCCATATGGTGAACCTCAACCGCAGGTATACCCAGCGCCCAGGCCAATGAACGCCCGACAGAAGCACCCGACATTAAGGCGCCAATTAAGCCGGGACCCGCAGTATACGCAATACCCTCTATGGCTGATTTTTCCAGGCCCGCCTGCAGCAGCGTCTGCTTCAGCAGTGGAACCAGGTATCGAATATGGTCTCTGGAAGCAAGCTCTGGCACGACACCGCCATATTCAGCGTGAACATCAATCTGGCTATGCAAGGTATGCGCTAACAAACCTTTTTCACTGTCAAACAGGGCTATCCCGGTCTCATCACAGGAGCTTTCGATACCTAAAACAATCATATTTCCTCTATATACCCGGCTTCTTATCGGCTAATAAATTATATTTTCTAAATCAGCTTTTAGATTTGACTAAAAATGAGATATAATACGTGGTTTCACCGCATTCTTTGCGGATTTTTTATGTATTTATTTTATATTATTAAGAGAGCACTATGCCTGCAATAAGACTTAAAGAAAACGAACCCTTTGATGTGGCTTTACGCCGCTTCAAACGCTCATGTGAAAAAGCCGGAGTTTTAACCGAAATTCGCAAACGTGAAGCTTATGAAAAGCCCACAACAGAACGTAAACGCAAAGCAGCTGCAGCCGTTAAACGTCACCTGAAAAAACTGTCTAAAGAGCGCAATAAATTCGCCCGTCAACCGCACCAGCGCCGCCGTTAAATTTTTCGCTTCATAATACTACTTAATATGCGAAATTCAGACGCACTAGACATTAAGTGCAAGATTAGTCTTACGGCCAGGTTACTAAGCATAGGGTCAATCGACTCAAAGTCATAACCAGGTACATAATAATAAAATAATGAGCGACCTAAAAAAGCAGATTCAGGATGCTGTTATCAGCGCAATGAAAGCCGGCGAAAAACAACGTCTTGCTATCTTTCGTCTGATCACCTCATCAATGAAACAGATAGAAGTTGATGAACGCATAGAACTTGATGATGCCAGAGTAATAGCCATTCTTGATAAGATGGTGAAGCAGCGCCGTGAATCTATTTCACAATTCAAAACAGCTGGACGTGACGACCTGGTCCAACAGGAAAGCTTTGAGATTGATATTATCCAGGAATTCTTACCGCAGGCATTAAGCGAAGAAGAAGTTGACGAAATTGTGAACCAGGCCATTACAGCAAACCAGTGCCAGCTCAATTAAAGATATGGGCAAAGTAATGGGACTGGTCAAACCGCAAATCATCGGCCGTGCCAACATGGGTGAAGTCAGTGGTCGTATAAAATCGATGTTAAGCACCAGCTAGCTTAAAGCCGTTAATTTCCAGAACCTCCGTCAATCATATCCAGTCAAAACAGTACGCACTTCATTTAAAACACATGAGCATAGTCAAAAGCGATCGATTTTTAAAAGCCTTACGCCGTCAACCGGTAGATCGCACACCCGTATGGATTATGCGACAAGCGGGACGCTATTTACCTGAATACCGTGAAGTACGGGCAAAAGGCCGGTGACTTTATGACCTTATGCAGTACGCCTGAACTGGCCTGCGAAGTTACGTTACAGCCATTGCGTCGATTTGAGCTTGACGCTGCTATCTTATTTTCAGATATCCTGACCATTCCCGATGCTATGGGCCTGGGCTTATATTTTTCTGAAGGCGAAGGCCCAAAATTTAAAAAAACCATCGATAGCGCAACTGATATAAAAAATCTGTTTATACCTGACCCTGCAGATAAATTATCTTATGTCACTGATGCAGTTTCTTTAATCCGAAAAGAGCTTGATGGCAAAGTACCACTCATCGGTTTTGCCGGCAGCCCATGGACGCTGGCAACCTATATGGTTGAAGGCGGCAGCAGCAAGACTTTCTCAAAAATTAAAGCTTTATTATTTGAAGATCCAGCATCGGCGCATATTTTAATGAGCAAACTGGCTGACTCTGTTGCGCTTTACCTCAACGCACAAATCGAAGCCGGTGCACAGGCAGTAATGATTTTTGATAGCTGGGGCGGCGCCTTAACCACACGCGCATTACAAAGCATTTTCACTCGCCTACATGCAGCAAATCGTCGACCAGCTCATTCGAAACAAAGACGGCCAGCAAATTCCGGTTGTATTATTTACCAAAGGCGGCGGTTTATGGCTGCCTGAAATTGCCAATACCGGATGCGACGCGGTTGGACTGGACTGGTCTGTTGACATTAAAGTGGCACGCCAGCAAATTGGTGACAAGGTGGCACTGCAGGGCAATATGGATCCCGCCATCATGGCAACAAACCCTGAAGTCATAAAACAGGAAGTCGGCCGCATTCTTGCAGAGTTTGGCCATGGCAATGGCCATGTGTTTAACCTGGGCCACGGCATTACACCCAATATCACACCGGATAATGTTGCCGCACTGGTTGACGCGGTGCATGACATCAGTGCGCAGTACCACAACTAAAACAAGCAAAAAATAACTGTCCGCGATCAACGCGAAAGGCGCAAAGATAAGGCTTTATCGTTTTGTTAAATGCGCCTTTCGCGTTCTTCGCGGACAACAAATCCCCCTCATCCAATAATAGTTTCGCTATACTCTGACTCAAATCCAGTCAAGAGCTTTATTGTCGCTATGCCTTTTCGTCAATATAATTTTTCTAAAATTATAACCATAGCGCTTAGCTTACTCTGCTTTAGCAACGTAGCCGTTAGTGAAAACCTGCAAGACACTGATTCCCGTTTAAACACATCGACAGCACGCGCAAAGATCGGCCTGGTATTAAGCGGTGGTGGTGCACGCGGTTTTGCACACATTGGCGCATTAAAGATACTGGAAGAAAATAACGTACCGATTGATTATATTGTCGGCACCAGCATGGGCTCGATCATTGGCGGTTTATATGCTATCGGATTAAACGCCTGAAGAAATTGAACAGGGTGTTGCAAGTATCGCCTGGGGGAAAGTCTTTGATGATTTCGCCAATCGCGACTATAAAACTTTTCGCCGTAAAAAAGACGACTTTGATTTTTTTAATATTCATCGTGTTGGCATTACCACAGAGGGCATACAACTTTCACCCGGTTTAATTGAAGGCCAGCAGATTGAATTAGCCCTGGACCGGCTCGCTTACCCCGGATTCCATATAAACAATTACGATAATTTAAGAATCCCTTTTCGCGCCGTTGCCACCAATATAGAAAATGGCGAAGCCTTCGTTATCAAAAACGGCAATATTGCACGCGCTATGCGTGCCAGCATGTCCATCCCCGGTGCATTGCCGCCAATAACCATTGATAACACATTACTTGTAGATGGCGGCATAGCGAATAATATACCCATCGATACGGTTCGCGAACTGGGCGCGGACATTGTTATCGTGGTTGATGCTAGCGCACCTTTAGAAAGCAAGGACAATCTCAAATCCAGCGTTGATATCACCAACCAGTTAACAACTATCCTGACCCGGCGCATTGCTGACAGTCAACTTGAATCCTTAAAAGACGGCGATATTCTCATTGTTCCCGGTGAAACAGAGATTTCTTCTTCTGATTTTGAAAAGTATCCGGAACTAATAACCGCTGGCGCTGTATGCCGCCATTGAAAAACGCGACGACTTAAAAAGATTATCGCTCTCTGATGATGCTTATTCCCGCTATCTCGCATCATTAGCCAACGTTGCCAACAGAAACCCGGTCATCGACTTTATAGAAATAAAAAATAGCACCAAATTAAGCGATGAAGTCATGCAAAGACGCATTCATCAAAAATTGGGGGAGCCACTTGACGTTGCCCAGCTGGAACAAGATTTATCCTATATATACGGACTGGATTTTTCCAGCGCGGTGGTTTATTCACTGCAGACGCGTGACGGTAAAACCGGATTAATCATCTATGTACGCGATAGGGGCTGGGCGAACAGTTATTTACAATTTGGGCTATCAATAAAATCTGAATCCAACATAGGATCATTTGCCAGCATTAATGCGGCTTATGCCAAGCATGACTTAAACAGTCTGGCTGGCGAGTTGAGGGCAACAGCAGGTTTGGGCAGTGAACCTTCACTTAGCGCTGAACTATATCAGCCATTAAATGTTGATCTCGATGTTTTTGTTTCAGCTAAAGCAGGCATTAAAACAACGATATTTCCCAACGTTATTAACAATCAAATAGATTCCATACAACGTTTTCACCGTAATTACCTTGAACTATCCGCAGGTAAAATATTTAAACAAAACACAGAATTTAAATTAGGTCTGGGCCGTAACGATGGGCGCACTGCTACCATCAGCGGTAATCCGCTACAGGCAAACGGCGACTTTAATGAAGGCTTTTTCTATGCCAGGTTATTTCATGACTCACTGGATAATCTCACTTTCCCCAATACGGGTTTTTTTGGCGGCATCACTTATACATCCAATCAGAAAAAACTCGGCGCAGATAGTGACTATGAGCAAATACAGATGATTTTAAGCGGCGCTGGAACCTATCAACGATATACCGTCTTTAGTCGTGCGATTATTGAAACCACCATTAACGAAAATGCACCTTTTAATGCCTTATACAGGCGCGGTGGATTTCTGGAACTTTCCGGCACCCTGGAACGAGAGCTGGCAGGCCAGCATTTCGGGCTCATTGAAACCGCATTTTATCGGCGTCTTGGAAATATTGCCTTCCTGCCTATCTATACAGGCTTTTCGCTTGAAGCGGGCAACATCTGGAATAGCTACGACGACATCAACTCGAACAATACGACGATTGCCGGTAGCCTATTTATCGGCGCTGATACCTTTATTGGCCCGCTGTATTTTGCCTTTGGCGCGACCAACAACGGCGAAAGAGCGCTGTATTTTAACCTGGGCCAAACTTTCCTCAGCGACTAACAACGAACAAGCCCGGGTCAGCACACAACATTAAAATAATTGCTCCGGAATCGCTGAAGCGCCTTCAGCGTTTTTTGGTAATTCACCCGGCGATGCATTACCAGCAATGGGCACTCTTTCTTTCCTGAAAATTTCAAACACAGTATTAGTATCTGCGTCGGTTGCCGCTTCACCCGTTTCGGCATTTATTTTCATGGTAACCAGGCCGTCCGGGCGCGCCATATATTTTTCAGGTTTTCCGGCCAATGCCACTTTCATGAAATCGATCCAGATAGGCAATGCCGCCTGTGAAGCAAACTCTTTATTACCTAAAGGTTTAAGCTGGTCAAAACCGACCCAGGTGGTTGTAACCAGATCGGGATTGTAACCATTAAACCAGGCATCCCGCTGATCATTGGTTGTCCCGGTTTTACCGGCCAGATCTTTTCTGCCTAGAACCGTCGCGCGGCGACCTGTGCCAAGCAATACCACGTCTTGCAGTATGGAGTTCATCTGAAAAGCCAGTCGAGGTTCTAACGTCCGTTCTGCCTGTTTTGGTAATTTAGCCATAGCGCTATCCGGCACAATTTTGGCAGACCATTTCTGTTCGGCTATAACACAGGAAGTGCAGGCAACTGCAGGGTCAGCTTCATACAGAATACTGCCATCCGCATCTTCTATACGCTGTATTAAATACGGTTCAGTTAAATAACCGCCATTAGCAAACACTGAATAAATCCGTGACATTTGCAGCGGACTCAGCTCTGCACTGCCCAGCGCCAGTGACAAGTCATAAGGTAACCGATCACTCTC
This sequence comes from uncultured Gammaproteobacteria bacterium, assembly GCA_963768125.1. Classification (GTDB taxonomy): domain Bacteria; phylum Pseudomonadota; class Gammaproteobacteria; order SZUA-229; family SZUA-229. The sequence goes on from CAVYHC010000020.1 coordinate 165,120, forward strand.
AAGGCCAAAGTTTTTCGCATATTGGGTGACATATTTAAGGCCAATCGAACGTAGTATACGAATGGATACCAGGTTGCGTGATTTATATAAAGCCATGCGAAGCCTTGTCGGACCAAACGTTTTACCACTGTAATTTTCAGGCCGCCATGAACCTTCCAGCGCATCATCTTCAAACACTACAGGGGCGTCATTAATCAAACTGGCCGGTGTGTATTTTTTTTCCAGTGCAGCCGCATAAACAATCGGCTTGAATCCAGAACCGGCCTGCCTTTTCGCCTGCACCACACGATTAAACTTACTGTGCTCAAAGTCGAAACCACCATTCAATGCCTGTATCGCACCACTATTCGGATTAACAGAAACCAGCGCGCCCTGTACTTCAGGAATTTGCGCCAGGCTCCAGCCCGTTACCGGATTTTTCGCCAACCAGACTACGTCACCCGGTTTGATTACTTGCGAAACAGTTTGCAGCTCATCACCAACACGGTTCACGCTGATATATTCACGCGCCCATTGTATCCCGCTCCAGGGAATCCGAACCTGGTTACCGTCTTTTAACATAGCGATCGCTGAGCGATTTTCCACAGCGACTGCTACGCCACTCGCCGCAGTGCCAGCAGCCGCCTGCTGACCCACAGAATTATCATCAACCACTGATAAAATGACGGCAGGCATGAAACGGCCATAATTTTCGTCATCCTTTAATATGGACGCCAGATCAGAATCCATTGCATCTGAAGTTTCTTTAGCGGCGGCGGTTTCTTTCTCAGCATCCAGTTCAACATGGCGAATCACACCCCGATAACCGTGACGCTGATCATAAGCCACCAGGCCATGCCATAAGCTGTCATTTGCCGTTTTCTGCAAGCGTTTATTGATAGTGGTATACACATTCAAACCACGCACATAAGCTTCATCACCGAACTGTTTAACAATTTCTGCGCGGGCCATTTCGTTTACGTAGGGTGCATAAACACCCAGCGCACTATAATGACGTTTTGCTGTTACCTCTGCATTTCTTTCTTTTTCGTATTGCGCTATGTTGATAAAGTCAAGCTGAAGCATTCGTGACAACACATAGTTACGACGAATAGTGGCACGATCCGGATTCACAATAGGATTATACGTAGACGGCGCTTTTGGCAATCCCGCAATCATCGCAATCTGCGCAAGTGATAATTCGTCGAGATCCAGACCATAATAAATTTGTGCCGCTGCAGCCACACCATATGAACGGTTACCCAGGTAAATTTTGTTTAAATACAGCTCAAGAATTTTTTTCTTATCGAGCTCACGTTCTATTTTTAAAGCCAGAAGTATCTCATTCAACTTTCGCAGATAGGTCTTTTCACTGGAGAGATAAAAGTTTCGTGCCAGCTGCATGGTTATCGTGCTGCCGCCCTGACCACGCTCACCGGTCATAATCAGATTAACTACCGCACGCAAGATACCCTGATAATCAACGCCGGGGTGTTCAAAAAATCGATCATCTTCTGCTGACAAAAATGCCTGCTGCATTATTTCCGGAATTTCTTCGAGTTTTTTTGGTGTTCGTCTTTTCTCACCAAATTCACCCATTAATGCACCATCACTGCTATATATACGGAGTGGGACCTGAAGCTGCACATTACTTAGTCCTTCAATTGAAGGCAACTTAGGATTTAAGTAAGAAATAGCCGCCGGTCGCAACTACGGCAGCAAGCAACACCATCACAAATGTGATGACAATAAGTAATTTGAATATATTTAATAAACGCACTGTTCCATTACCTGCGACGGAGTATTAGTTAAGGCGGCAAAGTATATAGGTTTAACAACAAATTTACGACATTGTTCTAAATCATCTAGTATTTTTCTACACTTACCGCTAATATTTAATGCAAAAATTATAATATATTCTATAACTACCTTTAAAATATATAAAAAAGGGGAATAGCGTGGGTCTGCTAAAACGCAAAAAACCAGCCATATTAGGTTTGGATATCAGCTCGACGTCGGTAAAATTACTCGAACTAGCACAAGATGGCGATAAATATCGCGTACAAAGTCTTGCGGTCGAGCCTTTGCCGGACAATGCCGTGGTCGATAAAAACATTCAGGATGTTGAAGCGGTAGGCGACACCATTCAAAAAGCCGTTAAACGCTCCGGTACCAAGGCCAAAAATGCAGCGGTTGCAGTGGCAGGCTCTGCCGTTATCACCAAAATCATTACTATGCCAACCGGTTTAAGCGATGACGAACTGGAAACTCAGATTGAAATGGAAGCAGACCAGTACATTCCTTACCCACTGGAAGAAATTAACCTCGATTTTGAAGTTATTGGTACCACAGAAAACAATCCAGAAACAGTTGATGTATTACTGGCTGCTTCACGAAGTGAAAATATCGAATTACGCTCTGCTGCATTATCACTTGGCGGACTAACCCCAAAAATTGTCGATGTAGAAGCTTATACCATTGAACACTCTGCCAAATTAATTTCCCATCAAATGGAAGATGACAGTGAAGACAAAGTAATCGCACTGATTGATATTGGCGCCACCATGACCAGCCTTAACGTGGTCGAAAATAATCACCTTATATATACACGTGAACAAAGTTTTGGCGGCAAACAGCTCACCGAAGAAATTATGCGCCGTTACGGTCTTGCCTATGATGAAGCCGGACGCCTTAAAAAAGAAGGTGGCCTGCCTGACAATTACATACCAGAAGTACTTGAACCATTTAAAGAAACAATCGCTCAACAGGTAAGTCGTTTCCTGCAGTTTTTTTATACCTCCGGACAGCACAATGCCGTTGATATGATTGTACTTGCCGGCGGCTGCGCATCAATACCCGGTATTGATGAACTGGTAGAATCAAGACTTGATACAACAACCGTTATCGCAAACCCATTTGCAGAGATGTCACTGGCTTCGAAAGTAAATCCCACAGTCCCTGAGCAATGACGCGCCCTCGCTCATGATTGCCTGCGGCCTGGCCATGAGGAGTTTTGACTAATGGCACATATTAATTTATTACCCTGGCGCGAAGAACAACGGCAAGAGAAAACGCGGGCAATTTACTACTGTTGCCCTGCTGTCGATGACATTAACCGCAGCGGTTATATTTGTTGTTCATGTGGGATTTAGCAACCAGATAGACCATCAAAAATATCGCAACAAGATATTAAATAACGAAATAGCAACATTAGATACGTCGTTACAGCAAATTGCAACACTTGAAGAAACAAAAGAAAAATTACTTGCCCGTATGGACGTCATTCAATCTTTGCAACAACGTCGTCCGCAAATTGTGCATTTATTTGATGATTTTGTGCGCACCGTACCGGAAGGCATATTCCTGACCAGTATCAAACAATGCGGCCAACAACTTACCATCAAAGGTGTAGCCGAATCCAACGGTCGGGTCTCTGCATATATGAGAAATATTGATGCTTCTGACTGGATGGCGACACCAAGTTTAAAAGTCATAGAAACCAAAAAAGGCACACTAAGAAGCAGCGACTTTACTTTGGTTACTTCTCAATCACTACCCGATGACAAAGATAATAAAAATAAAGGGGACGACAGCTAATGGATCTCTCCGAGATTAACTTACAAGACCTGGATATAGAAGATCTTAAAAAGATCGGCAGTGCGCCATTACCGATAAAAATAGCAATTATTGCTATTTTATGCATTATTTTAATCGTGGCCGGTTATTTTCTGGATACCTCCATACAAAATACTGAACTTGAAAAAGTTATTGCTGAAGAACAGCAATTACGTAACATCTTCACAGAAAAACAGGCTAAAGCAGCAAACCTGGAAGCATATAAACAACAACTTGAAGAAATGCGTACTTCATTTGGCACCTTGTTAAGGCAATTGCCTAACGAAACAGAAATTGAAACGCTGTTAACCGATATTTCACAAACAGGTATTTCTTCCGGCCTTGAAATTGACTATTTCAAACCAGAAGGTTTACGGCCCAAAGAGTTTTATTCTGAATATCCGATTAAACTTAAAGTGACCGGACACTATCATGAATTTGCTGAATTCATCAGCGGTGTAGCGGCGCTACCACGTATTGTAACTGTACAGGATATTGTCATCGCCCCGGCTGAGCCTAAAGGCGGTGTTAAACTTAGCATGGAATTAACGGCCATCACTTATCAGTACCTCGATGAATCTTCAGAGGAGACTGCACAATGACAGTATTAACACGTTTAGTTATTTGTGCTGGCGCATTAACTCTGGTCGCCTGCAGTCAGGATGTCTCTGATTTGCAATCGTTTATTGCGCAAACCAAGTCTGCGCATGTTGGTAGTGTAAAACCAATTCCACAGTTCAAACCTTATGAAAGTTTTAGTTATTCAGCAGCAGACTTACGTGATCCATTTGTTGCGAATGTTGATATAGACAATGACGAAACAACAAAAACCAGTTTACTCAATCCTGACTCAACGCGCCCGAAGCAACCGCTTGAGGTATTCCCTTTAGATACCCTTAGCATGGTTGGCATACTCGAACAGAATACAAATTTATGGGGGCTAATTAAAGACCCGCAAAATATTGTCCATCGCGTTCAAGTTGGTCATTATATGGGCCAAAGCGAAGGCCGGATTATTGAAATTAATGAATCTGCCATATTCCTTGTAGAAATTGTACCTGACGGTATTGGTGGATATATAGAAAGAGACGCATCAATCGCAATTGGTGGTCAATAACTAATGATTAGTCATATGATTAGCAACAGGATAACAGACCTTGCGAATGCGCGGAGAGAACCATGTTAAAAATAATAATAAATAATCAATCGGATAGGTTACACATGAACTTTTCACCCCTGACCAAATATCTAATACAGGCATTCTCGGCGTTATGTTTTTTAAGCACTTTTGGCCTGGCGAACGCCGCTGCAACACAGAATAACCCGGAGAATGTTATTCAAGATGTGAAATTTGCAACGCTGCCGGGTAATCGCCTGCAGATAAGCCTTGAGCTTAGCAAACAGGCAATAGAGCCTTTAAGTTTTACCATTGATAACCCTGCACGCATTGCTTTTGATTTTGCTGATACCGCTAGTACATTGTCAAAACGTCCACTGCCCATTGGTATTGGCATAGCGCAGTCCATCACCACGGTTTCAACCAAAACCAAAACCCGTGTTATCTTGAATCTAACGGAAGTTGTCCCCTACCAGGTCACCACTCAGGGTAATAATGTATTAATCACACTCGATAGCGAAGCATCTGGCGCAGCTTTTGAAGCAACCAGTGCCAGCATCGGTGCTAAACCTGGTGGCGCACCTCGTTTTTCCGATAAACCTCGCGGTATAGAGAACATTGATTTCAGACGTGGCGAAGAAGGTGAAGGACGCGTTGTTATCAACTTGACTGAAGCAAACATTCCAATGGATATCAGTGAAGAATACGGCAAGGTTGTAGTGAAATTCCTCGGCATTAAGCTGCCGGATGAGTTGCGTCAAACGCTAGACGTACTGGACTTTGCCACACCTGTAAAATCCATCAGCAGTTATGAAGAAGATGACAGTGTAAGAGTCGAAATTGAACCTGTAAATAGCAATTTTGAACACGTTGCTTATCAGGCAAACAACATCTTTACTCTTGAACTTAAACCCATCAGTAAAGAAGAGCTTGAAGAAGTTAAAAAAGAAAAATTTGGCTATACCGGCGAACGCTTATCACTTAACTTCCAGGATATTCCAGTACGTGCAGTACTGCAGTTAATTGCCGATTTTACCAGCCTTAATGTAGTGGTTAGTGACTCGGTAGACGGCAACCTGACCTTACGCCTGAAAAACGTTCCCTGGGACCAGGCACTGGATATTATTCTGAAAGCCAAAGGTTTATCAAAACGTGAATCTGGCACCGTAATGATGATTGCGCCAAGTGAAGAAATAGCCGCACAGGAAAAAATTGACCTGGAAGCACAACAGTCTATTACTGAACTTGCTCCAATTCAAAGCGCATTCTTCACCATTAACTTTGCCAAAGTGAGTGAACTTGCCTCCTTATTCTCTGGTACTGGCGGCGGCGGTGAAGAAGGAAGCGCCGCTGGCTCTACCGGCATACTGAGCCCACGCGGCAGTGCCATTGTAGATGAACGCACCAATACCTTAATCATAAAAGATACTGAAGAAGTTATCTCTGAGATTCGCCGTACACTTAAAAAACTGGATATCCCCATTCGTCAGGTTATGATTTCATCACGCATTGTTATTGCTACTGATGACTTCACTAAAGAACTGGGTTCTCGCTTTGGTGTTAGTAGCGCTAAAAGCAACTCTGACGGTTTTGGCGTTACCACCGGTACTTTTCAAGGTGCCGATACCATCGCATCAAGCGGACTTCAAAACATAGCAACCACTGGTGCAGCGGAGCCTTTCATACTGCCTTCGGGAGTAACGGCTGCAGATCGTCTAAACGTCAATTTAGGCGCGGCATCTTCTGCCGGCAGCCTGGCGTTTGCGGTACTAACCGGCAGCACACTCATTGATCTCGAAATCTCGGCACTGCAGGCCGAGAATAAAGGAGAAGTTATTTCCAGCCCTCGTGTTGTTACCGCCGATCGGCATCAGGCACGCATTGAACAGGGTGTAGAAATTCCCTATCTGTCAGCATCATCAAGTGGTGCCACACAGGTTGAGTTCAAAAAAGCGGTATTAAGTATTGAAGTAACACCACAAATAACACCGGATGATCGAGTCATTATGGACCTGTCAGTCAATAACGATACGGTTGGTGATATCTTTGCTGGAATACCCAGCATTGATACTCGCGAAGTGACTACACAGGTTTTAGTGAATAATGGAGACACCGTTGTATTAGGTGGCATATATGAACAAATCACACGTGACGAAGTCGATAAAGTGCCTTTCCTCGGCGACCTGCCATTGATCGGTTATTTCTTTAGACATACCTTGGAAAGCGACGAAAGACGTGAACTGCTGATATTTGTCACACCCAAAATCCTTAAAGATGCGCTTTCACTTTAGATGATTACCCATTAACCGGTAAGGAAGAAACAGACATGAACAATCGTTTTTTAGCAACAGCCACATTCATTGCCAGCAGTACATTATTTTTAGCCGGCTGCGGTGGTGATAGTGCATTTGAAGATCCCGCAGTGACAGGCTCACTAAACAGTGGCGTCGTTACGCAAACACCTGACCTGGACAGCTTTGCTCTTGCCACTGAAAAAATTGCGGTTGAAGCAATTGAGCACGAAGGAAACACCAGTATAATCACGATATATGTAGCAGACAGAAACAATAATCCCGTACCCAATAACACGGAAGTACGATTCGAAACAAACTGGGGCCAGGTAGAACCACAGTGTCTAACAACTGATGGTGGATGCACAGTACTCTGGACTGAAGCTGGCCAGAATATATTTTTACCTGCAACTTCAGATGCCGTGATACTGGCATATACTAGCGGAGAAGAATCCTTTACCGACTTAAACGATAATGATTTATATGATTTTGGTGAACCTTTCACCGATATCTCGGAACCCTTTCTAGATGTCAACAATAATTCGGTAAGAGATGCGGCTACTGAGGAATTCATTGATGCTGATAACGATAATTCTTTTGATATCATTGATGGAATATTTACCGGTACACCTTGTATAGGTGATATCACGGTATGTAACCGGGTAACAACGTTAATATGGGACATCACGAGAATAACACTGAGTTCATCTTCCGCAAATATCTCAATATTTGCAGGTTCTTTGCCGACAACAGTCGATACAACGGCAACTGTAACTATTTTAGTTGAAGACATATATGGCAGCATTATGGCCGATGGCACAACCGTTGCCATATCGGCTACTGGAGGCACTGTTGCACCTTCCGCAATATCACTGGCAGCCGGTCAGAAAGCATTTAATATAACTTATACAACGGGGGCCACCGCGGGTACTGAGACACTTACCATTGATGTAACATCGTCACCGTCAGGCCTGGTAACAACCCGGTCTTTTAGTACTACTGTTCTATAATCAAATACATCCCAGTTAAATATTTGATATCCTAAGCGACCTGCGCTTCACATTGAAAAGCGCAGGTCGCTTTTTTATGCACAAACAAAATAATATTTTCCTCATTGGCTTAATGGGTACCGGCAAAACCACGGTCGGCCGTCAACTTTCGCGCAAACTAAATATGGCGTTTTATGACAGCGACCGCGTCATTGAACAACAGACCGGTGCTGACATCCCGCTGATTTTTGAAAAAGAAGGCGAAAGCGGCTTTAGAAAGCGCGAAGCAACTGTCATCGATGAACTGACACAAAAAAAGAACATTATCCTTGCTACCGGCGGTGGCGCCGTGCTGAATGCTGAAAACAGGAACCATCTGATCAACCGTGGCACGGTGTTTTATCTTAAAAGCAACCTTAAAACCCTGCTTGAGCGCACCAGTAAAGACAAAAACAGACCGCTGTTACACGCAGATGAGCCCGCTGAAATCATCCTGCAACGCTTACTGGATGAGCGAGGCCCGCTTTATGAAGAGACCGCTGACCATGTTATAGAAACAGCAAACAACTCGATTCACGACGTAATACAGGCTATTATTAAGTTCCTTAGATAGTTACCCGCCAGCCATAAAAGAATAAAACAGATGACAATACTGACCGTTGACCTTAACGAGCGAAGTTACCCCATTTATATTGATAACGCCCTTCTCGGACAGCCTGAGCTATTGAAACCGTATATCCAGGGAAAAAGTGCGCTTATCGTCAGTAATGAAACGGTGGCACCGCTGTACCTGGAAAAAACCCAGGCCATGTTATCCGGACTTAGGCATGAAGCCGTAATCCTGCCTGACGGTGAAAAGTATAAAAATCTTGAGGTATTAAACCAGATATACGACAGCTTACTGCGTAACCGTTTTGACCGTAATACCACGGTAATCGCTTTAGGCGGCGGCGTCGTGGGTGACATGGCAGGCTTTGCTGCCGCCAGTTATCAGCGCGGTGTGCACCTTATCCAGATACCCACTACCCTGCTCTCCCAGGTTGATTCCTCTGTCGGCGGAAAAACCGGTGTTAATCATGCCCTGGGCAAAAACATGATTGGCGCATTTTATCAGCCAAAAGCCGTGATAGCCGACACCGATACCCTGGACACACTGCCCGAGAGAGAGTTAAGCGCCGGTATCGCTGAAATCATTAAATACGGACTAATATGCAATGCTGAGTTTTTTGACTGGTTAGAAAATAACATGCAGGCATTACTCGCACGCGATAAACAGGCCTTACGTTACGCGATTGAAGTATCATGCAGAACCAAAGCAGAGATTGTCGCCGCTGATGAACGCGAAGGCGGCAAGCGCGCATTACTGAACCTGGGCCACACTTTTGGTCATGCCATTGAAAATGGAATGGGTTACGGCGAATGGTTACACGGTGAAGCGGTTGCCGCCGGCATGTGTATGGCAGCTATAATGTCCAAACAAATGGGATGGATGAGCGAGAAAGAAACACAAAAAACGATCCACCTGATTGAACAGGCCAAATTACCCACTAAAGCACCCGCCTCAATGTCAGCAGAACAGTTTCTCGAGCTGATGTCCGTTGATAAAAAAGTACTTGATGGTGTGCTGCGACTGGTATTGATGAAAGGCATTGGAAAAGCACTGGTAACCGATGAATACAATGATGAAGAATTAAGCAAAGCGATTGAGCAATCAACTGTGAGTATTACATAATAAAAAAGCATATGACTGACGCCAAAACATCAAACATAAACAGCAGCTACAACGGACACTTAGTATCGTACGCCTGCAATGATACTGACTCAGTCGGTCGCCGGTTTAAGGAATCACACCCGACGTACCGTAATGAATACCAGCGTGACCGGGATCGCATAATTCACTCCGCGGCTTTCAGGCGCCTTGAATACAAAACCCAGGTATTTGTTAATCACGAAGGCGACCTGTTTCGCACACGTTTAACGCATTCTCTTGAAGTCGCACAAATTGCCCGTAGCATTGCACGTGAACTGGGTTTACATGAGGATTTAACAGAAGCCATCGCATTGGCACATGATCTTGGGCACACACCCTTTGGTCACGCCGGCCAGACAGCATTAAATAACTGCATGAAAAACCTTGGCGGATTCGAGCACAATATTCAATCATTACGTGTGGTCGATAAACTAGAACAGAAGTATGCCGATTTTGACGGCCTCAATTTAACGTTTGAAACACGAGAAGGCATCCTCAAACACTGTGCTCTTGCCAATGCAAAAAAACTGGGCGATGTCGGCAAACGTTTTATAGAAAAGAAGCTGCCATCACTAGAGGCGCAATTAACCGATTACTCTGACGAAACAGCTTACAACAACCATGACATAGATGACGGCATACGATATGGCCTGATCATTATTGACGACTTGTTAAAAATAGAACTGTTCCGCACTCAACATGACATCGTCAGTAAAAAATATTCCGGGCTGGATGATAAAAAACTTATTCATGAAATTATCCGCCGCATGATCAATGTCATGGTAGTGGACCTGATCGATACTTCACGAGAGAACATCCGCCAGGCAATAACAAACAACAAGCTGAATTCTGTTGGTGATGTACGCAATCAAAGTAAACGATTAATGGCATTCAGCAAGGAAATGAGTGAACAAAAACTTGAACTCAAAACTTTTCTTCGTAAAAACCTGTACCAGCATTACCGCGTACACCGCATGAGCAAAAAAGCAGCTGTTGTCATCGAAGCGCTATTTGGCGCCTTTATGGAAGACCTTAAAATCTTGCCCACAGAAGCCTTAACACATTGCCATATACTCAAAGAAAAACATGGCGACAAAGGTCTGGCGCGCGGCATCTCCGATTACATTGCCGGCATGACAGATCGCTACGCCATCGTTGAATATGAAAGAATTTTCAATCCGCGCCAGTTATCTTTTGTTAACTTAATCCCTTAAATTATATTGTGGCAGGTCTAATACCACAAAACTTCATTGATGATTTAATTGCGCGAAGCGATATCGTCGAAGTTATCAACTGCTCGCGTACCGCTAAAAAGAAAAGGCAAAGAGTATAGCGCCTGCTGCCCGTTTCATAACGAAAAAACACCGTCGTTTACCGTCAGTGAAACAAAACAGTTTTATTACTGTTTCGGCTGCCATGCCAAAGGCAATGTTATTGGTTTTTTAATGGACTATGAACATCTAAGTTATATCGACGCCATTGAGTCCCTTGCCGCAGACCTGCACGTTGACGTTCCTCACGAAGACAAAGGTTTTACAAATAAAAACAAAGAAGACAAACAGCCTTTATATAATATATTAAAGCAGGCCAGCGAGTTATATCAGAAACAGCTAAAAACCTCTGAGCGCGCAATCAATTATCTAAAACAGCGCGGCCTGTCCGGTGAAATTGCAAAACAATTTAAAATTGGTTACGCACCTGACGGCTGGGATTTTCTTGTTAACCACCTAGGAAATTCCAAAAACGTGATATCAAACCTCAGCCTAATCAGGTTTGATTGTTATTAAAGACAACAATAAAACCTACGATCGCTTTCGAGATCGCATAATATTCCCGATTACCGACCAGCGAGGACGAATTATTGGTTTTGGCGGACGCATACTCGATCAGGGTGAGCCTAAATATTTAAACTCACCGGAAAATACCGTGTTTCATAAAGGTTCTGAACTTTACGGCTTATATGAAACAAAACAGGCATTAAGAAAAATCGATCGTATCATTGTTGTTGAAGGATACATGGATGTGGTTGCGTTAGCACAGAGCGGCATTAATTACGCAGTGGCTTCTTTAGGTACAGCAACAACAACTGAGCAAATTCAAAAAACCTTTCGCACTACTCACGAAATAATTTTTTGTTACGACGGAGATAACGCAGGAAAAAAAGCTGCATGGCGCGCATTAGAAAATACCCTGCCTGTTATTCGTGACGGCATGGTGGCAAAATTTCTTTTTCTTCCGGAAAAAGAAGATCCCGACACCATGGTGCGCAAAGAAGGTAAAGAGGCATTTGAACAACGCATTAAAAATTCAACAACCTTGTCTGAATTTATGTTCACATCACTAAAAGCACAATCAGACATCTCAAACAAAGAAGGTCAGGCACAACTTGCCAGCAAAGCCAATGCATTGATAAAAAAAATGCATAACTGTTTATTTAAAGATCTTATTGATCGAAGAATTGTCTTCACTGGTTGGCTTAAGCCAGCAACACCTTGAATCAAAAATATCTTCCAGCAGTGAAAATAAAACACGTGCAACGAAAAACAGTAAAACCTGTTCGCGGGCAACAGGTGCAAAACAATAAAACACGAATTGCAATTGCATTATTGTTACAAAACCCGAGTTTAGCCGTGCACTGTAAAGTGCCGGAAAATTTCAAAACTGCTTTCACCAAGGGCCTGCCATTATTACATGCATTGCAGCACACCATAGAAACGAATACTGAAATTTCCTCTGCCGCCCTGCTCGAACGTTTTCGTGACAGTGAATATGAAAAAGCACTGAATATTTTATCTATGTTACAAACGCCTGAAACCGAGAACACAGACAATATTGCTGAAGTCTATACAAACATTATTGAACGCCTGGCTATCGACGATCGTGACGAATATTTCAAACATAAAATACAAAATAATGAACAGCTCAGCGCAGAAGAAGAAAAAGAATATTTGGAACTTTGCACCAAATAAAAATTGACATAACAAAAATTTACTGGATAATGCCATGAAACAGCGCTAATTTGACTCAGATTGCGGGCGCTATATAAATTCAGCTAAAGCGACCTTCGACACACAGAACATCGAAAACCCGCTTTAGCCATAATGCTAAGCGGGTTTTTTTATGTCCAGGGATGGACGGTATGTCGCAAGGAGCCAGGGAGGGCGGTGCGACGAATGTCCAGGGATGGACGGTATTCCGCAAAGAGACAGGAAGTCGGTGCGGTTATGTCCAGGGATGGACGGTATGTCGCAAGGAGCCAGGGAGGGCGGTGTGACGAATGTCCAGGGATGGCGTATGTAGCCAAGCGCCATGCAGGGTGGCGCCAATAAACTCGCCAGGGTTTATCAAATTATTATTTAACAACGCAAGCCCTGATACTTGCTTTAAAAAAGGTTTAAACATGAGTAGCCATTTATTTACTTCCGAATCCGTCTCAGAAGGTCATCCTGATAAAGTCGCCGACCAGATTTCTGACGCTGTACTAGACGCCATATTTGAACAGGATAACAAGGCCCGTGTTGCCTGTGAAACCATGATTAACACTGGCATGGTGGTAATTGCCGGTGAAATCACCACCACTGCATGGATTGATATGCAGGATGTGGTAAGAAACACAATAAAAGAAATTGGCTATAACAGTTCGGAAATGGGCTTTGATTACGCCTCCTGTGCGGTTATCACTTCGATAGACAAACAGTCTGCTGATATTGCTGCCGGCGTTGATGAATCATCCGACCACGAACAGGGCGCTGGTGACCAGGGTTTAATGTTTGGTTATGCCAGCAATGAAACCGATGTCTTAATGCCCGCTCCAATTACTTATGCACACCGACTGGTAAAACGTCAGGCCGAACTTCGTAAAAACGGCACCCTGCCCTGGTTGCGTCCCGATGCTAAAAGCCAGGTGACCTTTCGTTATGAAGATAATAAACCCGTGTGCTATCGACGCCGTGGTTTTATCAACACAGCATGACCCTGATATAGAATATGCAACCTTACGTGAAGCGGTTATTGATGAAATCATCCTGCACGAACTGCCGGAAGAGTGGATTAGCAAAGACACCCAGTTTCATGTCAACCCAACCGGCATCTTTGTCATCGGTGGTCCCGTGGGCGATTGCGGTTTAACCGGCCGTAAAATTATTGTTGATACCTACGGCGGCATGGCCACGACATGGCGGTGGCGCTTTCTCCGGCAAAGACCCGTCTAAAGTCGACCGTTCTGCGGCCTATGCGGGTCGTTATGTTGCGAAAAACATTGTCGCTGCTGGCCTTGCTGACAAGTGTGAAATTCAGATTTCTTACGCCATTGGCGTGGCTGAACCGACCTCTATCTCCATACAGACGTTTGGCACGGGTAAAATTCCGGATGAAAAAATCATTGAACTCGTCCGCGATCAGTTCAATCTGAAACCCAGAGGTATTGTTGATATGCTGGACTTATTACGTCCGATTTACCGAAAAACCGCGGCATACGGCCACTTTGGACGTGAAGAACCCGAATTTAGCTGGGAAAAAACCGATAAAGCAGATGCATTAAGGGATGCAGCTGGGCTATAATTCGCATACTATTTCTGAGGAGCGCTGCAACAGTTTTTACTGTCAGGCTCAGAAGCAAGAATCCTTTCATCAGGTCTCTTTTTAACAACGGCGCTCATTTCTTAAATTTCATAGATTAGGAGATGAGCATGAATGCCGTCGTCGACACCAATCCTCACAAGACTATAAAGTCGCAGATATTTCACTGGCCGAATGGGGCCACAAAGAAATCCGTATTGCTGAAACCGAAATGCCTGGACTGATGGCATTGCGTGAAGAATATGCCACTGAACAACCTCTAGCCGGCTGCCGCATTATGGGCAGCATACACATGACAATTCAAACCGCGGTACTGATTGAAACGCTGGTCGCACTGGGCGCTGAAGTACGCTGGGTTTCCTGTAATATTTTCTCAACTCAGGATCATGCTGCAGCCGCTATTGCAGATCAGGGCATCCCTGTTTTTGCATGGAAAGGTGAAACCATCGAAGAATACTGGTGGTGCACGGAACAGGCATTGATATGGCCTGACGGCAAATTACCCAATATGATTCTTGATGATGGCGGTGATGCCACATTGCTGGTCCACAAAGGGGTGGAATTCGAAAAATCAGGAAGCATTCCGGCAACTAAAGACGATGACAACGAAGAATACAAAGCGATACTTGATGTCCTGCGTCGCACCATCAAGCCCGGGGTAAACACGTGGCAGGATATCGCCAGCAGTGTCAAAGGTGTAACCGAAGAAACCACTACCGGTGTACACCGTCTTTACGAAATGCAGGAAAAAGGCGAATTGTTATTCCCGGCGATGAATGTCAATGATTCTGCCACCAAGTCTAAATTCGATAATTTATACGGTTGCCGTGAATCATTAATTGACAGCATCAAACGTGCTACCGATGTCATGATTGCCGGCAAAATATGCGTGGTACTCGGTTATGGCGACGTAGGCAAAGGCTGCTCGCAGGCGTTTCGTGGCATGGGCGCAACCGTATGGGTCACAGAAATTGATCCTATTTGCGCATTACAGGCAGCAATGGAAGGTTATCGCGTAGTCGATATGAATGAAGCTGCTGCACAGGGTGATATTTTTGTTACCACAACGGGCAACGTCAATGTCATCGACCATGATCACATGGCCGCCATGAAAAACGAAGCGATCGTTTGCAATATCGGCCACTTTGATTCTGAAATTAATATAGCTTCGCTGGAACAGTATCAATGGGAAGAAATCAAGCCACAGGTTGATCATGTTATTTTTCCTGATGGAAAACGCATTATCATTCTGGCTAAAGGCCGACTGGTTAACCTGGGGTGCGCCACAGGCCATCCAAGTTTTGTTATGTCCGCCTCATTCACTAACCAGGTTATGGCTCAAATCGAGTTTTATAAAAACAGTGGAAACTACGACAATAAAGTTTATATCTTACCCAAGAAGCTGGATGAAAAAGTCGCGCGTTTACACCTTAAAAAAGTTGGTGCACATTTAACCACCTTGTCCGAGGAGCAGGCTGACTATATTAATGTCCCTGTTGAAGGCCCGTACAAAGCAGAGCATTATCGCTACTAATATTTTCTTTAAACGACAGAATCTGATGAGTTTATATAATGAGCGCTAATATTCGTTCAGCAGTACAGCACGCCACACTTAGTTGTGAGTTTTTTCCGCCCCGCACGGAAGCCGGCGTGGAAAATCTGCTAGTAACACAACAGGCTTTAAATGATGTTATCCATCCCGCCTACTACTCAGTCACTTTCGGTGCCGGGGGAACAACACGTGAAAGTACGCTGAAAATCGTCAAATTATTGTCTGAAAAGAAAATTAACGTTGCACCACATATTTCATGTATGGGCTCCAGCAGACAACAAATAAGTGATTTGCTCAAAGAGTACAAAACCATGAACGTTACTCATTTAGTGACACTTCGTGGTGACATTCCTAAATCTGGCGATAGCGCAAGAGAATTATCTTATGCCAGTGAACTGGTAGCTTTCATTCGTGAAACCACTGGTGATCATTTTAATATCGAAGTCGCGGCCTATCCAGAATACCACCCGGAATCCGATACACCGCAAAGTGATTTTAGGCACTTCAAAGAAAAAGTCTCTGCCGGGGCAAACGGAGCGATCACACAATATTTTTATAATATTGATGCTTACATCCGCTTCATGGATAACTGCCAACGTGAAAACATTACGATTCCTGTTACACCTGGAATCATGCCGATTACTAACGTGAAAAGCCTGACTCGATTTTCTGATGCCTGCGGCGCCGAAATACCTCGCTGGATTAGAAAGCAGCTTGAAGCCTATGCCGATGACAAGCAAAGTCTAGAGTCATTCGGCATTGATGTTGTCAGCAAGCTTTGTAATAATTTGTTAGAACAAGGCGCACCGGGGTTACACTTTTACACGTTAAATCAGGCCAACAGCGTGAATGCTATCTGGAAAAACCTTTCTCTTTAAACACAACAGCCAGCACTGTGCGCATCACTCGCTTATATCATCCTGGAACATTGCATTGTGGGTCAACCACACAACTGGATAAAAACACCTCCAGCCATCTAATCCGCGTTTTACGCACGAAAATAAAAAGCCCGGTTATTTTATTTAATGGTGACGGATACGACTATTCTTGTTTAACACTAGATAGCAACCATAATAAAACCCTGCTATCCATTGAATCAAAATCAAATACAAATACCGAGTCAAATCTCTCTATCACTTTAATTCAGGGATTATCGAGGCAGGACAGGATGGAAACTAGCATTCAAAAATCTGTTGAACTCGGCGTAACAAAAATCATCCCGGTGCTTTGCCAGCGCTCAAATAGCCGGCTAACTGAAGAAAAGAAAATCAGGAAACTGGAACACTGGCGCAAGGTCGCCATCAGCGCCTGCGAGCAATCCGGGCGTAGCATTATTCCAGAAATATCAGATATAAGCCCATTCAACCATATTAAATCACTACTCGACAGCGACGCATTAAAAATCATGTTAAACCCGGAGGCGGGCTCTTCATTAAAAAATACAGCATTCAACGGCCAAACGATTGAAGTTTTTATCGGACCTGAAGGCGGACTCGACGAAGATGAAATTACATTTTTGCATGAACATCAATTCACCAATATTAGTTTTGGGCCACGTATTCTGCGCACAGAAACAGCAGGACCTGCGGTTATAAGCGCACTTCAGCTATTATGGGGAGACTTCTAATAAAACCAGACGCATATAATGTTAAAACTTAGTACAAAACACACTATTTTTCCGCGAAGAACGCAAAGAACGCAAAAAAAAATAATATTGCTTTTGTGTTCTTGTCGCCTAGATTAGCGATATCGTAATTCAATAATGGGCGTCATGATAACAAAACGTTAGCTTATGCCTGGTTAACCCGAGCTGCATTCTAAAAAGATTAATAATTTTTTCTTCGCGCTCTTTGCGTTCTTCGCGGCAAAGATTTTTATTATTTCACGTCCGCCCAGGGTTATATTTTCTCAATCAAATTGGTATGTAGAAGGTCAGACTAGAATTAAACGACAATAAACTAGGCCGCAAGCTCTGCAACCATACTTACCATTGCATCTACATCTAATATACTGACACGGGCACCGTTAATTCTAACTTTCTGAGCAACCATGGGATGCTCTTCAAGTGCTTCATCATCTATTGCGATCTGCTCACGGTTAAATTGACTTACATGTGGCACACCAGACATCACCAGGCCTAAATATGGGCTATCGTTCAATTCACCATTTTTACCGACAGCGTAGAGCACGACCGCCTGTGTATTCAAATTTACCTTAGACACGTTTTGATCGCCATTAGCTGCTTCAAAAGACAATAAAGGCACGTCTACGCCACGCCAGCTCATTTTACCTAGCATCCATGCGGGACCAGATTTACTCTCCTCTATATCTTTTACGGAAATAATTTCTGCTACTAATGCATTTGGCACAATAACATTTTCCTTACGTAAGGTAAGAATGACACATTTAAGTAATTGTGTATCTTTAGCCATTAAACACTCTCTTGTCTTTCATTAAAAAGCATTAACTTAGTAAGATGTATTCAAAATCTTATTAATATCCTTCACCAGCTCATCTTCCTGGAATGGTTTACCCAAATACTCATCCACACCAATCTCCATGGCTTTTTCTTTATGCTTAGCACCGGTTCTTGAAGTAATCATAATAATAGGGATATCCTTCAGGCGGTCATCATTTCGAACATAAGTTGCCACCTCAAATCCATCCATCCGCGGCATTTCAATATCAAGTAGCATCAAGTCAGGAATACTGTCCTGCAACATATTAGTTGCATCAACACCATCTTTTGCCAGAACAACATCAATACCGTAACGCTTGAGCATACGCTCTGTAATTTTGCGAATAGTAATAGAGTCATCAACAACCATAATGGTTTTCTTGTCATCAACAACAGGCTCTAGTACTTCGACAGGTCTATGCTGCTTGAATAAACTTTCAGCAACAACAAGAGCCGACATTTCAAGAATTAGTACCACACGGCCATCAGCAAGAATAGTCGCACCGGCAATGCCACGCACCACACCGATTTGCATACCAACAGGTTTAACTACAATTTCACGTCTGCCCAGCATGTCATCAACATGCAAGGCAAAGTGCTGATCACCAACACGCACCAATAAAACCGGGAATAACTGTAGCTGTCTGGAATAATCAGCCTGGTTGCCTGTCAATAAACCGCCAAGATGTTTCAATTCATATTCAACATGATTAAATTCATAATAGCTATTGTCGCTATCATAGAAACGTTGCAACTCGAGGCCTGACATACGCACAACGCCTTCAATACTGGCTAGTGGAACTGCAAACACATCATCGCCTACACTTACTAATAATGCCTGGTTAATAGCTAATGTTAGTGGCAGGCGAACGTTAAACGCAGTCCCCTTTCCTTGCACAGTATCGATATCAAGAACACCACCAAGCTGCTTAATCTCACTATCGACAACATCCATGCCGACACCACGACCAGACACCTGAGTCACCTCATCTGCGGTACTGAATCCCGATTGCAAAATAAATTGCAACGCATCATGGTCAGAGATGACTGTATCTGCAGTTACAAATCCTTGCTTAATTGCTTTTTCTTTTACTTTTTTAGCATCTATACCCGCACCATCATCCTTAATATTAATAACAACATCAGTACCTTCACGGTCAACTTCAATTAATATCTGGCCTGTTTCGCTCTTACCTCTTTGTTTACGAACCTCAGGGCTTTCAATACCATGGGCGACGGCATTACGTAACATATGCTCTAACGGCGCAATAATGCGATCGAGCACAGTACGATCAACTTCACTTTCTTCACCCGTTATTTGAACTTCGACTTCTTTGCCTAGTTCACGAGAAATCTGGCGAACAATTCTTCGTAATCGGGATGACAGTCCACCAAAGCGAACCATTCGTGTTCGCATTAAGCCTTCTTGAAGATCTGTACTTACGCGTGATTCCTGTATTAATAATGTTTCTGAGTCACGTGTAATTTCAGTTAATATTTCATTAATACTTTCTACGTCACCGGCAGTTTCACTTAAACTACGAGTTAATTGCTGTAATCTTGAATATTGGTCCATTTCTAATGGATCAAAATCTGCATCATAGTTCTCGTCTTCCTTTTCATAACCTGAACGAATCTGAATCTCAGTCTCAATTTCAAGATTTCTTAACTGCTCTTTCAAACGAACAACTGTCTGCGTTAATTCAGAGAGGTTGTATCCAAAATCTGTTACCTGTTTACCCATACGCGCATGATAAATATTCACCTCACCAGCGTAATTAACCAGGTCATTCAATAAGTCAGAACGGACTCGCACCTGCTCCTGCGAATCCTTAAAATTTACGTCCGTTGCACGCTCACCCCAATGAGGCCGATCATCTTCGTCCTGCGTATTTTTGTTATTCTGTTTTAAGACATCAGTTTCAGATGCATCCGTAGCAACCGGCAACAGAGAAGAAACATCAATTTCTTCTAACTCATCATCATGATCAGATTCGAGTTCACTCAATTCTATATCAAACCTTTCGACAGAGCGTTTTTCTTTTACTTCGCCTCGCATTAACATATGAATACGATTATTTAACTCATTAACAGACAATAATGGCTGGCGTTGTTTAACACTGGCGAGCATATTGGTTAATGTATCCAGCGACTCCTGTAATAAATCAAATAAAGTCTTATCAGCATTAACTTTATTTTCATTAACCATAACCACGAGAGATTCGAGATTATGCGTCAGGTCTCCAACGGGACCCAAGTCAGCCATACGTGCACCACCTTTCAAGGTATGCATGTTTCTTTGTAACTGTTGAATGTGTTCTGTTGAATTTGGCGTTTGCCTAAAATCGTTTAATGTATGCTCGCAGCTTTCCAGTAACTCGTCAGCTTCTTCTAGAAAAATATCAATTAATTCGTCATCAATATCACCATATGATGTGGCCACCAATTCCTCAGTGCTCTGCCCGGTATCAGCTGATGCGGTTACTTCATCGTCGTCCTGATGATCTATTTTTTTCTCAATATCAGCCAACTCTGTTGACAATTCATCCATATCGATAGACAGCTCAGCACTAGCACTGACATCCTGTTCACCAACATCATTAGCAACATCGATTATTTCTTCTTTTTCAGCAGATGAATTCTTCTGCCAGGATTTTTGTAACTGCGCCTGAATTTCCTGCTGAACAATTTTGCTCATTTTATCATGCAATGATTTATTGTCTGGCGGTAACCGACCTTCAAGGACCACTGACAACATTTCAGTGATTGCCAGTTCAATTTCACGCAGTACGCTAACAATGTCTTGCGGAATATTCTCTTCGCCACTTTCCTGACGTACTTTTACATATTTTTCAGCCGCACCACTTAAATCCGCAACAGGTTCCACT
The DNA here is from genome assembly GCA_963768125.1 of uncultured Gammaproteobacteria bacterium. GTDB lineage: Bacteria > Pseudomonadota > Gammaproteobacteria > SZUA-229 > SZUA-229. The sequence continues at coordinate 186,337 of CAVYHC010000020.1, forward strand.
TCTGCCGTACGCGCACTACCGTATAAAGTATGGAAGGCACGCATTAAATTATTATCTGCCTTCAATGGCTGATTATTTGACTGACTTTCAGTGATTAAATTTCTGATGTTTTCTATATGACCCTGACTTTCATCGTAATATATTTTCAGTAACATTGGATCGATATCAAGAATGTCGTTAGTGACCCTTACAACATCTTCTTCAATAATTACTTCATATTCGGCGTCAGTATCCCAATCTTCACTGTCACTAACTGAACCTTCACTGTCTGTCGCTTCAGCATCAATGATTTCTATTTCATCTTCTTCAGTTTTAACTGTATCTGCAGATTCAACATCAAAATCATCTACAGTTTCTTCGTTATCAACGAGTGTAATCGTTTCTTCTAATGCCGTTACAGAATCACTTTCATCTACTTCATCTACTTCATCAAGTTTTTCTATTTCTTCAGAAATATCAACAATAGACAAGTCATCACTACTGCCAGTTTCAGCCTCGTCAATCGCGGCTTCTACCATTTCAATATAACCAGATTCTTCAGCAATGACATCATCGTCATCTTCTACAGGAAGCTCTGTTTCAAAATGAACCTCTTCCTGTAAATCAACTTCTTCTAAAACAATGTCTTGCTCTGCATTTTCAAGCTCAAGCACAGCTTCATCTTTTGCAACCAACTCTTCTACAACCAATTCATCTTCCAAAAGACTTTCTACTTCCAGCAGATTTTCATCTGCTGTCGTAATTTCTTCTAAAGCAGAAACGCCTTCAACCTCAAATACCTCTTCAAGATCTTCTGCTTCATCATCAGGCGTGGTGTCTGCTATTTCTTCGCTAGCACTATCTGGCTGTTCAAGGTCTTCAATTTCAAGCTCGCGGCCTTCTGCAAGCACATCAGCAGCGTTCATTAACTGTGAAATATTTTCGATAGGTTCACGATTACCTTGCAACTGCTCAATAAGCTGCGGTAGAACTGAAAGTGCCTCGTCTAAGGTATGGAATAAACTGTCATTAACGTTAATTTTTTTATCAATAACGCGATTTAGTAAGTTTTCAAACTTCCATGAAAACTCACCAATCATTTCAGCGCCCAATAATCGGCCACTACCTTTTAGGGTGTGAAAACTTCGACGAACAACCGCAAGCGCTTCCTCGTTACTATCATCCATTTTCCATTGCGGCAAATATTCATGCAGCTCACCTAATACTTCTATCGCCTCTTCAATAAATATTTCTACAATTTCTTCGTCTGCATCATCTGCCAGAATTATATATTGCTCAACAGCTTGCTGGGCAAGCGGTATTGAGGCGGCAGGCGTCTTGATTTCATGATGCTCTACCTCATCATCTTCAGGCAATGTGTCTTTTTCGACCGTGCCTTCTGCAACTGCTGACTGCACCGAGTCCCCGTATGACTCAACTATTTCATCCAGCTTTTGCGCAGCAGCATCACCGGCATCTAATCCCTGCTCGACGCCCGGGCGTCCTTCGGACAACGCTTCAAAGAAATACTCGATTGAGGTAACCACATCAGCAACACTGTTTTGCTCGTCTTCAGTAACCTGATGATCATTATTTAATAAAGCGACTCGTATAAAGTTCTGCAACTGCTTAATTAAGGATTCAACGCGCCCCAATGGCAGCATCATTGAAACACCACGAACTTCTTCCAGCCTATTTAGAATTACATCCAGCTGCCCCTTATCACCTATGCCTGACACATAAGACAATATGGCTTCTTTTGCTTCACTAAAATTGTTTAAGCCTTCGGCAACCACCGCTTGCACGACCTGACGGTACTCTGCGGCAGGCACTGGTGAATCATATTCTTCACCCCCTTTATTTCGGTTCATATCACCAAAACCGGAACGCGCATCAATGAAATCTTTAAGTTCAGATTCAGCCTTCAATAATTCTGATGCTATATCTAAAACGGCCTTGTCACTAATTTCCGTATCACCATTGATGATACTTAGCAGCGAAAGCCGCTGACTCATAATCGTCTGTCGCGTTGCGCCCAGACCCAACATGCCATATGTATCAGCAATTTTTCCTAATTGATCAGCAACCGGTACAAGCTGCTCTAAATTCTGTTCATTGCCATACATGAACAGCTCCAGAACATCTTTAACCTGGACAAGGTCTTCAGTAATACCAATTGATACAGTATCGAACAGGTCGGCATTCAAACCACCAACAGCAGAATCAGCTGAATCCTGTGGAATTAGATCGGATAGATGATAGGCTTCTTTGACTGCGCTAATTGCTTTGCTATCTACGGTACAAAGGCCTACATAAAACAGAATGTTTTTGACCAGCTCTTTAGAATATTGCCTGGCAAATTCCTCTTCACCATTGTCAAGTATTAATTTTAACTGCCGGTCAACCGTACCCAGCAGCATTTTAATACTTAAATTTGTATCAATCCCCTGCTTCAATAAACCGTCTACCAGGGCACCTACGACCATCCATATACGACGGACTTCTGCATTACTGGAAACTTTTTCAAGCGCCCTCAAAACCGCCTTCATGCGCTGCAAACCGACGTGTTCTTTATTGTTTCGAATAAAGTCCAGCAGCCCTAATTCGTAATGTGTACGCAAACGTTTGCATTCAAGCTGGAGTTTTCCAGATTCAATAGCACCCGAATCATAACCCTCAGAGCTTAGCTCAGTACTTTCAATATCGGGTGAGAACAGCACACTTTCTGTAAGCAAACCTTCTTTACGTGCTGCACGTAAATCATTGATCAGCGGCATCAAGCTTATTGGCGCGTCTTTTTTACCTGCCTGCACACTTTCAAGGTAATCTGGCAACTGCAACATGGCACGCATAAGAACATCATAGGTATCTTCAGCACGGTCTACATCGCCACTTAATAATGCCATTGTAGTTAGCTGCATTTCTTCAGCAAGTATGGCAGCACCGTATACTTCGACCATTTGCAAAGTGCCATATATTAACTGCAAATGTTCAATACAATTTTCTAACTCGCCTTCTGTTTTGTTTTCTATGTATTCATTAAGGCTTGCCTGTGCATCAGATAAAACATCATCCAGCTGCGCTTTTACCCAGCTAAGTGAATTATATTCAATAGTATTATCTGGATTCATTTCCTTATCACCTGGATCAGATTAACTTACGCCTGACGCTCAAGAATAACAGTATCAATATTATCCTCGCTATCAGAGGATGGCAACTTAAAGCCGGATACCGAACGTCCGAGCTCAGCTGAGAGCTCATTCAGCGCAGCCAACGAGGTTGATGTTTCATCCGTACCTTCGGAAGTTTGCAGCGTAATTTCCTGAATCACGTTCATCGAATCCGATACCGATAACGCTACGTTTGATTGCTGCTTAGTAGAATCGGAAATACCCTTAATCAGATTTGATAACTCGGTATTAACTGTCTCAATTTCTTTCAGTGCAACACCCGCATCCTCGGCCATTGAGGCACCATTTACCACCCCTGCTGTACTCATTTCCATGGATTTAACCGCTTCATTTGTATCTGCCTGAATAGCATTAACCAAGCCCTCAATCTGCTTGGTGGCATTACCCGCACGTTCTGCCAGCCGCTGCACCTCATCCGCTACCACGGCGAAACCACGGCCTGCGTCGCCCGCGGTTGATGCCTGAATAGCCGCATTTAACGCCAGAATATTTGTCTGGTCAGCAATCTCAGTAATCAGCCCCACGATATCGCCAATTTCCTGTGAAGACTCACCCAGGCGTTTAATTCGCTTAGACGTTTGCTGGATAGTTTCGCGAATATTTTCCATTGAACCAATGGTGCTGCGTACAACCTGCGCACCTTTCTGTGCAATATCTACCGACTGTTGCGCCACCTTTGCAGAGTTATCCGCTTCGTTTGATACCGCCGACATAGATTCCGCCATATCAGTAACCGCTGCACTGGCCGATGCAATTTCACGCGCCTGTTTATTTGAAGCCTGCGCTAATTCCATCGCTGTATGCTGTGTTTTCTCTGTTGAGTGCGAAACTTCTTCAGCCGTGTTATTGATCGTTGTTACCAGAGTGCGCAACGCGTCAATGGTAAAGTTTACTGAATCTGCAATCGCGCCGGTAATTTCCTCAGTGACTGTTGCATGCACGGTTAAGTCACCATCCGCAAGATTGGCCATTTCATCAAGCAAACGAAGAATCGCTCGCTGGTTACGTCGGTTATTTTCTAACGCGTTTTCCTCACGCTTTTTAGCCTCTTTAAGCAATAGAATGCCGCCAATAATAATAAGTATTACAGCAGCACCACCAAAGCCGATACCCACTAACTGAATCAGGTCGAGCAGATCACCTTGAGAAATAATTTTTTGCTGAAGTGCTTCTAATGAAGCAAGTAGACGCGCTGAATCACCACTCACTAAACCGGCGGCATCTTTTACTTCAAACAGCTCCGGAGAAAGTTCTAGAATACCCGCAATGTTATCGCTAACAGCACTAATCAACATTGCGACTTCACGTAATTTACCAATCGCTTCTTTATCGGTAACCTGGTCAATGCGCAAGCCTTCTGAACCTTTTAACAGGCCTTCAAGTACACGACCAAATAAAGCGGCGTCACGGCCAAACCTGTCAGCAGCAGCCGCCGCGGTTTCACCACCTGCAAGCACCTCATTCAGGTTATTTTTAATACGCTGAGACAACATCATTTGACGTGTTGCCAGATAAACCTGGCGCGGCGATGAATTCTTTTTGATCAGTACGCCAACAACCTCATCAGAGTAAGTCAGCATTTGCGGGATAAAACTATCGATTACCTGGTACAACTCTCTAACTTCAGTAATCGCCTGGCGGCCATTCAAAATAACTTCAACGTTATTTCTGTATTTACGCCAGTCAGTTTCAACAATATCAAGATCAGTTAATAAGGCTTCAGGCAATGCAGTAGTCACCGCATCTCCAGAACGAAGGCTATTAAAAATATTGTCAAATTCCTGTCGAGATTTAAGCAAACTATCAAAAGCTTCTTCACTGCCCGATGACGCACTTATTGAATACGTTGCCATCTGCTGTGATAGCAGTAACTGGTCGGATGTTAATTCCACATGACGCTGCAAACTTGCTCGTTTATCACCAACGTAGACCAAGCTGCCTAACATAAGGATAATAAAGACCGACAATAACAGGCCGATTATGATCAGCGGTTTTCCAATTGCGATGTTTTTTCGTTCTGCGCTCATAAGGCATTTTCTCCAATCAACTTAATTCGCCATTTCTATTGTTGGCGTAATCAGTATTTCTTCCAGGCTCTTCTGCCTGGCAAATTATTATTTTTCCATAATCACAAGGACGCATGTGCAAAACGTTCGTCTCGTGTCATTTCATTAAAATTTATTACTGGCCAATGCTCATCATCCTGCATAAACGCCTTCTCTATATAGGGTGATATGCTTTCATGAATTTCTGGAATATCCGTGGTCGCATCACTTTCCCTGAAATGTCGCATACCATATATTTCTTCAACAACTAATCCAGTATTAAAACCTTTGTAGTCAATTACAATGACCCTGCCTTTATGCCGCTGCTTTATATCCTCACCTAACAGGTAACCTTTCATATCCATTATCGGTAACAAACTGCCACGCACATTAGCCACACCAACAATCCACGACTTAACACCTGGCACCATAGTGAATTCGGGCAAATCAAGAATCTCTTTCACATCTGACATTGATGCTATTAACTTCGAATCACCTATCCTGAAACCAATACCTACCCACTCATCCTTTTTCCGATCAATCGTAGGCAGACCAGCCGAAACCTTATTCGTTCGCCGTTCAAGATCCAGCAGTAAGTCAAATGGGTCACTCGTATTCATTTATTATTCTTATTATTTAAAATACATAATATTATTATCGGTTTTACAGCAAAAAGTCATTACGTGGATAGAACCATATTAACGTGTTCTATCAATGCTTTTTCCTGCACTGGTTTCACAATATAATCTTTAGCGCCCTGTCGCATTGCCCAGACTTTGTCTGTCTCCTGGTCTTTGGTCGTTACCATAATGACAGGGATAGAAGCTGTTTCTGTATTTTTTGAAATTTGTCGCGTAGCCTGAAATCCATTCATGCCGGGCATCACAACATCCATCAAAATTAAATCGGGAGTTTCTGATATCGCCAGTTCAATGCCTTGTTCTCCCGAAGTCGCGATTACAACTTCGTGACCATTTTTAGTCAACATGGTCTGTAACACATGCACCTCAGTCGGTGAATCATCAACTATCATTACTTTTGCCATACTTACTTACCGATATGTTTTGTTATCAACGAAATACAGCTTACCGCTTTCATTCGTACTGTTACCTGGATTAATGGCACTTCATCGTGCATTAAAGAAATAATTTATTCTGTCGAAGGAGCATGCTCTTTTATCGCTCCAATCAGGTCTTCCTTGGTAAATGGCTTAGTCAAATACTGTGTCGAACCAACAATACGGCCACGCGCCCGGTCAAAAATACTATCTTTACTTGATAACATGATGACAGGCGTATCTTTAAACGTTTTGTTATTCTTTATTAAAGCGCAGGTCTGATAACCATCAAGCCTTGGCATCATGATATCCACAAAAATGATATCCGGTTTATTTTCTGCGATTTTAGATAAAGCCTCAAAACCATCTACTGCAGTCACTACCTCACAACCTTCCTTTTTAAGTAGATTTTCTGCGGTTCTTCTTATTGTTTTACTGTCATCAATGACCATTACTTTAAGGTCATTCATTACAAATTCTCATCAGTCATTGCGATACCATATATTAAGCGTCAAAAATGACGACCCCAATAAAGACTTTCCAAAAAAGTCTTAGATAAGATGAATGTAGACCACATTCCGTGTATTGCCAACAATTAGCTAAAACTGAAACAATATTGACCAAGATTTATCCTAAGCAAATAATTCGAGGATTTTTCAACCCTAAATCATTGTCAAATAACTGTTAAAATCCAGTACATATGTAATTTAACCTCAGCCATTGGTTTGAGAAAAGATCAGGATGGAGAAACTCATGAGCATCAAATTAGGCATAGTCATGGACCCGCTATCGACGATAAATATTAAAAAAGACAGCAGTTTTGCCATGATGCTGGCTGCTCAAAAATTGGGCTGGGAAATTCACACCATTTACCAGAGCGATCTCTACACAGAAAACGAAAAACCCATGGCGTATAGCCGGATTACACTTGTCGATGACAATCCAAATCACTGGTTTGATTTCAGCTCGCAACAGGATATATGCCTGGAATCACTGGACGCCATACTGATGCGAAAGGACCCGCCGTTTGATATCGAATACATTGCCTCCACCTACATTCTGCAACTGGCAGAGCAACAAGGCACACTTATCATCAATAAACCCGCCAGTTTGAGAGATAATAATGAAAAAATGTTTATCTCGCAATTTCCCCAATGCTGCACTCCGTTTCTGGTCAGTCGAAACAAAAATCGTTTACGTGATTTTGTAAAGCTGCGGTTTCAGGCAGAACAGCAGGATGTCATCCTGAAACCCCTCGATGGCATGGGCGGAACATCAATTTATCGAGTCAACCCCGAGGACCCGAATCTTTCTGTCATCCTTGAAACCATTTCAGAAAATGAAACGCGCACAGTCATGGCGCAACAGTTTATTCCAGAGATTGTTAATGGTGACAAACGTGTATTATTGATCGACGGCGAAGCCGTACCTTATGCCCTGGCCCGCATTCCGGCCTCTGGTGAAACACGCGGCAACCTCGCCGCTGGCGGCACAGGCGTTGGCATTGAACTCAGCGACCGCGACCACTGGATATGCCAGCAGGTGGGCCCCGCATTAAAGCAGCAGGGAATATTATTCGCCGGTATTGATATCATTGGTGATTATTTAACCGAGATCAACATCACCAGCCCGACCTGCATTCGAGAACTTGACCAGATATATTCACTTGATATTGCGGGTGATCTACTGCAATGCATAGAAAAGCACATAAATTCGTAACAATAACAGTCAACAAACCGGCTACTGCCGCTGGCACTGCTGATTTCAGCAGCATTGCTTGCTGGCTGCGACAAACCCGTCAAACAGCACGATTACAGTATCTTTGCCTTCGGCACGTTAATCGATATCTCATTCTATGATGTCGATAAAGAGCGGGCAGAAGCCGCATTTGAGCAGCTGCAAAAAAATTTCGATCAGTATCATCAGGACTGGTCTCCCTGGAGCAATGGTGATCTGGCGAAATTAAATGCGCAGCTCAATAAAAACACGGCTATTTCAGTGCCCGAGCATTTAATGCCATTAATTAAAACCTCAATGATGTTAAGCCAGCAAAGCGATAATTATTACAACCCGGGTATTGGCCAACTGATAAATCTCTGGCAATTTCATAAGTTTAAAGATAAAAACATACGCCCGCCTGATCAGGACCTGATTCAGGGTTTAGTGAAAAAAAACCCACAAATGAGCGACTTAACATTCAATAATAACAATCAGCTCATCAACAAAAATCCAGCACTGTCTTTTAACTTTGGCGCCTTTGCCAAAGGTTATGCTATTGCACTTGAAATTGAATACCTGAAAAAACTCGGTATAAATAATGCGGTGATCAATGCCGGGGGCGATTTAAGCGTCATCGGGCAACACGGTGACCGTGCCTGGAACATAGGCATTCGACACCCGCGCAATGACAGCATTCTGGCCAGTATCGAAGTTAAAGACAATGAGAGCGTTTTCACTTCGGGGGATTATGAGCGATTTTATTTTCATCAGGGCAAACGGTTCCACCATATTCTTAACCCGAAAACGGGGTATCCAGCCGATGGCGCACAATCGGTCACTGTTTTACATCAGGATGCCGGACTGGCGGATGCGTCCGCAACGGCAATTTTTGTCGCTGGCAGCAAAAACTGGCTACAGGTCGCGAAAAAAATGAAAATACACCATGTCATGCTGGTCGATGAAAACGGGGATATCCAGATCACGCCGGCATTAAAAAAACGAATAAAATTTCTCAATATATCACCCGCTTCACACATTATTGTGAGCGAAGAACTATAATAATCCATTAATATTTAGCATAAATAATAAATGCCTGTAGCGTCATGTGTCACCGCAAAAGGCAACCTGAGACATAGTATGAGCAAACGCAGAACAATTCAGACAAATATTACCGATAACGACCGTTTCGGCATGACTTTTTTTCTTGCCAGCATTTTCCACGGCATGCTTATATTAGGCGTTACCTTCAGCATATCGCCCCCGGCCGACAGCAAGACCTCACCGGCTCTCGACATCATTCTGGTACAAACCAAATCACCCATTGACGTCGAAGATGCGGACTACCTGGCACAGGTATCACAGCAAGGCGGTGGCCATGCAGAAAAAAAAGCACGTCCCAGAGAACTATTTAGCGCAGCCACTTTGTCTAACGCCCCTGGCATAGCAAAACAGACCAGCGTACAACAAATACAAAAGCAGAAACAAAACGAGCAGCTTGCATTGCTCACGCAAAGAGACGCTGATTATTCTATCAACACGGATAAAAACCCGGTTAAAGCCGACGATGACACCACGGTAGATAAAACCAATAGCAATAAAAATACACAGACCGCACGGCTCGCTGCAGAAATCAGCAACAACATTGAACTGCAGGCAAGTCTCGACCGGACAAAATATTTAAACTCAAGCACCAAAGAATTCACCCCTGCCAAATATATGCGCGAATGGATAAACAAGGTAGAACGGATAGGCAATCTCAACTACCCTGACCAGGCTCGCACCAAAAAACTCAGCGGCACGCTAATTCTTGATGTCGTGATTAACGCTGAAGGCAAGCTGGTAAAAACAGACTTACGCCAGTCTTCCGGGCACCAGATTCTTGATGATGCGGCTAAACGCATCGTTAAATTAGCCGCACCGTATTCCGCCTTCCCTAAAAAACTTCGCACAGAAGCCGATGTCATCCATATTACCCGTAGCTGGGAGTTTTTGAACAATAGCAGTGTACGTACGCGTTAACTATCAGCGCTAGATTAATGACAGACACGGAAAATTCAAACACAGCAGAAAAAGGCAGCAACCTGATTGGCCACTTTCTCATTGCTATGCCATCACTCAATGATGGTTTTTTTAATCAGGCTGTCACCTATATCTGCGAACATGATGAAAGCGGCAGTTTTGGCATTATCATTAATCAACAAACAGGCATCACACTAAAACAAGTTGCCAAAGAAATGAAGATTGCCTTTGACGACAGCAACAGCCAGGATCAGCCTGTATTTATCGGCGGCCCAGTTGACCAGGGTCGCGGTTTCATTCTACATCGACCCACCGGAAACTGGCAGTCCAGCCTTAAAGTTAATAAGAATATTGCCCTGACCACCTCAAAAGATATTTTACAGGCCATTGTTAAAAATCAGGGCCCTAAGGACAGTATTATTGCCTTAGGTTATGCTGGCTGGGCAGCCGGTCAGCTCGATAATGAAATAGCAAACAATACCTGGCTAAGCTGCCCTGCAGACGAACAAATTATTTTTAATTTGCCGGTTGAAGAGCGCTGGAAAGCAGCTGCCCTGCTGATCGGCGTCGATTTATCATTACTCAGTAATGATGCCGGGCATGCCTGAATAATAAAAATGGCATTAAGCAAAAGACAAGAAATAAATCAATTGCCCACAGATAATAACGTTCGAAAGTTTTTTATTATTTTTACCTCTGCACTCATCTGCAGACCAGTATAGCTTCTACGTTTTTATGTTGATCACCCGATGAAAATAACCAGTGTATTAGGCTTCGACTACGGCAAAAAACGTATTGGTATCGCAACCGGCCAAACGATCACCCATACTGCTACGCCATGTATAACGCTGAATCAGATCGATGGCAATCCCGACTGGCAAGCGATCGCAAGCGAGATAATGCAATGGAAACCGCAGGCATTAATCGTTGGCATGCCCTATCACACCGATGGCACAGAAAATAAAATGACGGCAGCGGTCAGACAATTTTCTTATGAGCTGGAAAAACGATTTAACTTGCCGGTCATTGAAGTCAACGAAGCGTTAAGCTCTTTTCAGGCAGAAGAAATGCTTAAGCAAAAGATAAAAATAAATAAGCAGAATAAACACGAGATTGATAGAATAGCGGCTGCAGTCATTGTACAAAGCTGGCTGAACCAGCAAATGTAACGCCTAATAGAGTAAACTGCAGCGAAAACAACCACGGATACTTATGCAAGCACTAGCCACACCAGATGAACTTCTGGCACAACTGGCAACTCAAATACAACAATTGCTTGAAGATAAAGCAATCGATAATCCATTGATGGTAGGCATTCAAACCGGCGGTGTATGGGTCGCCACAAAACTCCATCAACAGCTCAACCTTTCAAAAACCATTCTCTCAGAACCTTTGGCGACGCTGGACATCAGCTTCTACCGGGATGATTTTTCACGCATCGGAATGAACCCAAAAGTAAAACCTTCAAATTTGCCCGCTGATATGGATGCACGCCATATTATTCTGGTCGATGATGTTTTACACACCGGACGAACCATCAGGGCGGCAATGAATGAGTTATTTGATTACGGGCGACCCGCCAGCATTACCCTGGTATGTTTGATTGACCGCAGTGGTCGCGAGTTACCGCTACAGGCCGATATTGTGGGCCAGCATGTTGTTTTGAAAGAAGGCGAGCATATTAAACTCACCGGCCCCGAACCACTAACATTCGAACTTCAGCACAGCACAAAACAACTCTAATGGTAAACAAAGCCACAAAACCCACTGACGCTTTAATCGGACACGATACCTGGAATATTCAATTAGATAAAAACGGTAATTTAAAACACTTCCTGACAACAGAAGGACTGGGCAGTGAAATTCTCACACAAATACTGGATACCGCCGAAAGTTTTGCCAATATCAATGAAAAAAGCATAAAAAAAGTCCCGCTGCTTCGCGGTAAAACCATTGTGAATTTATTTTTTGAAGCCAGCACACGCACACGCACCACGTTTGAACTGGCCGCAAAACGGCTTTCAGCCGACGTGTTAAACATCAATATCAGTACTTCAGCCACCGCAAAAGGTGAAACACTGCTCGACACCTTGCAAAATATTCAGGCCATGCACTGCGACATGTTTGTTGTTCGCCACAGTGATTCAGGTGCCGCGCATTACATTGCAAATAATGTTGCAGACAACATTAGTGTCATTAATGCGGGTGATGGCAGTCATGCCCACCCGACTCAGGCCATGCTGGACATGTTTACCATTCGCCGCAATAAAGGCGCAAACTTTGGCAACCTTCGCGTCGCTATTGTTGGTGACATATTGCACTCGCGTGTTGCGCGTTCTCAAATTCATGCACTAAACACCTTAAATACCGGTGATGTCCGCGTCATTGCACCGAAAACGTTGCTACCGGTTGATATTGAAAGTATGGGCGTGAATGTGTTTCATGACTTAGCAGCCGGCATCAAAGACGCCGACGTGGTTATCATGCTGCGCCTGCAAAAAGAACGCATGCAAGGCGCACTATTACCCAGCGAACAGGAATATTTTCAACTTTACGGCCTCACTGAAGATCGCCTAAAAGCTGCAAAAAGTGACGCCATTGTTATGCACCCCGGGCCGATAAACCGCGGTGTTGAAATTGACTCTACCGTTGCCGACGGCCCCCGTTCAGTAATACTCGACCAGGTGTCTTATGGTATATCGGTACGTATGGCGATAATGACCATGACTTTAGGCCGTCAACCTGAAACTGAAACAGCCGCAACTGAGACCATTGATAAAAACAAACCGGCTGAACAATCGTGAGTAACATCATCATACAAAACGGGCGCTTGATCGATCCGGCAAACAACATCAATCAAGCCGCTGACATCCACATCAGCAATGGAAAAATTAGTGCCATTGAAGCAGCCAATAGCATCAAGACAAGTGGCACCAGTAAAATAATCGACGCCAGCAATTTAACCATTGTCCCGGGACTGGTTGATTGTTGTGCACGTTTACGCGAACCGGGACTGGAAAATAAAGCGACCATTGAAAGCGAAACAATCGCTGCGACAAAAGCGGGCATCACCACATTATGCTGCCCGCCCGATACCGATCCAGTCATTGACGAACCCGCTGTGGTGGAATTAATTAATCGAAAAACAAGTATTTCAGCTCACAGCAAGGTATACACGCTCGGCGCATTGACTGCCGGCTTACGCGGCGAACACCTAAGTGAAATGTATGCCCTGCAGCAGGCAGGTTGTCTCGGCCTCAGCAATTGCCGCCAGCCCGTTGAAAATTCGCTGATACTGAAACGTGCCTTTGCCTATGCAGCGACATTTGATTTACGTGTATTTATTGAACCCAATGAACACTGGTTAAGTACAGGCGGTTGCGCACATGAAGGAAAGATTGCAACCCGACTAGGTTTGAAAGGCATCCCGGTTTCCGCAGAAACGATCGCCATTGCACGCGCCCTGGAATTAATTGCTGAAACCGGCGTAAGCGCACACTTTGGGCGCTTATCCAGTGCCCAGGGCGCGCTAATGATAGCTCGCGCTAAAAACGAACACCTGGCAGTCACTGCCGATGTCAGCGCCCACCAGTTACACCTGAGCGAACAGGATATCAGCAGCTTCAATAGTGCCTGTCACGTGGTGCCGCCATTACGGACACAACGTGATCAGGAAGCACTGCAACAAGCCGTGGCCAATGGAACCATTGACGCTATCTGCTCTGACCATCAGCCACATGATATCGATGCCAAACAGGCGCCGTTTGCCAGTACTGAAGCAGGCATTTCTGCACTGGAGACTTTATTACCCTTATGCCTGCGTCTTACTCAGCAAACCGATTTAACACTGGATGACGTTATTAATAAAATCACACTATGCACCTGCACGTATACTCGGCATCAATGCGGGCACATTATCTGTCGGTGCAATGGCTGATATCTGTATTTTTGATGAGAACGAAGACTGGCAGCTAACGAATGACGTAATCAACAGTCACGGCAAGAACACGCCTTTTCTCGGCTGGAATTTTCAGGGCAAGGTTAAACACACGATTGTTAATGGCAAGCTTTTATTTAGTGATTAAAACTGTCCAGCATTCAAAGCGGGGGATTTTAAAAAGCTGATTCTTCTAATCGGTAGAACTATCTGGAAATTCTAGTGCTTGATTTTTTTCTTCTTTAGCCTGCAAATCTTTCATGCCACCGCCAAAATTAATTTTCCACTCAAGATCACTGCTTGAGTCAGCATTTGCCAATGCCGTCTGCAGATCAATTTTTCCAGCTTTAAATAATTCAAATAAAGACTGGTCAAATGTCTTCATTCCTGACTCACTGCCTTTTGCCATGATATCTTTGATTTCATGAAAGTTACCGTCACGAATCAACTTGCTGATATAAGGCGTATTCACTAAAACTTCAACCGCAGCTACTCGGACTACCTTCTGCTGTTTTAACCAGTCGTTGCGCAAAAATACAATTCAAGTTCAACGACAAATCCATCAATATCTGATTATGCGCATCACTGGGGAAGAAGTTGAACAAGACGATCCAGTGTCTGATCAGCATTCGTTGCATGCATTGTGGTCAAACATAAATGACCGGTATCCGCATAACGCAAAGCCGCTTCCATGGTTTCTCTATCTCGCGCTTCACCAATCATAATAACGTCAGGCGCTTCACGCATAGCTTCACTTAAGGCATTATCAAATGACAGCGTATCGAGTCCGACTTCACGTTGACCGACGATACATTTTTTGTGACGAAACATGAATTCGATAGGATCTTCAATGGTCAGTATATGACCTGTCTCTGTTATATTTCGATGATCCAGCATGGATGCCAGTGAGGTTGATTTACCCATGCCGGTAGCACCAACCACAAGGACCAGACCTTTTTTACGCATGATCATGGTTTTATATATATCGGGCAAACCAAGCTCATCAAGAGGCGGCACATCTGCCTTTATATAACGTATGACCATCGAGACTTCACCGCGCTGCATATAAATATTGATGCGGAATCGTCCTAAATCGGTGTATGACACACCCAGATTCAATTCAAGATTATTCTCAAAGTCTTTAATTTGTGCAGGCTTTAACAAATCATAAGCAAGCTTCTTGGTCATGCCCGGATTAAGCATGCTTTTACCGACAGGACGCATACTGCCATCAATGCGAACACTTACCGGTGCGCCCGTGGTGAAATACATATCTGACGCTTGCTGCTCAGACATTAATTTTAAATAGGGTTGCAAATTCATGCGCACATCTCGTTGCTAAGGGCTCTTATTTTTTATTAAAAAATTTTATAAATGGGTAGCGAATAATTAGCGAATGCGTGATTTATCATCATGATCCTCCATCGATATACTATCCAGCCCTTCCATAAGATCTGTGTGGCTAGAGTCTTTGCCTTCCAGTTTAATTCTCAAACGTAAATCATTAACAGAATCCGCATTTCTTAGTGCATCTTCATACTTAATCTGACCGGCTTCGATATAAATTAAATAATGCCTGGTCAAACGTCATCATGCCGAGTTCATTGGATTTGGCAATCAATTCCTTAATATCATGAACATTACCTTTGAAAATCAAATCAGACATCAACGGTGTATTGATCATAATTTCAATCGCTGCGATTCGCCCTGTACCTGATACTGTTGGAATCAGACGCTGCGAGACTAAACTTTTCAAATTTAATGATAAATCCATCAGCAGCTGCTGACGACGATCTTCAGGGAAAAAGTTAATAATACGGTCCAGTGCCTGGTTGGTACTGTTAGCATGCAATGTTGATAAACATAAGTGGCCGGTCTCTGCAAAAGCAATCGCATGCTCCATGGTTTCACGATCACGAATCTCACCAATCAAAATAACATCAGGCGCCTGGCGCAGGGTATTTTTTAATGCCACCTCAAAACTTTCCGTATCAACCCCGACTTCCCGCTGCGTCACAATACAATTTTTATGGTTGTGAATAAACTCAATCGGATCCTCTATAGTAATAATATGGCCATGACTGTGCTCGTTACGATGGCCAACCATAGCGGCCAACGAGGTGGATTTACCCGAACCTGTGGCACCGACAAATATCACCAGTCCACGTTTAGTCATGGTGATGTCTTCTAATACAGACGGCAAATTCAGGCTATCAAAGCTTGGGATTTCAGATCGAATGACACGCAGTACTACACCCGATGAGCCACGCTGCGTGAACGCATTAACACGAAAGCGGGAAACGCCCGGCAAGCTGATGGCAAAATTACATTCCTGTTTCTCCTCATACTCCGCACGCTGTTTATCGTTCATGACTGCGCTGACAAGTACCTGTGTATGCTGAGGACTTAATGCCTGATTAGATAATGGCTTCATTGCACCATCAACTTTCATAGACGGCACTGCGCCTGCCGTAATAAACAGGTCGGAGCCATTCTTCGTTACCATGGTACGAAGAAGATCGTGCATATATTTTATTGCTTTATCGCGATCCACTTAGATCTCCTTGTTGCTTTATTTGTTCTGTTCATAAAAAAACACTCCTTAACACTGTCACTAATCCTGCATTTAACCTTCAAATTAAAACAAGTCTCTATTGGCAGCTTTTTTGCGCGCTTCGTCCTTACTAATCAAACCGCGTGCAAGTAGTTCCTGTAAATTTTGATCAAGTGTCTGCATACCAATTGACTGGCCCGTTTGTATTGCAGAAAACATTTGCGCAATTTTATTTTCGCGGATCAGATTTTTAATCGCCGAAGTACCAATCATAATTTCATGCGCGGCAATTCGACCGCCACCAATTTTTTTCAGCAGCGTTTGCGATATTACTGATCGCAATGACTCAGACATCATGGCGCGAACCATTTCTTTTTCCGCCGCCGGGAAAACATCAACAATACGGTCAACTGTTTTTGCCGCCGAACTGGTATGCAGGGTACCAAATACAAGATGGCCTGTTTCCGCAGCTGACAAGGCAAGGCGAATGGTTTCAAGGTCTCGCATTTCGCCCACCAGAATCACATCGGGGTCTTCACGCAAGGCTGAACGCAAGGCTTCACTAAAGCCTAAGGTATCACGATGCACCTCACGCTGATTGATCAGCGATTTTTTACTTTCGTGTACAAACTCAATCGGATCTTCAATGGTAAGAATATGCCCATAATGATTTTCATTGACATAGTTCACCATACCGGCAAGGGTGGTTGATTTACCCGAACCGGTTGGTCCGGTCACCAGCACAATACCACGTGGTGTATTTGAAATGTCCTCGAAAATCTTTGGCGCGCCTAATTCTTCCAGCGTCAGGATTTTTGATGGAATGGTACGAAATACCGCGCCGGCTCCCCGGTTATGGTTAAACGCATTCACCCGGAAACGAGCCAGGCCGGGTATTTCAAATGAAAAGTCCGTTTCCAGATATTCCTCAAAAGTTTTTCGCTGTTTATCATTCATGATGTCATAGACCATGCCGTGAACCGCTTCGTGGTTCATTGGATCGACATTAATACGACGCACATCGCCGTCAACACGTATCATCGGCGGCAGGCCCGCAGACAAATGTAAATCTGATGCCCCATTTTTTACGCTAAATGCAAGTAACTGAGCGATATCCATCAAAATCCCCTGAGTTGAATAATGAGTTTTGCACGGTGTGGATTTCTCATGCAAAGCCCTGTAATTTTAAATTCTTATTAATGACTCTCCTATTTATAGCTAAAAATACGCTTACTTCCTGTATTCGACGACTATTTCATCATTTTTTTTTACTGATGAAGAGCAATAGCGGGAACTCTAAATGAGTATGTTAAAATATCCGGCGCTAACCACTCGAGAATATGTGAATTTAAAATGAGCACTATTGGATTTATAGGCGGCGGCAACATGGCCGGCAGCCTTATCGGCGGCCTGATTAATGCAGGTTACGCCGCCGCCAGCATTACAGTTGCAGAACCCGATGAAAAACGCTTACAGGCATTACATGAGCAATTTAAGGTTAATGTCACTGTCAATAATGATGCAACGCTCCATTGTGATGTCATTATCCTGGCGGTAAAGCCGCAGCTGCTGAGAACCGTTTGCCAGCAACTTGATAGCAGCAAAATGAATCACTCGGTATTTGTATCGATTGCTGCCGGTGTTAAAAGCACCGATATCAATCGCTGGCTGGGCCACGGCCAAAAACTGGACCATCAAGCGATTATCCGATGCATGCCTAACACCCCGGCGTTATTACAATGCGGCGCTTCAGGACTGTTTGCCAACGATACATGTCAGTGAAACTCAAAAGCAGCAAGCCGAAAAAATCATGTCTGCCGTCGGCATTGTCATCTGGGTAGACAAGGAGGAGCAACTTAACGCAGTTACCGCTGTTTCTGGAAGTGGTCCGGCGTATTTCTTTTTAATGATGGAAGCCATGCAGCAAGCCGGCGAAAAACTGGGTTTAAGCCGTGATATTGCGCAAAAACTGGTTTTACAAACAGCATTAGGCGCAGCGCGAATGGCCACAGAAAGCGATGTTTCACCGGCAGCGTTACGCCAAAGCGTTACTTCTAAAGGCGGTACCACTGAGCAGGCAATATTAAGCTTGCAGTCAGCCAATTACCAAAAAATAGTACTTGATGCACTGCAAGCGGCCAATGACCGATCTGTTTCACTGGCTGATGAACTTGGATCAGACTAAAATATTTATTTAAAACAATAATATAAAAATTCAGCAGGTTACAGAATGAGTCAGGAAAATCCCTTTATATTTTTAATTGATACACTTTTCAGTATTTACATCGCTATCATGTTGCTGCGCTTTTTACTGCAACAAGTTGGCGCAGACTTTTACAATCCAATTTCTCAGTTTGTGGTTAAAGCAACACAGCCTTTAGTCAGTGTGGCTCGGCGAGTTATTCCCAGTGTCAAAAAAGTAGACACCGCAACACTGGCACTGGCCATCACCCTGATCATAGTAAAGCTGGTACTTTTGCTTAGTATTGCCGGTTACCCGATAGATGGCTTACAACTATTAGTGAGAAGCCTGCACGACCTGATATCGCTGACCTTTGATATTTTTATTGTCGCTATATTTGTGCAGGCCATTTTGAGCTGGGTAAACCCGGACCCTTACCATCCAGTCAGCAGCCTTCTGCGCAATCTGACCGCCCCTGTCCTTCGCCCGCTACAAAAACATGTACCACCGATTGGGGGCATCGATTTATCAACATTGATTGCCCTGATTGGTTTGATGTTCATCAAACGCCTGGTATTGTCGCTGTTCCAGCTAATGTAAAAAACGTTTAGCCGAAAACAATGCAATGGGCGCCAATAATAAAAAATATTATGCTCACACCACTGCCTTGTTCGCGGCAAGTTTTTTATTTCACTAATGAATTTAAATCGAAAATCGGTAACAAGATACCCAGCACGATAAGCAATACCATCATCCCCATCGCCAAAATGATCACCGGCTCTAAAATACCAACAATATAGGCAATTAACGTGACCTGCTCACGTTCCAACTGCGTCGATGCACGTTCCAGCATCTCTTCTAACTTACCACTGTTTTCACCACTGGCAATAAGCTGCAAAGTCATCGGTGGAAACAATCTACTGTGGTCAAGCGCATTTTTTATGCCGCTGCCTTCACGCACACGTTCGGTTGCCTGCAATACGGCTTCACGCATGGGTAAATTCGCGACCACTTTTGCCGATATCGTCATTGCCTCTATTACCGTTACGCCGCTGCCGGTAAGAATACTAAATGTTCGGGTAAACAATGCCGCATTCAGGCCCCGTACCAGACGCTGGATGAGTGGTAGTCGAAATAAGAACATATGATATTTCATAACAAAAGCGGGACGTTTCAATAATAACTGAAAACCGATGATCAAGGCGACAATAACAACAAACAAAAACATCCCGTAATTAACAACAAAATCACTTATTGCTATTAATGACAGGGTTAATCCCGGTAGCTGCTGACCGGTATCCTCAAACACTGACACCACTTGCGGCACAATACTGGTCATCATAAAGATAACGATAGCCACCGCAAATAATGATAAAAATGCGGGATAAATCAACGCCTGCCTTACCTTCCCCTGTATCTCCTGGCGACTCTCTGTGTAATCAGCCAGTCTTTCCAGTACGGTATCAAGATGTCCTGACTGCTCACCTGCATCGACGGTAGCGCGATAAAGTTCCGGAAAAACTTTCGGGTAAGCCGCAAGACCCACAGCCAATGAATGGCCTTCCAGGACACGTGATCGAATAGCATAAAGCATACTTTTGATGCGTTGCTTTTCTGTTTGATTGGCAACGGCAGAAAGCGTTTCATCGAGCGGCAATGCGGCCTGAATTAAGGTTGCCAGTTGCCGGGTTAACAAGGCCAGCTCCGTTGTACTGATGCTGCGCTGAAAAAAACGTGTCGAGCCTGACAGTACTGCCCTGAGTGCCGCTATTTTTACTTTGTTCTTTTTTATGGCTCTCCGTTATTTCAAGCGGCATCAATGCCTTGTCACGCAACATCTGGCGAACCTGCCTGGCAGTATCGCCTTCCATAACGCCTTTATGTTCTTTTCCTTTTGCATCCAGTGCAATGTAATCAAAGGCAGACATGAGTCGCTTAATGAATAATGAAAAATGAACTGGGATCGTTCCAGACGATTCTCAGCATAGACTTCATCCATGGAGATAAAAAGTGAAAAATGGAGAGCAAGAACGGAGCAATCATTATATTTTATTGTTTATTGTTAGTTGTGTATTTTTCATTATTCACTTTTCACTGTCTTTTAGTCGTCACGACTAACACGCAACACTTCTTCCAATGATGTCTTGCCTTTAAGTATCATGCGCTTTCCATCCTGACTCAAACTTGTCGATATGTTTCGTGCGTAATCTTCCATGGCCTGCTCACCTTCACCTTCATGAATCATGCTATGCAGCTTATGATCAATAGGAATAAATTCATACAGACCGCTGCGCCCCATATAACCGAGCTGGTTACATTTAACACATCCCACTGCGCTATAAATTTCAGTAAGATCATCGTCTTCCATGCCTAACCACTCACGTTCTTTCTCGGTAATAATATGCGGCGCTTTACAGTGCGGACAAAGCTTTCGCACCAGTCGTTGCGCCATGACACCGATTAAACTGGAGGCTAACAAAAACTGCTCAACACCCATGTCACGTAACCGGGTAATGGCGCCAACAGCGCTATTGGTATGCAAAGTCGATAACACAAGGTGGCCGGTTAAACTGGCCTGCACGGCAATAGAGGCCGTTTCCAGATCACGTATCTCACCAATCATGACTACATCCGGATCCTGGCGCAGGATAGAACGCAAGCCGCGTGCGAATGTCATATCAACTTTGGTATTTACCTGTGTTTGCCCAATGCCATCAATGTAATACTCAATCGGATCTTCTACCGTTAAAATATTTCGTGACTTCACATTGAGTATGCTTAAACCGGCATACAGCGTCGTGGTTTTACCCGAACCCGTTGGCCCGGTCACCAGAATAATCCCGTGCGGTTTATGCAACAGGTGGAGAAAGCTGTCATGCACCTTTCGCGACATGCCAAGCTGCTCAAGATCCAGACGCCCCGCCTGCTTATCAAGCAAGCGCATAACAACACGTTCACCGTGGCCCGATGGCAGGGTTGAGACACGAACATCAACCGCACGGCCAGCAACGCGTAATGATATACGGCCATCCTGCGGCAGGCGTTTTTCGGCAATATCCAGTTTTGCCATGACTTTAATACGCGAGATTATCAACGGCGCAATATTACCCGGCGGCTGTAAAATTTCTCGCAACATACCATCAACACGAAACCGGATACGCATTCGATTTTCAAACGGTTCGATGTGCACATCCGAAGCGTTTACTTTTATCGCTTCACTTAATAAAGCATTAATTAAACGAATGATCGGCGCATCATCATCCGCTTCCATTAAATCTTCTGGCTCAAGTGTTTCAGCCAGCTCGTCCAGGTTCAGCTCATCACCGACACCTTCCATCATTGCCATTGCCTGGTCACTACCCTGCTCATAGGTCTGCGCCAGTAATGCAGCGAACTGTTCTTCACTTATTTTACTTAAGGAAATATTTCGTCGCGTGATACGACCGACTTCGGCAAGTACAATGGGATCGGGTGAAGCACGGTGCAATAAATTAATGACATCTTTATCAATCTGACCGATCAACACGCCATGTCGTTTGGCAAATGCGTAAGGCAGTATTTGCGCCGTTAGCGGTGCAGATGGCTGGAAATTATCCTGCTGCACCATATCATCAACCGGCAGGTTCTTTACATTGCCGACCTGTTCACTGGTACTAGATGTATCCATCATCGTCTTCATCCCAGTCCCAGTTTTCTTTCTTATCTTGATCACTCGAATCAAGTTTTACCTTTGATTTATCAATTGTCTGTTGTGAGCGATCAAGCTCTTCCATTGGCGGCAATCTGGGTGCGGCGTCATCCAGCAAACCAAAACTGCCGTCTTCTTGATTATAAGCACCACTCTCTATGCCACGAAGGTAATTGTATTTTTCATTGGTGACGAAGGAGGCATCCCGGTGATCACGTAAAATACTCGGACGCAGGAATACCATTAAGTTAGCTTTTGTTTTAGTGGTACTTTCTGAACGGAATAAAAAGCCAATTAATGGAATATCACCCAGTAAAGGAATTTTACTTTCTGTATCGGCGACCTCTTCCTGAATTAAACCACCTAAAATTAAAATGCCGCCGTCATCAACCAACACGCTGGTTTTAATAGAACGTTTGCGCGTAGCAATACCCGATTCAAGCGTGCCGGGAATGACGCTGGATGTCTCTTGCTCCAATACCAGTTTCACCGTATCACCTTCGTTGATCTGCGGCGTTACTTTTAAGGTTAAACCCACGTCCTGCCTTTCAATGGTCTGAAACGGGTTAGCGGGATCAGTGCTGCCGGTACCGGTAAAGCTTCCAGTAACAAACGGTAAGTTTTGACCAACAATTAACTCGGCTTCTTCATTGTCCAGTGTCACAATATTGGGCGTTGATAAAATATTAGTGTTGGTATCCGTCTGCAAGGCACGCAATAACGCACCATATCGGACACCTGAACTATTCTCACCACCAATAGCAAACGATAGGCCTGATGGTAATGAGGTTGGCACAGATCCACCGATGGCAGAGACTAACAAATCCCCCACACCAGCGAAATTACTCACACCAACGGGTAAGGTATTATCTGAACTTTGCGTGCCATCTACGGCGAAGCCAACACCCAGTTCCTTACTGTTATTGGTTGTAATTTCTGCAATAATCGCTTCAATAAGCACCTGCGCACGACGGATATCCAGCTGCCGAATAACCGCTTTTAAATTTTTGACCGTATTCTGATCGGCAGTAATGATTAATGCGTTAGTCTCTTCGTCTGCCTGAATAATGGCGTTTTGGCTAACTACGCTACCTAATGTAGATTTCACCGGTGCAGCTTTGGCGGCGGTTTTATTGCCCTGTTCTTTTAAACCGGTCAATATTTTTGCCAGGTTTTCCGCTTTTGCATACTTCAAATAAATGACATGCGTATTACCGCTGCCATCTTCCAGCGGTGTATCAAGATAACTAACGGTTGCCCTGATTTTCAGACGTGAAGAACGTTCGCCCGAAACCAAAATACTATTAGTGCGGTCATCAGCGGCCAGTTTTACCTTTTCGCCGGCACCTTTAGCCGTAGCCCCGCTATTCAGCGAGTTTATAATTCTGACCAGCTCAGAAGCAGAAGCGTGTTTCAATGGAATAATTTCCAGCTCATCACTATCCGGGCGATCAACACCACTGATGATTTTCAGCAAGCGTTGAATATTGCCGGCGTGATCCGTAATGATGAGCGTATTGGTCGGATTGTACGCCGCCAGATGGCCCTGCTGTGGTACCAGCGGCCGCAAGATTGGCACCAGCTGCGAAGCAGGCACATGATCCAGCCGAATAATCTTGGTGATCAACTCATCTTCAGGAAACTGATCACCCTTGCCTGACAACGGTAAGGGGCCCTGCTTGGCGTTCACTTCGGGCACAATTTTTATAATTGACCCCGTCTGCACCGCTGCATAGCCGTGTACCTGCAACACCGAAAGAAAAACTTCGTACACGGCTTCCGGCGTTAATGTATGCGCCGATACCACGGTTACTTTGGCTTTTACACGCGGATCAATAATGAAATTTTTACCGGTGAACTTTGAAACCGTGCTGATCAGGGCACGAATATCCGCATCTTTCAGGTTGAGTGTAATCTCATCGGCCATGACCTGCGCACTGATAAACAGCGACAGCACAACAGATAACAAAATTTTCTGCGCAGAGAAGCATTGCTGCCCTGTTCTTAAGCGAGCGGACAATCTATCGTTATCTTGTTTATTCATTAAAAATCGAACAATGCTCATACAATATTCCTGATAATCAGCTTAACTTAGGGCAACGAAATATTAAGTGGCACGTCGGCGCCATTACGTTTAACCATTATATTAATATTCTTTGCCGTGCTTAACGTGCGTAAAGCGCTAATACCGTTTTGTGGTTGATCCAGCTTTACGCCGTTAATTTCTGTAATCACGTCGTTGCGCTGTACGCCCAGTTCAGACAATAACTGGCCTTTTTTCTGTGGCTGCAAACGATAACCGATTTGCTTGCCATTTTGTTTGACCACAACCGGTAAGGCATATTCGCCAAACGAAGTCGGATTTTTTAAAATATTCCTTCTTATTTCTTTTAAGGCTGCGGCAGGTGAGCCTGAACCGCCATTCGCCCTGCGTTCCCATGACGAGCCACTGTCCGTTAGGTCACTGATACCGCTTATTTTTTGTAATATTAACTTTTCCCGACGTCCGTTACGATCCAGCATTACGTATTCCGGGTGTATTTCCTTGATTTCAACGCCACCGGGCAATTTATCGCCAACACTATAAATATCTTCCTTACCTGACTTGCCCTGGGCAATAATGGCACTGGCCAGTTTCATCGGTAGTGCCGCTAATACCCCTTTTAAGGTGAGGTTTAGTTTTGTTTCTGGCACCTTGCTTTGTTGTTGAGTCACCGCTTTTTCGCTAACGCCAAAAATATTGGCCATGGTCAACTTATTAAAATTATCTTGCTGTGTTTTCTGATTGACTGGCGGCTGTTTTTGTTGCTGCGCTGATGACACTACGGCATCGTCTTGCGGGAAAATCATCCATGTCATCTCAACCAGCAAATAAGCACAGGCAATAATCAACAACAGGCTTGTCATTGCTGCAAGCCGTTGGTTTAATTGCTGCATCATAACCGGGTTGTTTAGTTGTGTAATCAGTGCGTTAGCCATTACTTAGAAATATTTTCTATAAACGTATATATACGCCAAATTCTAACAGTCTCTTGCCAGAGTTACAGACTAATTACATGAATTACTTAAAATTATCACATTTTTCTGTAATTAATTGCCCATTGACCACTGATAACAGGGAAATCAGCTAACCGCTGACTTCAAATTCGCCCGCTTGGCTTTTTTAAAATTACAGCGGATGACGGCAAAAACGATAAATCGCGATTTCGCCCAGCAGATTCGGGAATAGATTCATTAACCAGCTACCCTGTTTGTGGCTGTGATCGACGACCGAGCGCTGCAATATTTGAATATTATGTTTTTTACACAACACTTCAAAATCATTCAGCGTGCACAGATGCACATTAGGTGTATTAAACCATTGATTCGGAAGATTTTTTGTCACGGGCATAACGCCTTTCAAACCCAGTTGCAAACGCGCACTCCAATGTGCCATATTGGGAAAAGTAACAATCCCTTGCGCAGCCACTCGTAACATTTCCTCGATTAACAAATCCGGCTGCTCCGTCGCCTGCAGTGTCTGGCTCATGATGACGCAATCAAAACTGTTATCGGCAATGTAAGCCTTTAAACCATTATTCAGGTCAGCCTGAATAACATTAATGTTTTTCTTTACACAGTCTTCGATATTAAACGGGTTAATTTCAAGCCCATAACCCAAGACGTTTCGCTTTTCCCGTAAATAAGCCAGCAGAGTACCATCACCGCAACCCAGATCCAGCACTTTGGTATCGGCTTTTATCCACTTTGCAATAATGGCCAGGTCAGCGCGCAAAACACCTTCTTGCGTAACCGGCGGCAACTGAAAAGGGTGTGTCACGATAATGCCTCAGCAATATTTTTCATGTGCGCAGTGAGTACGTTCATATAATGTGGGATCGGAATTAAAAAAGCATCATGCCCCTGATTGGCATCTATTTCGACATAACTGACACGTTTTTCTGACTGCAGCAACGCCTTCACGATTTCTTGCGAGCGTTCAGGCGAGAAACGCCAGTCCGAGGTAAACGAAACCACCAGAAATTCGGCATCTGTGCGCTGTAAAGCAAGCGCCAGATTATCGTCATACTCTCTAGCCGGGTCAAAATAATCCAGTGTTTTAGTCATTAATAAATAGCTATTGGCATCAAAGCGATCAACAAATGAACGCCCCTGGTAACGCAGATAACTTTCTACCTGAAAGTCGACATCAAAACCAAAGTTTAGTTTGCCTTCACGCAACTCGCGGCCAAACTTGTCACGCATTGCGTCATCAGATAAATAAGTAATGTGGCCCAGCATTCTCGCCAGCATCAAACCCCGGCGTGGCACCGTATTTTTTTCCAGATAATGCCCTTCACAAAAATCAGGATCAGACATAATGGACTGACGTGCCACTTCATTAAACGCAATATTCTGCGCAGAGAGTTTGGGAGCTGCCGCAATCACCACCGCATGTTTTATTAAATCCGGATAATCAATCGTCCACTGCAATACCTGCATGCCGCCAAGACTGCCACCAATGACCGCACACCAATGGCTAATGTTAAGCGACTGCATAAAACGGTACTGGCAGTTAACCCAGTCTTTAACAGTGACAATTGGAAAATCCGGCCCCCAATACTTGCCGGTTTCAGGATTGATCGTGTTAGGACCGCTGGAGCCTTTGCAGCCACCGAGATTATTAATGCCGATCACAAAAAAATGCCGGGTATCGATTGCTTTGCCCGGCCCGATCGCGCTATCCCACCAGCCGGCCTTTTTATCCTCCATAGAATGGTAACCCGCGACATGCTGATCACCCGATAAGGCATGGCAGATTAGTATGGCATTACTGGCATCCGCATTTAGCTCACCATAAGTTTCATAGGCAATATCATACTCGCTCAGTGTTTTACCGCATTCCAGCGTTAACGCTTCAGAAAAATGAATGCGTTGTGTTTCAACTATTCCGACAGAATCGTCTGTTATGGTTTCAGGCATGTAATTTAGCGTTGTGGGTTTAAAACGTGTTGATCCTTAAACGCAGTGTAATTTGTGCTCATCAAAGATGCAATCAGTAAAGTGCTGCGTACAACGTGGCTAACCTTGCCTGTCACCAGCTCATGGCTAATACCGAACCTGCACTGCAGTCAGGCCAGCCTGGTTTTTAGCCACTCGCTCAGCCACAGCAGAATACCGCCAGCAGCACCTAAGAGATGCGCTTCCGTTAATACTCGGCCGCCCGCCATCTCTTCTGAACCGGGTAATGCGCCATTGAAAAACTCCCAGGTCAATTTAGCCATTAATACTGCCACCAGCACGTAACCACTGACTGGATAAAAACGAATTTCGCGCAACGCACCATAGAGGAACAAACCATGCAATACGCCAGACAAGCCGACATATGACTGAACATCAAGCATCCACCACCACAGACCGGCACTAATGACGCAAACCGAAAGCAGAATAACGGTGAGCCATTGCCTGATACTGGCATGTGCACTAAAGAAAAAAGCGACTATCGCAAGACCCGCCATATTTAAAGACCAGTGAGACCAGTTCAAATGCACAATGTGACCACTAAATAAAAGCCATACCTGGCCCTGCGACACCAGCTCTCGCTTAAAACGCCAGCTATCGACCCAGTCAAATGCCTGCAAAAAAAATGATATTAAAAACAGAAGCAACCACAGAATATGACTGGAATGAAATTGATAATGAAACTTTAGCGGATTGAATGTAATCATTGTCGTAGGCAGTGAGCCTGTCATTTGTTATTATTTTATGTTTCTATTTAAACTTAGTAGACTTTAAACAGTTTAACGTGAGTTTAAAGAATTTAACCGGTGTCTCATAGTGCCGCACTCGTATGGAGTTTTTCGTGTTTTATCAAAATAAAGAATCAGCCCCTGTTATAAAGCCTGCCGGTATAAAGCTAACTTGCATAAAATCCGCCCGGATAATGCCGGGCACCCGGAAATTGCCAAGCCAAGTAGCCGTAAGCAAACAATCTGGCTTTACTTTAATCGAAATCATGGTTGTCGTTGTTATTATCGGTATTTTAGCCAGTGTCGTGGTGCCGCGCATAATGGACAACCCGGATAAAGCCAGGGTCGCCAAAGCAAAACATGACATTCTCTCACTGGAAAGCGCCCTGGATATTTACCGTCTGGATAACTTTGTATACCCCAGTACTGACCAGGGACTTGAATCATTGGTCAGCCCGCCCACATCATCGCCCGAACCCCCCAACTGGAAACAGGGCGGCTACATTAAAAAACTGAATAAAGATCCCTGGGGCAATGATTACTTGTATCTGAGTCCTGGCGAAAACGGTGAAATTGATATTTACTCGCTGGGCGCTGATGGCGCGCCGGGTGGTGAAGGCCCAAATGCAGACATCGGTTCATGGGATCCGAACTAAAGCGTCGCTTTGACACACTAAAAACAAGCCGTCACTCAGTTATATCGAATTTTAACGGGCAATAAGACAATGCGACACCCCATGCGGCTGCGTAGAAAACAGCAGGGTTTCACCCTGTTTGAGCTACTGATTGTTGTTGTTATTGTGGCGATTTTGTTCACCTATACCACGCTGGCGATTCGCGGCAACTCAGCTGAAGACCAAATCAAAGAAGAGGCGCATCGCCTGGAACGCTTAATTCAGCTGGCACTCGAAGAATCGATATTACGCGGTGAAGAACACGCCATTGAAATCTATTTAGACGGATACCGATTTCTACGTTTTACAGGAAACCAGTGGCTAGCGCTGAGCCAGGACAAAATATTACGCGAGCGCAAGTTGCCGCATGACATGGAACTGGAAATACGCCTGGAAGAGACAGAAATAGTTATTGACCCCGCTGCTGAGCTAATGTCTGAACAAATATTAGATGCTGATGATGAAGAGAGTGAAAACAAAAAATCAAAAGCTAAACCACAAATCTATTTACTGTCCAGTGGCGAAATCACCCCTGAATTTGACATTCGATTTTATATTTTAGGTGTTGAAACCAGCTACCTCGTTAAAGGTTATTTTGATGGCAGCCTGAAAACTGAAATAAGTGATTTATAATGTCTCACATTTAACGCCAATACAAACCATGTCATTAAAAAAACATCACGGTTTTACCTTAATCGAAGTTATGGTGGCGCTCACCATTATTGCGATATCACTCGGCGCGTTGCTCAGCACATCCGGTGCACAGGCTAAAACTGTCGGTTATTTGAAAAATAAGACATTGGCGCACTGGGTGGCCACAAATGAGCTAACACAAATCCGGGTGGCTAAAACGTTTCCTGATTTAGGCGACAAAAAAGGCACAACAACAATGGCCAACAAAGACTGGTACTGGATTCGAACGACCAAAGAAACCGAAGACAAAAATGCCCGTCAGGTAACGTTCACCTTGTATTCTGATAAAGAATACACAAAAAATCTGGCCACGCTGATCGGTTATGCGACACGTTAAACACAGCGGTTCATTATCACAACAGCAGGGATTCACCTTGCTGGAATTACTCATCGCCAGTGTCATTTTTGCCATTATGGCGCTCATGGCATACGGCGGTCTTGCTAATGTAATCGACAACAGTAAATCATCACAGCAGTCACTGCAGCGATTGCAGCAAATTCAACAAAGCGTCACAATAATAAGCCGTGACTTTTCGCAAATTATTAGACGCGGTATTCGCGATGACTATGGCAACAAACAAACTTACCTTAACGCCAGCAATAACATTGATTATTTAATCGAGTTTTCCCGTGGCGGCCGAGTCAACCCGGCGCAAATATTACGCAGCACCTTACAGCGCGTCGCTTACCAGTTTGAAGATGAAAAGCTGATTAGACTGCAGTGGCCGCAACTGGATCGCGCACCAGGCATCGATGCCAGGCAAACCGTTGTTCTTGACAATATCGAAAATGTAACGTTACGCTTTCTCGACAAAGATGGAGAATGGCAGGAACAATGGCCACCATTAAACGCAGCGACTGGCGCAGACGGTGGTGATATTGTGGAACTATTCGCCATCGAAGTTATTTTACAATTAAAAGACTGGGGTGATATTCGTCGTCTTTATGCGATGAATTAAAACATTATTTAAATGCTTCCCTCTCATGCAAAAAAAACGCTCACCGGCAAGGTCAAAAAAACCCTGGCCAGACCCATGCCCCTCGCTATTAAAAAACAGAAAGGCGTCGCCATAATTACCGCCTTACTCATTGTCACCATCGCTACTACCATCAGTATCACCATAAGCACCCGCATACAGCTTGATATACGGCGCACCAGTAATCTCATTGCACAGGATCAGGCACAGTTTTATTTACTGGCTGCTGAAGAGTGGTCGCAAAGGATTCTGCTTCAGGACAAAAAAGACAGTAACATCGATGACTTAAGTGAAGCATGGGCGATGACTCTTCCGCCGCTGCCTGTCGAGGGTGGATCCATACAGGGAGCACTAAGCGATCTGCATGCATGCCTCAATATCAATTCACTGCTTACTGGCGGTGCGATCAACGCCACAACTAAAAACCGGCTGTCACAATTATTTCAAAATTTAGGCATAAAAGGCGATTTAACACAGGCCATTTCTGACTGGATCGACAACGATCTGGAAACCGAAAACCC
Source organism: uncultured Gammaproteobacteria bacterium (assembly GCA_963768125.1). GTDB lineage: Bacteria > Pseudomonadota > Gammaproteobacteria > SZUA-229 > SZUA-229. Next base: position 217,302 of record CAVYHC010000020.1, read on the forward strand.
CAACGGCGCAGAAGACGGTTATTACCTCAATCTTGTAGCGCCTTACCGTACGGCAAATTCGCCACTGTACAGCGTGAGTGAATTACGCTTAATAAAAGGCTTCGAGGACAGTGAAATATTTCAACTGGTGAAACCCCATGTATGCGCCTTTGCACCAGCCGACGATATTACAATCAACGTCAACACGGCCAGCGCTGAAGTGCTACAATCCCTGTCATCTGAAATGACGGAAACCCTGGCAAAAGATATTATCGAACAACGGGAAAATGATCCTTTTAACAACATTAAAGAGTTCACCAGTTATGCCAAGCTAGACGCCATAATCAAGGATACTGAAAAACTGTCAACCAGCAGCGATTACTTTTTACTGCGGACACAGGCAATAATCGGTCAGGCGAATAAAGTTATGTACAGTATTATATTCAGGGATGGTGCGGGGAAAACAAAAATCATATCTCGTACTCAACGAACCTTGTAAAGCCAGCAGACAGATAATAAATTGAAGCATAATAAATTAAAGCCGTACAGATTGAGAGCAAAGCAATGAGTGAAACACTACTCATCCATTACGATATTGAAAATGCGCACCAGGCTACCTGGGCACTGTGCAATGATGCGGCTGAGCTCAGCGGAAAAATAACCACCGGCACACTTGACGAACTCAGCGCCGTTGCCGCAAAACATCCAGCTATCGTATTGTTAAACAGCCAATGTTTACACATTAACCAGCTGCAGCTACCCACGCAAAACCGACAAAAAATGATAAAGGCCGTGCCTTACGCCATTGAAGAGTATATTGCTGAAGACATTGAAAACTTTCATTTTGTCATTTCTAAAAACAATAACGGCACAACTTCAGTGGTCGGCATAGACAAAAACACGCTAAAAAACATCATCCGGGTATTTCACCACGTTAACATCAATGTCGAAAAAATCATTCCAGATGTATTATGTATGGCCGCCGATGAAAACATCAAACAATGGGCCTGCCTAAACTATCGGAACAACACATACCTGCAAACCGGAAAACATAACGGCATGGTCCTGGCGCACGACATGCTACCGTATATCGTAGCCAGTAAACTGCAAGATGAGAGTCAAAATATTCCAGAAAAAATCCTGTTATTCAGCGAACAGGACAATCCAGATGTATTTGACCAGCTCAAGACCGGCACCCTGTCTGAACACGATAATATAGAAAGCATTAATATCGTTTACAATACACACCCGCTTGTTGTTTTTTGCGGCCATTATAAACAGGCGCTGCCGCTTAATTTATTACAGTATAAATTTAAGCCGAAAAGTAAATCCTCAAGGAACTGGCAGTACTGGAAGCTTGCCGCATCACTCGCAATCGTTTACTTAACATTAAATTTAGGCTTAAGCGGATTTCAGTACACAACAATAAGTAGCAACAATAAAATAACAAAAGCGAAAATTGAAAAAATTTACAAAAAGGCTTTTCCTGAAAGCCAGAAAATAGTCAACCCACGCGTACAAATGGAGCAAAAACTCAATGAGCTCAAAAGTGGCTCGGGCAATAACAGCAATGGATTTATATTTTTACTGGCGGAGTCATTTGGCACACTCGGTGATAATGAAAAAAATATCACCCTGCAATCTTTGACCTTTAGAAATAATCGCATAGATATTGGCCTCGATAGCTCCAATTTGCAGTCAATCGAAAACTTAAACAAACACCTCAATAACAATGCAAAAATAAAGTCTGAAATCATATCATCCTCTTCCGAAAAAGATAAGGTAAAAGGCAACCTGCGCATAGAGGGTCGAAGCTAATGGAACAACTTCAACAGCTGAAGCAATGGTTTAATTCGCTTCCATCAAAAGAACAATGGATGGTATCTGGCACCGGGATTCTTATTGCGGTGACACTTTTTTATCTAATTATCTGGGAACCGATACACCTCGGCCTGAAAACCGAACAGCAAAAACAACAGACACAACAGGAAATTTTACTGTGGATGCAACAGGCCGCAGCAGAAGTACAGGCCTTACGCGCTTCCGGCGGACGCAGCACTGTTCGTGACAACAACAAACCAACAACATTAGTTATTGAGCAGGCAATCAACAACGCGGGCTTAAAAACATCCGCCAGCAAAATTGAATCCTCTGGAAATAACGGTGCAAGAGTGGTGTTAAATGATGCTTCCTTTAACCAGGTACTGGTATGGTTAAACACACTGGCAACACACAATGGCATTCAAATCGTTAGCGCCAACATTGAGCGCGCCAATAATCCCGGTCGCGTCAATGCGCGCCTGACTTTTGAACGCCCATAAGCATCACACTATTATTCTCTAGTTTTTTATGAAAAAAAGATATTATTTCTTGACCGCAATTTTTGCGTTTTTACTATTATTAATTGCAACCATCCCGGCAAGCCTGGTAACAGGCATGTTTGATAACAACTCGGTTAAAATGCAGGGCGTAAGCGGCACCCTGTGGAATGGAAAAGCCTATGCTATTTCCATAAACAACGCGATACAATTAAACAATACCGAATGGTCTATTACCGCATGGAAACTGCTGATCGGGAAAATTGCCATCGTTACAAAAACCCATTATCTGAATAATGTCGTCGAGGCTGAACTTGGCAGTTCATTTATCGGCCGCTATTTTGTCAACGACCTGATAGCCGGCCTGCCAGCCGAGGATGTGGCACATCTTGCTAATATTCCTTTAGCGCAATTGACTGGATTAATCACCTTTAATATTGAACATGCGCACTGGAAACGGGGCGAGCTGCCTTTAGCATCCGGTGAAATAAACTGGAAAAATGCTACCGTCACTGTTGCCGAAAGCGCTTCTTTAGGCAACATAAATATAGTGCTCGGCGAATCCGAGCAAGAATTACTCAATGCAGACATTAAAAACCAGGGCGGCGATCTGACAATCAGCGGCACCGTAGAACTTGTACCCGAAGCAGACTATATGCTAAATATAAAGCTGTCGCCCACGGCAACGGCAAGTAATAACATCAAACAAAGCCTGGGCATGTTTGCTAAAAGGCAATCGAACGGCGACTACCTATTAAAAAATTCCGGCACACTTAAGCAGATTGGATTTATGTAAGGCGTTTAATAAACCATGTTAACGCAGGCCTGGATCGCATAAACCGGGCACAACAAACAATAAAAAAAGATACAATATTAAAATTAACGAATTGATCAAAGGCTCACTTCATGACACAAACAATCAATGGCATAACAGTCACCACTGAAAACAAGTGCTCGTTTTGCACTGGCTCAACCTGTTGCACCTATGTGACACAACATCTGGACGCGCCGCGCTCAAAGGAAGATTTTCGCCAGTTGCTGTGGCAGGTTTCCCACAACAATGTAAAAATATACAAGGACGATGACGGCTGGACTTTATTGGTTGATGGACATTGCCAGCATTTACAGGTTAATGGTGGCTGCGGTATTTATGAGGACCGCCCTGATATTTGCCGTGAACATACCAATGACTACTGTGAGTTTGATGCGCCATCCGAAGACGGTTTTGAGCTGTATTTTGAAAACTATTTTGACTTATTAAAATACTGTAAAAAACGCTTTAAATCCTGGGACAAGAAGTAAGCTGACGATAACAGCTTTAATGACTGTATAAAAACGTCAGGGTAGAATTTCTTTAAAACTATTGAGCACGATAAATTTATCGCTTTTGACAATATCACCCTGACTGTCCGGTTGCAGAATACCGTAACAATACTGAATGCCGTATTCATGTGCGCTGTCCAGTACTTCCAGGTTGTCGTCGATTAACATGGCTTTCTGCCTATTATACGATTCGAACGCCTGCATCTTTTCCCAGAAGCCTTCGTTTTCTTTCGCCAGCCCGATATCATGCGCATTTATTATTTTGTCAAAATGCACATCCAGCTTTGTTTTTTCCATTTTTAAATTCAGGCTGGCCGGGTGCGCATTGGTGACCAGTACCACGCGTTTATTGTTTTCATTCAGCCAGGAAAGGAATTCAATAACATCCGGTCGAATCGATATCTTCTCAGCGGTATCATATTTTAGCTGCTCTATATCCAGTGACAGCTCTCTTGTCCAGAAGTCCACGCAGTACCAGTCAAGACTGCCGCGCACGTCTGTATAGCGCTCCATCAATTGTTGATGCGCTTCAGCATGCGGCAAATCATGTTTTTCAGCATAACAAACAGGCACATGATGTAACCAGAAATGGTTATCGAAATGCAAATCCAGCAAGGTGCCATCCATATCCAGCAGCACGGTTTCAATTTCCTGCCATTTTGGGGATTTATTGGAAAATTTCTCGTTATTTTCGTCGGTAGTCATCGATGTATTATACAATGTCTGTCCCCGTGAAATATCATGGGCATAATAAATCTAGATTAACCGCAACAGAATAAACCTTAGAAAAAATAATATCATGAGTCACTCACTGGATCTTAAAAAACTTTGCCTTGAATGCGTAACCATTGCCCGTGAAGCCGGCGCAGCGATTTTAACCATATACAATGCCGATTTTGATGTTCGCGAAAAAGAGGACAACTCACCGTTAACTGACGCAGATATGGCTTCACACCACCTGATTATGCAGCGTCTTAGCCAGCTAACACCCGATATACCAATTTTATCTGAGGAATCCGCCAAACTGCCCTTTGCGGAGCGCGCCAGCTGGCAAACATACTGGCTGGTGGACCCGCTGGATGGCACCCGGGAATTCGTTAAACGCAATGGCGAGTTCACTGTCAATATCGCGCTGATTCACCAGCATAAAAGCATCATTGGCGTAATTAACGTTCCGGTACTCGATATTGATTATTATGCCTGGGAAAACGGTGGCTGCTATAAAGCCGAACAAAACGGCAAAGCGATAAAAATATCGGTAAAAAAACTTGATCATACCGAAAATGCACCACTGACTGTTGCCGGTAGCCGCTCCCACGGTTCTGAAATGATGCAGCAGTATATTGAAAAGCTGGGCAATGTGGAAATCTTGAGCATGGGCAGTTCATTAAAATTCTGCCTGGTTGCTGAAGGCCGTGCTGACCTGTACCCCCGTTTAGGACTGACTTCAGAATGGGACACTGCCGCGGCACACTGTATCGTGGAACAGGCCGGCGGCTATATAACCAAAACTGACATGACCCCACTTGAATACAACACCAAAGACAGCCTGCTCAACCCGTTTTTCTTTGTTTTCGCTGACAACAGTCGGGACTGGTCACAGTACCTGAACCAGGCGACGTAAAATAATCCACCTTAATCCTTACTCACTGAATCTATTGTAAATAACGTCTCATGAAAATACTTGTAGTAGGTGGCGCCGGTTACATCGGCTCACACATGGTAAAACAGCTGGTTTTAGCCGGACACAATGTTCTGACCCTGGACAACCTTAGTTACGGCTATCGTGACGCCGTTAAATACGGCGAATTTATCGAAGGCGATCTGGGTGATCACACGGTGCTGGATTCCATATTTGAATCAGGCGACATTGATGCGGTTATGCATTTCGCCGGTTTTATCCAGGTGGGCGAATCCGTCATCAAACCATCCATGTATTATCATAACAATGTGGTAAACACGATCACCCTGCTTGATGCCATGCTGCAACATAACATTAATCACTTTATTTTTTCATCAACCGCGGCCATCTTCGGCGAGCCGGACTATAGCCCTATCGATGAAAAACATAACAGGCAGCCCATCAACCCCTATGGCCATTCTAAATTAATGATTGAACAGGTTCTCGATGACTATGACAAAGCTTATGGCCTGCGCTCTACCTGTTTGCGTTATTTTAATGCTGCCGGCGCCGATCCCGACGGCGAACTGGGTGAGCGCCACGTGCCTGAAACACATTTAATCCCGCTTATTCTTCAAGCCGCTTCCGGTCGACGAGATGATATAAAAATATTTGGTGACGATTACGCCACAGACGATGGCACCTGCGTACGTGACTATATTCACATTAACGATTTATGTGAAGCGCATTCATTAGCATTGCAACACATGGTAGACAGCAATCAAAGCGCACGCTACAACCTGGGCAACGGCAAAGGTTTTTCCGTAAAAGAAGTCATCGACGTTGCCAAACAGGTGTCTGCGAATGATTTTAAAGTAAGCATTGAAGCGCGCCGTGATGGTGACCCTGCGGTACTTGTTGCCGATGCCAGCCTGGCGAAAAAAGAATTAAACTGGCAGCCAAAATTTGCCGAACTTAAAGATATTGTTAAAACGGCCTGGGACTGGGAAATAAATTTTTTATCGAAACAATAATGCTGTGATAAACGTGCAATACACAGCTAGCAACAAAGAATGTTCGCAGGCTGTACCGTGCGTTGCCTGACTATGTAAAACAGCTGTATAAATCTGCAGACCCAAGGTTCAGGCCACAATAAATTATTGGCTATAACCCTGCTTTAATCAAACATCGAGTCATATGCAAACGCATGTCTGCCTGTTCCGTGATGGTATGAAACAAATGATGCGGACTGGTCGATGTCTCAATAATTTCATCCAGATCATCGCGCAACTCTCGATAATAACCAAGCAGACGCAAATCAAAACGATTCAAGGCATTGCTTAACGGATCTTTTAACTGGCGTTTACGTATTAGCTCCAGACCCTCTTCATAAAAATTTCCCAGGCACATATGCACCGCAGAAAACAGCGTCGCCCAGCCGTTAAACCACAACATTAAATCCTTGTCGAAGGTTTCACCGCCGGCACCTTTACCGTCCAGCATCTGTTGAAGTAAATCACGTTCGTTCACCGCCTCATGTAATTCCATCATATTGGCGCGGCCATAAGCATCAATGGTTGTGCTGGTCAGTAAAAAAGGCACATCTGGATATTTGCTTAAAATAAATGTCGCATCTTTAATGAGTTGTGCGGGCTGTTCCGGATTTAACGGGTTTCGCTTTAACCGCGATGAAGGCGCTGAAGAAATGACCTGCACCTGCTGACCGCGGCGCCCCAGCTCATTCACCAGGCGGGCGAACACCCCTTTTTGAAACAGGTCCATTGAGAAATTCAGGTGTCCCTGCTTATGCAATAAACACAATTGAATCTCGTCACTAAATTTTGGCGCGGCTTCAACAATATTGGCAATTTTAGTCACCGGAATACGTTCATTTAGCTGGCCCTTGCGGTCAACCACCACTTCCTGGTGGAACTCATCAAAACTAATCTGCAACATCACTTTGGCTTTTGCCCAGGTAAGCGACCGGCGACGAATCGCCGCAGCCATTTTTCCCATCACCTGCTGGGTAATTTCACGGCTATCGGCAAAGTCACCATTTAATAAAATCGCAAAGGTCGTGACGTTCTGCATGCTGGTTATCGCATCATAAAAATGCGCTAGCTGTTTCGTTAAATCACCGCCGGTAAATAAAACCGACGTGGTTAGCTCATCGACCATTTTGTAAAGCTGCGCCGGATCTTCTGTATTTTTCATTAACGGGCGAAAAATAAACATGCAGTGACGACAGGTTTGTGGACAGCCCATGGCCGGAATAATGCCCAGTTTGTCAAAAGACGTTAATACCTGAACATCGGGCAACTGGTCAACCAGCGCCAGTCGTTCTCTGTCTTCAGCGCCCAGCATATCGGCATAACGGTCTTTTTCCTGCTTCGCCAGATCTTTATAGCCAATGGCAAATGATTGACTGAATAAGTTAAGCGACTGCCACACGGATTCAACATAGTCTGCCAGCGCTTGCGCACTGCCCTTTTCCTGCAATAACTGAAGCAACTGTTGCTGCTGTAATTGCGCCGGCCCCTGGTAATTCTGCCAATGACGAATATACGATTGAATAAACTCGGCCGCATTATTACTTTGCAGCAGCATCGCCATTAAAAAAGCCTGCGGCCCTTTGGCAAACGCCGCTAATGCGGCCGGCTGATAATCGACATGTAAATTTTGTTTTAGCCAGTGCCAGGCATAAACATAAGACATGAAAAAACTGAGATTTTCCGCATGGTCACCCGCTGAAGATTTGTTTTTCAGCATAACCAGCATATCGCCCTTCGTTAAGCGGTTAATTTCCGTTTTGAGTCGTTGCCGCATCGACTGCAGAAACGCCTGCTGAACGTCCTGCTGCGCTTTATCACTGATGGTAATTTTACTGGACGGGCGACCGGACTGGACGATGACCTTGGGCATGATGGCGGACCTGGTTTGCATAAGATCCTGATTTTACAGGCAGTCAAGGTGTAAAGAAAGCAAGCAAATGCGCACATAGCAATGCTTCAGGTTATTATGCTTTTTGATCATGCTCGGTCCCAGTACCGCTGCATTTGATAATATAAAAATGAAGCTGTCCAGGTAATTAAAAGAAGCCCGGTCAAAGATTCAAGCCCCACCAGATGTCTTATCTGGCCATACGGTTCGATATCCCCAAAACCCAAAGTTGTAAATGTAGTGTATGAAAAATAGACGCAATCCATTAATGATCCGTCAAAGTTACCTTCCAGATATCCCAACCCCTGAACCTGGGGCGATAAATAATAGGCAATAGAAAAAAGCCATATCTCAATACTATGAGCAACTAAAGCACCAAAAACACCAAAAACAATTCTGAAGCGGTGTTTTATTTTCATTTTTGGAATAAACGTAGATAGTCGATACAAAAACTCATAGTGAATAAGCACTGCTAGAGTAATAATCGAAATATTGATTAGGAATATCGTAAGCATCTGTTTTCTATCTTTATTAACGGAATAATTCAATTAATGCAGAGATAACGTGTTTTGTTATCGCAGGCATAACATTTACATCTACAGCGCTATATATCACCGTTGAAATTTTCTTTTTCAGGATTATATCGTAATGGCTTAGTGATAACCCTGCATTAACAAAATAGATGACCGCCCAATATTGAGCTTTGGCTTAATTTTTCTCTGCCAGGCCTATATATAATGCCTGCTTTGCTGTGTTGAATGGCATCTGACAGCCTTACCTCGTCCGGTCGTTATGCATACAACGCCCTATCATCTCAGTACCTAGATCGCGAATACGCATGCAGTATTGCTGGTTCAAAAAAACTAAAAAATTTGTCCGCGAATAACGCAAAAGACGCGAATAAAAGCAAGAATATAATAGATGCTTTAAAGATCTGCAGGCCTTCATAAGGCACGTTGCAGGCAATACCTGACAAAAACGCCGTGAACAACAAAGTCTTATCACAGCCTTTAAAATAACATGTTTATTTCGCGTCTTTTGCGTTATTCGCGGACAATGCTTTTAAAACTTTTGAATGAGTATAGTGGGTCGACAACAGTCGCTTAGCCTATGAAATTCAGATCAAGTTACACCACTGACTACTGTCAGCCAACAACGCACGGTCACTTGCTTTTACTCTGGCGCCGAAGATTGATCATAAGTAGGGCTAGACCTGCGTAGAGAGTCATGTAATATATTGCTTAAAAAGAATCTGGGAGTAAGTATGAAGATATTAGCTTTCGTTGCGCTAGCGATAATAGGCACTACATGTAATGCGTTTGTATTTGGGGAGGATGAAAGACATGATATTGGTTATTTTTTCCCAGGCAATGATGATAAGTTTGATCAAGTTGGAATGATAGTAGGACCAATGCAATCAACTGCTTTTGTTACTGGTGATGATTGTAATTATTTAATTGGCTCTGCTCACGGGTATTACGAAAAGATTGAAGATAATAAATTTCTTGTTGGCGACCCGAAAAAAACACAAAATAAGTTTGCATACTCAAATGAAGGCCATAAGTACCGTACTCACATCAAAAAAATTCTTGTAAATGGACTGGATAATATAAATGTAATCTATCCTTCATTAGACCATACGGTTGCCGAACTTGATAAAAGAGTTGTCTCCTGCTACAACTACCCGCTTGATTATGAAGGACAGTGTAACGGTTCTCTGTACGTGGTTGGATACTCGCCCGATCAGTATGGCGAAAAAAAAATGAGCAAATGCGGTAAACCATTTAAAGCAAATGGCGAAAATTCTTTTGGATATTGTTGTGATTCAAAGCAAGGTTATTCAGGTGCGCCAATATTTTGCTTAGATGAAAAAGGACTTAGAATAATTGGAATAAATAACGGAGCTTACATGCCAGCTAATGTGCCCGAACCTTTTAGGTTTGGCGAAAGAACTACCTTATCCTGCAGCCCAGACCAGTATTATAATATTGGAAAAAAGTTTAATGGGGAATTTGGAGAGGCACTAAAAGAAATATTAAAGTAAATCTCCAGTTAACAGAGTTTATTAAATATATAGGCTTCAATAATCAAACAGTAATGAACGATCCTGTATCAATAAGGCCAGCCAGTCCTGGCTTGATAGCATGGACTATATTTCCATTTCTCATTTACCAGTGGAATCTGAAAGCCACTGTTTATGGAGGCTCCACCTTCGTAACGAAAGTCGTGTAGATTTACTTACTTTTATAACAAAAATGCCTATACCTGTGTTTTCTGCAATCTACACTGCACTCTGGCTGCTGTTAGTTTTTTTTCATCGACAGTTTCAGGATACAGATGCCAGTGGTGTTCAACTGAAACTGCTTGCACATTAAGATGACTCTCCAATCGAACACGCTCCGCCTTACTGAGATGCTGTAGCGATAATAATGATGGAGCGACCCATGCTATGTAATCATTCACCAGGGATTTCTCTTTCTCATCCGGCCAGTTTTCACATATTAGGAAATCGGGAAACGCATTTACCTTAATACGCTCTCCTTTTATCTCCAGCATACCGCTACCATCATCTTCTCGATCAACCCAATACTTACATATATTTAAACTTGCCGTTCGCTTGACCAGCTTTTCAAGATCTCCTGCATCAGGAAAACGGTACTGGCTTGCCACCCCGTTTGCACCAAGACATGACTTCCAGTATTTCGGTTCAGGTGATGGCGGCTTATCGCCGGGTTTTAGTGACGCTAAAAGCACGAGCGGCTGCCGCTCTTCTTTATCGAACAGCCATAACTCACGAGTATCAATGAGCTTGAAAGGCATATACTGTAGCCGTTCTTCTATACACCCGATGAGGATCTCACACTGTATGGTTAACGGATCCCTGTCTAGATGCGGTGCCAGCGGGCGGTTAACCAGTCCTTCATCAGCCGACCAGAGACCAAAGCGATAATATACCGCCTCTTTAGCATGCTTATTTAGGCTCCCCCACATCCCTGAACGCTCGGTACGCAGCTCGATCTCCCAGACCACACCATTACTGCTGATCGCTCGACCGCCTTCAGTCTCTATAACCTGAAGCACGCCGAGAAAAGGATTTACCCGGCGAATCGCATACGCCTTTATATCACCTGTCTCTAAATACAGATTATTAGCAGACACGATTTAACCAGCGTTAGCAAGTTTGTCACGTAGCAGGCCGATTAATATTTCCGCATTATCCTGCATCTCGGGAGGGATCACCTCGAACAGGTACTCCAGTTCATCGAGCACAGTCTCGATCTCATCCCTTCCGGTTAACTCATCCATTTTTACAGCGACCTGTTGCATATATGCATAGGGATCAATACCGTTCATCACTTAACCTCACACATTGTTTAACCTGAATGATCAGCTGGTTGAATTTGCAGATGATATGAGCAGATCCATCATTAACTCTGACGCTCCCAGATGCGGCGCTATCTTAATATCGGTCTGCGGATATAATGGTTTTGTATCATTGACGATCTCAGGAATATCTTCGATCACATGACGCCCGGAGTTGAGAAAATACGGCAGCACGACTATCGACGTTGCACCATCATCGACACACTTCTTGATACCGTCTGGAATCAAGGTCTCTGCCAGTTCGAGAAATCCGGCATGGATGATACTGTACTGTCCGGCACAGTTTTTTTTCAGCTTGTCTGCGAGTACGACAACTTCCTCATTAGACTGCTGTCGTCGGCTGCCGTGTGCGATAAGTAATAATGCTTTCATGCTTGTCCTCCTGAGAACTTATATATTGCTAAGAACTGATATATTGTTTGTATCGCTGCATGGCCTCATCTCGACTGCTGGCGAGATCAACCATCGGATGCGGGTAATCTAATTCAGCATGCCCGGGCGTCCATCTATCGATATATCTAAACTTGTTATCAAAACGTCTGGTCTGCGTATTCGGATTAAACACCCGGTAATAGGGTGCAGCATCGACACCGCAGCCGGCCACCCACTGCCATCCCATACTATTATTTGCAAGGTCTGCATCGACCAGCGTGTCCCAGAACCAGTTCGCACCATCAAGCCAGTTTATGCCGAGGTTCTTGGTCAGGAATGAACTGACGATCATGCGTACGCGATTGTGCATCCAGCCTGTTTCCCACAGCTGTTTCATCCCGGCATCGATGATCGGGATGCCTGTTTCGCCTTTGCTCCATGCATCGAAATCAGCGCTGTTGCTGCGCCAGAATTTTTTCTGGTAACGCGGGTTCATCGGCTTCGTCGCCGTTTCAGGAAAGTGCCAAAGCACGTTGTGCGCAAACTCTCGCCAGATCAGCTGTTTGAGGAACACCACTGCAGACTGCGTTGAGCAGGCATCACGCTCACCTTCCAGTAATGGCCATAATGCGAAATAGATCTGTTGCGGCGTAATTTCACCGAAGTGCAGATAAGGCGATAACCGGGAAGTTGCATCGATTGCAGGTATATCACGCTCTATCTCATAATGTTCGACTGTACTATCGATAAATGTATCGAGTAATTCATAGGCGCGATCCTCACCAGGCAACCAGTGTGAAGCTAACTTTTCATGCCAGTCATGCTCATCGAGCAGAGCCAATGATTTCAGTGGCAAGCCCGAACTCAGCGATACACTCTCAGGCGCTTTTGAACCGTCACTGGAAGGATGGCTGTATTGTTGAGACAGTGATACAGACAATAGCGGTCTGATCTTCTTATAAAATGGTGTATACACACGGTATGGCAACTGCTGATTGTTTAACACCGTGCCCGGCGAAAAAAACAGGCCAGAATCGAACGATACCACTTCGACCTCTTCTTCTAACTTTTTGTCTTTTAATTTTTTCTCGATCCTCGAATCGCGGTCATGTATGTGCTGTTCATACAGGCGGTTATAGACAAGGCTGTCCGCTTTACTCTCAGCGATGATCTTCGGAATCAACTCTTCACTGTTTCCACTATAAAAATGCAGCTTCAAACCTTTATCAGCCAGCTTCTTTTGCAGTGATAACAGGCTGTGGTGCAGCCACCAGCGAGACGCAGCGCCTGGCGCCCAGGGCTTTTCTTCCTCGGGTGAATGGATATAGACAGGAATTACCGCTGAACTATTTTCACACGCCCAGTCCAGTGCGGCATTATCGTGAATACGCAGGTCACGCCTGAACCATAAGATGGATATTGCCCCTTTCATTTTGACCTGGGTCATTTTAGCTTCTGGCTGAATGCCGGGATAATCGATTCCATTCGTTCCATCGCGATGACATGGTCCGAACCCAGCACGTAACCACCAAGTGACTCAAGCCTGTCTTTGTGCACCTCGGATAACTCACCGCCAAACATGAACGGGATCTTCGCCGACTTGATATTTTTCTTCAGTTCGAGCTCAACATCCTGCTGCCACAATTCTGTCTTGGTACCTGAAAGCAGGACAGCGGCAACATCGGTACGCTCGATAACCTTCGATAACTGCGCAGGCGGCATATTAGTTCCCAAATAAAGGATCTGATAGCCATGGCCGATAACGGCGATACAAAATAACAGAATGCCCAGTTCGTGGTATTCACCGGGTAAACATGAGACCAGTATCTTGTTACCGCGGCTGCGGCGTGACTCATGGTGCAGACGCGCACCGAGCTTGTTGCGCAGAAAAGCAGAAAAAAAATGTTCTTCCGCGACACCGGCATCCCTGTCCTGCCAACGTTCTCCGAGCACCTGCAGCACAGGAATAATGACCTCCTGTGTCACCATGTCGATGGGATAGATGGATAATGCTTCGTTATACGTCGTGTCCAGGTTTTGCTCATTGAAATTTTCGATCGATTTGAGCATACGCTGCTGATAGACCGCCCAGTGCCCTTCGACTTCAGCGCCGGCTGCAGCATTCAGCTCCGGGTTCTTGATGATTCTTATGGCTTCACTGATGGTGTGATTAGACTTTAATAATTTTACTATTTCTTTAACTAAATCAATATCTTCTCCACTATACAAGCGATGCCCTTTGGCAGTCCGGCTGGGCTTTAACAGGCCATATCGGCGCTCCCAGGCACGCAGTGTGGTGGTCGGTACACCGGTTAATTCAGATATTGCTCTAATTGGGTAATGATTCATTTTTATGCATGTTTATGTAAAAGTTGTACATATTGTACAATAAATAACTTGTACATTAAAGGTTTTTTTGTATAATGGCTGTACAAGTATTTCAAATGAGGTGTGTAACAATGTCAAATATATCCAATAAGCCACAGATAGGCGTCAGCGCATGCCTGGCTAGTCAGGCCGTACGCTTCGATGGCGGTTTCATTTCAAATCAGTTTATCAAGAATGAGTGTTCGTCGTTTTTCGATATACATACCGTATGCCCCGAGGTTGAGATGGGCCTGGGCATACCGCGACAGGTGATACAGTTGCGCGACTTCGAGGGTGAGATAAGACTTGTTTACTCTAAAGACCCGGAAAAACAGATCACTCATGCTATGCGTGAGTTTTCAGAGGACAGGCTAAAATCTCTGCCGCCACTGGATGGTTATATCTTCAAAAAAGACTCCCCCAGTTGTGGCGTCCATAAAGTGCCGGTAAAAAACAATAAATCTGGCATGCGAAAACGCAATGGTATTGGCGTTTTCGCTCAGGCATTCAAAGAAAAACATCCACAGGTACCGACAGAAGACGAAGGCCGGCTGAATGATATAGGCATCCGTGAGAACTTTCTCGAACGAGTGTATGCCCATTACCGCTGGCGCCAGATCGCTGAAACAGAGAACCCGTTACAGTCGTTCAGAGATTATCACAAGAATTACAAGCTGATATTGATGGCTAAAGATAACAGCGCCTACCGCCAGCTTGGCCGTATGGCTGCTTCCATTAACAGTAAGAATTTTCCTGTGGTCAGCGAACGATACTTTAGCCTGTTCATGCAGGCGATGTCGAAGATCCCGTCTCACGGACATCATATCAACGTGATGATGCATATACTCGGTTACCTGAAAGACCAGCTTAACAAAAAAGACAAGGCGGAGTTGCTCGAGTGGTTTGAAACATATAGAGAAGAACGCGTCACCCGGGTCACGCCGCTTATGTTGTTGCAACATCATTTCAACAGGCATCAGAATGATTATATCGCCGAGCAATATTATTTCTCACCGTTTCCGGGCAAGCTGATGCTACCGGTGTGACAGGCATATAACACGCAGAGTCAAATCGGAAAGCATATGGCTTTATCAACTGTTGGCATCGGCCAAAAAACCGGTATGAATACCGGCATTAATGAAGCCGCGTATCGTTTATCTATACGTTATGAAAGTAACTATGGTCAGCATTGTGACAACCTGACCATACAGCATAATAATTTGCATGCCGTGATCAGCACACTGCCAGCGGCGATCAGAAACGATTTAGCGTCATTAGGCGATGAAAGCGCTAAAACCTATGATTACATAAGAGGAAAGTTATTCAATAATGATGACCCAGTACAGACCATCGCCATCGCACTGGAAGACTTCATCCGGCACCCCGGCCATAACATTGATATCGAACCACAATATGGACGCTTCTACCCGGCAACGTTATTTAACTCTGAAAAGTTAGCCCCTAACAACAGTGTGGGCAACAGGATGATACCGATCCGTATCATCGATCTCATGTATAAAGAGCTGCTCGTTAATACCAGCCACCCGTTATGTGATTATAATACGACGCTAACTATCGAAAGCGTTGAGAAAAAATATGATCAACTTTCCGTTGAAGCGCCCATTGAAGCGCCGCGGCTCAATGCAAGACAAATTCCTGATTTCCTGACAGGCCCCGGCATGCAACTGCGTTATAACGATAAAGCGACAGACTTCTTTAGCGGCGACGCGCTGCAACGTGCAGACGAGACTATCGATAGCGTATTTTACTCTCAGGCAAGACATATCGATCACCTGGACCAGGCCGCACAGAAACAACTAAAGTCTGTTTATAACGACCTGATCCCACCTCATTCAGAAATCCTCGACCTGATGTCCAGCATCAACTCACATATCGATGACAGACTGGAGAGTAAAAAAATCACCGGGCTGGGAATGAATGAAGAAGAGCTCACGGCCAATCCATGCCTGGATGAAATAATCGTCCATGACATCAATCAACAGCAGCGACTGCCTTTTGATGATGCCAGTTTTGATGTCGTCGTCTGCAGTCTATCGATCGAATATATCACGCAGCCGTCACGGTTATTCGATGAAGTCGCTCGAGTATTGCGACCTGGCGGAAGATTTATTATCAGTTTTTCCAACCGATGGTTTCCTACCAAGGCTATTCAGGTATGGAACAACCTGCATGATTTCGAACGCATCGGGCTGGTAATGGAGCATTTTATAGCGTCTGCACATTTCGCTGACATCAACACCTGGTCTCTTCGCGGCATACCCAGACCTGCCAGTGACAAACACAATATCCCGCTATCAGATCCCATCTACGTGGTCTGGGCAGACAGAGAATAATCATGAACATATTACTTACAGGTTCAACAGGATTAATCGGCAGCGCCCTGATCGAACATCTCGGTATGCAGGGGCATACAATATATCCCCTGCATAGAAACCCAGCAACAGAAAAAAAGTATTACTGGTTTCCTGAAGAAAACCGCATTCATCTCGATGATGAAATAAAACTGGATGCTGTCATCCATCTCGCCGGTGAAAATATCGCTGACTCTCGCTGGAGCCAGAAAAAGAAAGACCGGATTTTAAACAGCCGGGTTCATGGAACACGCCTGCTCGCCGAGGCCATCACAGAACTAAAACATAAACCCAAATTACTGATCTCGGGTTCAGCGATTGGATACTATGGCGATACCGGCGACGACATCGTCGATGAAGACAGTAGCAGAGGCACCGGTTTTCTAAGCGATATCGCCTCGCAGTGGGAGAGTGCAACACAGGCGGCTGAAGATGCAGGCATCAGAACCATCCATATTCGCACCGGCATCGTATTGAGCCCGGATGGCGGTGTCTTACAGAAAATGTTAATGCCTTTCAGCATGGGACTCGGTGGCGTCGTCGGTAACGGCAAGCAATACATGAGCTGGATAAGCATCGATGATGTTATCCGCATCATCGATTACATGCTCAATAATGATGAACTAGCCGGCCCGTACAACCTGGTCGCACCGCAGCCGGTAACGAACTATAGCTTTACCAAAAGCCTTGGACGCGCCCTGCACCGCCCGACGATAACACCCTTGCCGGCATTCGTCGCGCGCATGATGTTTGGCGAGATGGCAGATGCCCTGTTACTCTCAAGCAGCAGGGTAGCCGCGACTCGATTAAACTCACTTGGTTACACTTTTTTTGATAATGAGCTGGATCAGGCACTATCACGCTTATTAGATAACAAAGATTAAGTTAAAGGAAGCACACAATCATGACTGTCACAAAAAAGTTGCTGTTATTAATTATCCCGTTTATAGCAGCTGCCTGCACGGGAAAACCCGAAGGCATGGTTGCGGTAAAAGACTTCGAACTCGATAGATACCTGGGAAAATGGTATGAGATTACAAGACTTGATCATTCTTTTGAACGCGGCCTCGACAACATTAGCGCAGAATACTCCCTAAGAGATGATGGCGGCGTAAAGGTGATCAACAGTGGTTTTTCCAAAGAAGACAATGCGTGGGAACAGGCAGAAGGCAAAGCTTATTTTGTCGACAGCACAAATAACGGCCACTTGAAGGTATCATTCTTCGGCCCTTTTTATGGCTCCTACGTAATATTTGAGCTGGATAAAAAAGACTATCAGTACGCCTTCGTGTCGGGGCCAAACACCTCATACCTCTGGCTTTTATCGAGGACCCCGCAAGTAGAGCAGGAGATTCTCGAGCGTTTCAAAACGCGCTCACAGGAATTTGGTTTCGATACAAGCAAGTTAATATATGTTGAGCACGATAACACTGAAAAGTAATGTTTGGTAAGAGAGGGTAATCTGGCCTTTTAAAAAACATAGTTAATAGCGGCAAAACCTTTGATGACATAGTCTTCACTGACTATCGGGCTTGCCGTCACTTCATCACTTAGTGATTCGGCGGCAACGTTCATAAAAAATAACCAGTCCCGCGTGATTTCGATAAACATACCCACGCCTGCCTCCACACTATAAGTATCGTCAAGAGTATATGCTGGACGTTCTATAGTGGATTCACTCTCTGCCACGCCATAGTCATGATTGCTCAGCTGCGAACTGGTCCAGTTGATAGCGATTTGTGGTGCAAACCGAAACACGCCAAACTGCAAGGATTTATCAAGCGCGATCCTGGCCTCACTACCACCTATCCTGTCGAGCACATCGTACTCATAACTTGCTGACATCTCTAAGCCACCCGGTAATTCGGCCTGGATGGCCAGGCCCGCCATCAACGTGTCACTGCGATCCCCCATACCTGTTAAAAATTCGCTGTCATCTTCATTGTAAACACCGATGCGATATCGTCCGGTTGCCGCTAGTCTCAGCTTGCCACTGCCGATCAATCCAAACTGTATCCTCGGCCCATAGATCTGCAGTCGCTCACCGTTATAAGAAATTGCAGGTATTATCTGGCTCACCGCTCCACTGAAACCGAGATACGGACTGCTTCTTGCGATGATTCCGATACCAACACCGATGCGGCCAAATTTACCTAGCGGCCGATACAGTTCGACATCGAAGATACGAGACTCATCCTGCTCTATATGAAATGCAGCGCGTTGATAAGACGGCGGACCTTTCGGCCGATAACGGTTTGAGAAACCCAGCGGCTCTTTTGGTATGCCTATAAAGTTTTTATCGATGCGGTTATTGCCATTTTCATCAAAGTACACCAGCAGGGCATATTCACCAGGCGCGACATCTTCGATAAGGTATTGGTCACGACCATCCAGTGAATGCATAACGACCACATAAGGATCTCGCAAGTCACCGAAGGCATTGGCCGAGTCGAACAGTACAAGAGCAACCAACCCTGATTCTGGCGGGTTATCTATTCGCACGATCACTTCGCTCGCACTGGCCCATGGCCCATACAATATGACTCCAACGCTGAAAAATACGGTTCGTATAACATTACTTTTTATCATGTCCAGATAATGCCTATATGAACGTTATTTCCTGACATCGTTAATTTTTTGCGTTTGCAGGTTACAGGCATCAGGATGTTTTGATGAGCCGCCAGGGTTTACCATCACATCGATGATAATTTTTACATTGCCGGGTACAACCTCTGCACGGCAAGCGTGCACTGTTGTCTGTTACCGTTTTTTTCTGTCTTTTTTTCATAACTATCTAAGCCTTCATGCTATATCTTCAACAACACCAGATGTTGCGGATTAATACATAAGCGGTTACCGCAACGCTGTTTAACCAGATAGCCATCAGGCACATCTGCAACAAATTGCTGGTAACTGGCAGACTGGGCGCTGACCATCTTCAGCGTGTTATCCGTGTCACATATCTTGGTTCGACCATAACCGCTGTTGGAGACCTGTCCCTGCCATAGCCAGCAACCACTATCATCTAGAAGCCGCGTCATCTCGAACAGGCGCTTCTGCTTTACTGTCATCTCTTGCTTCATAGCTCACCTGCCCTGTTAGCTTATTTCTAATCTTCACAAAAATTTCACACAGCATTGACAGTTACTTCACACTGCCAGCCTTATGCTCATAGTTGTACAAGTTTTTGTATAATTAATTTCACACGCATATTTTATTAAAAAACGCCTTAAATACTAACTAACAAACTGTTTTCATAGAATATATTCGTTTTTACATGTTGTCAGTCACAAAACAATCTTGACACAAATAAGATTATTTGTAAAATTATTGTACAACTTATGTATAATTTATGTATAATTATTTTCAGAGCAGCATTTAGAGGCAAATATGGCAATCACAGCACAAACAGCATTACAGTGGAGTGAACAGGGGTACGTACCGGATAAGGTAATACGTCACGGTATCAAACGCCTGCTTACAGAACGTCTTATCGAGATCAAGCACTGCGATAATGAAAAAATGGCCGAAGCGCAATACCGCTTCATCAAAGATATGCGTGAAGCACCGATCGCCCTGCTGTCAGAAAAAGCTAATGAGCAACACTATGAAGTACCGGCAGAGTTCTTCCACACGGTCCTTGGTGAACACAAAAAATATAGCTGCTGTTACTGGCCAGAAGGTGTCGAATCACTGGATGAGGCCGAACAGCTGGCACTGCTGGAAACCTGTAAGCATGCACAGTTGAACGATGGACAGAAAATACTCGAGCTGGGATGCGGCTGGGGCTCCCTGACCCTATGGATGG
Source organism: uncultured Gammaproteobacteria bacterium (assembly GCA_963768125.1). Taxonomy (GTDB): domain Bacteria; phylum Pseudomonadota; class Gammaproteobacteria; order SZUA-229; family SZUA-229. The sequence goes on from CAVYHC010000020.1 coordinate 237,786, forward strand.
CAGAACATTACCCAAACAGCCACATCGATGCGGTATCTAACTCCCATTCACAACGCGAATACATCGAATCGATTGCTGCTAGCCGTGGCTTCACCAATATCAATATTATTACCTGCGACATGAATGATTTCGATACCGCGGAACAATATGACCGTGTGGTCTCAGTAGAAATGTTCGAACACATGCGTAACTGGCCACAGCTTTATGAAAACATTAATCGTTGGCTGAATGAAAACGGCCTGTTTTTCAAACACATCTTTGTCAACCGTGGCGTGCCCTATCTTTTCCTTGACCAAAGTGAAGACGACTGGATGAGCAGATATTTCTTCAGTGGCGGCATGATGCCAAGTGATGACCTGCCGCTGCACTTTCAGGAGCATCTTAACTTACATAGACAATGGCGTTGGCAGGGTGAGCATTACGAAAAAACATCCAACGCCTGGTTACAGAATATGGATGACAACAAAGATTCATTGTGGCCACTAATCGAAATAGCCTACGGTGCCGACCAGGCACAGAAGTGGTGGATGAGATGGCGCATGTTCTTCATGGCCTGTGCTGAGTTATTCGCCTACAACAATGGACAGGAATGGTACGTATCACACTACCTGTTCGGTAAGAAATAATGCTGTCTAAATCACTCATTACAAATTTTTTACTTTTTCAGATCGGCTGGTTTGCCTGTGTACTAGGTGGTGCAAACGACCAGGTAACAATCGGCAGCATGATTGCGTTGGCTGTCATTGCCTATCACTTTTATCGAGCAACTGACGCTATGCAAGAGCTGCGGTTACTTATTGTTGCTTTGATCATCGGTTTGGTTTTTGAATCTATCGTCACATCTCAGGGGCTTGCTCGCTACAGTCATGGACAGGTCTTCGAATTCATCGCACCACTATGGATGATTTTAATGTGGCCATTGTTCGCCACAACCCTGAACCTTTCAATGCGTTGGCTAAAAGGTATCGCGCCATTATTAATCGCTTTTCTCGGCGCACTATTTGCACCGTTAGCCTATTACGCAGGCAACAGACTTGGTGCCGTTGAATATGACGATTTCATCTTGTCGATGGGCATCATCGCCATTGCCTGGGCAGTATTGCTTCCTGCGCTGGTCATCATGTCATTGAAGCTAAATGGTTATAACATTTCCTCGCTAACGCCTGACACGCAAGAGCACGCACAGCATGTTTGATATCAGTACTTTTTCTTACACTTTAGTGGTGTTGTTTTGCATCGCCGTTTTGTTATGGGTAGCAAGCCGCATAAAAAAAGATGTCGGCATCGTCGATAGTTTCTGGTCGCTGATGATATTGGCTGCTGGTTTATGTTTTCTGTTTTTTTCAGATACGAAAATAACAGAAAGAAATGGCATTGTCCTTTTACTGTTATCGGTATGGGCGATACGCCTGGCATTACACATTACATGGCGCAACTGGGGGCAGGAAGAAGATAGCCGTTATCAGACCATCAGAAAGAACAACCAGCCTAACTTCGAATTTAAAAGTCTGTATATCGTGTTCCTGTTGCAGGCATTTCTAGCGGTAATCGTCGCGCTGCCATTGATGAGTATATTTAACAGTAGTAATCAAATAAATAATCTGGATTACATAGCTCTGACGTTATGGATCACAGGTATGTTTTTTGAAACTGTCGGTGACCTACAGCTTTCACGCTTCAAAGCATCGAACAGGAACCAGGAAAAAGTGCTGAACAGCGGCCTCTGGCGTTATAGCCGTCACCCCAATTACTTTGGAGAGTTCTGTATCTGGTGGGCATTTTTCCTGTTCGCCGTCGCTTCCGGGTATTGGTGGAGCATCGTCTCGCCGATTTTAATGACGATACTGTTATTGAAAGTTTCCGGCGTCAGCCTGCTGGAGAGCACTATTTCTGAAAGACGCCCGGGATATAGCCGTTACTGCAAAACCACAAATGCATTCTTTCCGTGGTTACCTAAAAAACACACTGGATAACTTACATTAGTTCAATACTATGAATATTAGACATAACAACATATATGACTTCAGGAATGTTTTTTTTCAAACAGTTTTATCATTGTACCTGCTCGGTATTGTTAACGCTGTTTACGCATCTGCCGCTAACGAATCTAACGGCATCGATAAAAACTGGAACTTTAAAGTCTATCTAGATGATAAGGAGATTGGCTTCCACAACTTTTCTAAGGTGCATAAAGAACAGCATCATGTCATCTACAGCAGTGCGCGTTTTGATGTCAAATTCCTGTTTGTCAATGTATACAGTTACAAACACGATAACGTAGAACACTGGCTTGGACAGTGTCTCAACAGCATCAATGCAATCACTGATGACAATGGCGATCTATACAACGTCTCAGGAAAAGTAGATAACGAAGCTTTCATCGTAAACACCACTGACACACAGAATGAGAAACAGAATACATATCTACCTTGCATAAAAACATTTGCCTATTGGGATCCTGAATTCCTCAACGAGACAACCCTGCTTAACTCACAGACTGGCGAGATGATAGAAGTCGACAGTGAGTTCATCGGTAACGATACCGTGAAACATAACAGTGAAGAAGTTATCGCCAGACGTTATCGATTACATGGTAAAGATCTGCAGATAGACCTGTGGTATTCAGTCGATGATCACTGGCTGGCACTGGAATCTCTGACGGAGAGCGGACGTGTCGTCAGATATGCGATGCCATAAATAAGTGGCCGACGAGATAGAGAGCGCAAAAATAGAAACCATGACAAAAATGAAAAAAACATTACTGATACTTCCTTTAATCACATTACTGAGCGCATGCGGGAGTCAAAACTTGAAACCGATACTCACAGTTGAACATGTCGACCTTGAACGCTTTATGGGTGACTGGTACGTTATCGCGAACATACCGACGTTTATCGAGACCGATGCCTATAACGCGATAGAAACTTACCAGATGAATGAGGATGGCAGCATCGCCACTACCTTCACTTTTCGTCAAGGCTCACCTGACGGCGAACGCAAACAGTACAAGCCGACAGGTTTCATCGTAGATCAGCAGTCAAATGCACTGTGGGACATGCAGTTTATCTGGCCGTTTAAAGCCGAGTACCGCGTCATCTACCTTGATGATAATTATCAGACCACCATCATCGGACGCAGCAAGCGAGATTATGTCTGGTTGATGTCGCGCCACTCGAGCATGGATGAAAGCAGTTACAATTCTTTGCTGTCTTTCATGGAGTCACAGGGATACGACATAGATAAAGTACAGAAGGTACCTCAGCAATGGTCAAAGAACCCTGGCACTTCAACGAACATCGACGAGGTCCAGTTGCAATGAAGATCGCAATCATCGGCAGCGGTATCGCAGGCAATGTCGCTGCATACCATCTTAATAAAGAGCATGACATCACACTTTTCGAACAGAACAGTCACATCGGCGGGCATACACATACCCATACTATCGAAGATGCCAGTGTTGAATTAAACAGCGCTGGCTCAAACAGGGGCACCCTGACTATAGACACCGGCTTCATCGTGTTGAATGACCGAACCTACCCCAACTTTATCAATTTGCTGGAAGAACTTGATGTCGATATCCAGAAAACAGAGATGAGTTTCAGCGTCAAATGTGAACAGAGTCTCCTTGAATACAATGGCAACAACCTCAACACGCTGTTCGCTCAACGCAGCAATTTATTTCGGCCAGGGTTCTACAGGATGATCTCGGACATCCTGCGTTTTAATCGTGAGGCGACCGAGTTCATCAACAACGATGCACAGCGACCAGGACATTAACAACCTTAGCCTCGGCGACTTCCTGCTTAATAATAATTACAGCCAGATATTCATCAACAAATACATCGTTCCTATGGGCGCTGCAATCTGGTCGACGAAGCCGGAAGACATGTTCAGCTTCCCCGCCAGGTTCTTCTTCAAGTTTTTCCTGAACCATGGCCTGCTCAGCGTAAACGACCGTCCCCAGTGGTACGTTATCAAAGGCGGCTCCAATAGTTATGTAAAAAAACTCATCAGGGGATTTGAAGACAAAATACGTACTGACTGCCCGGTAGGTAAGATCGTACGCTATGAGGACCATGTTGAGATTCACACTCAGAAACACGGTATCGAAATATTCGATTATGTTTTCATCGCATCACACAGTGATCAGGCACTCAATTTACTGCAGCATCCTTCAGCCCAGGAGCATGCAACACTGTCAGCCATTCAGTACCAGAAAAACGAAGCCGTACTGCACACAGACAGATCGCTGCTGCCGATCAGGAAAAAAGCCTGGGCATCCTGGAACTATCACATTCCTAAAGATAAAAGATCCGATGTGGCACTGACCTACAATATGAATATCCTGCAAGGAATCAGCTCAGATAACACGTATTGCGTCACGCTGAATTACAGCGACCAGATCGATAAGAAAAAGATCATTAAAACCATCGACTATCATCATCCAGTATTCACCCCTGACAGCATCATCGCGCAGGAAAATCACCGATTGATCAACGGCACCAGCAGGACTTATTACTGCGGCGCTTACTGGCGAAATGGTTTTCACGAAGATGGCGTGGTCAGCGCCATCAATGCACTCTCACACTTTAAACAGGACATTAGTCATGAAGAAAAGCTGTCTCTACGTTGGGCAAGTTAGACACCGCCGCTTCACCCCTAGAGAACATCAGTTCAGTTACAAACTGTTCCTGATGTACCTGGACCTGTCTGAGCTGCCTTCAGTTTTCGATCGCTTCTGGTTATGGTCTATCGAAAAAGCAAACATCGCGAACTTCCGTCGCAAGGACCATCTCGGTGACAAAAAGCTGCCACTGGATATCAGTGTACGAAACCATATCGAGCAAGAAACAGGCCGCCGCCCACAGGGACCGATTCGCCTGCTAACTCACCTGAGTTACTTCGGTTTCAGGTTTAACCCGGTAAGTCTGTATTACTGTTATGACATTGGTGACGAGAACCTCGAGTTTATCGTTACCGAAGTCAACAATACGCCATGGGGCGAACAATACTGTTACGTGCTGGACGCCAAAGATAACCAGTCAAAAAATGATAATTCAGATAACAAGTTACATCGCTACCATGAAGACAAACGTTTTCATGTCTCACCTTTCATGCCAATGGATATGCAGTACGACTGGCGATTTTCTACTCCAGGAAATGCATTATCAGTCCATATGGAAAACTATCAGCACAGTAAAAAAGTGTTTGACGCAACAATGAAACTAAAAAAACGTGAGATGACGAGCAAGAACCTGGCAATGGCGCTGATCCAGTTTCCGATGATCACCATGAAAATCGTTTTAGCCATTTACTACCAGGCGTTGCTGCTATGGCTTAAAAGAATACCTTTTGTTAACCACCCTAAAGTCGAGGCACCGAAGTCGGTGAAATCAGTATGAAGTCGAATACCATCGCACTTACCAGACCAGAAAACCCAGGGTCTGCTTATCGCTGGATAGACAAGTTTGCAAAAAAGATATTTTTGTCAAAGTTCAGTGAGATCAGACATGGCAGAATTACACTAAGAGAAGGCCATACCGAACATGACTTTGGTAAGGACGATACTGACATCCCTGTGCACGTCACGATCACCGTTCATGAACCCAGCTTCTACAGTGATGTCATCTTTGGCGGCACTGTTGGCTCAGGTGAAGCCTACATGGCGAGGAGCTGGGACTGTCACCAGCTGACCGACCTGGTACGCATCATTCTGCGTAACGAGCATGTACTCAATTCTATCGATGGCGGTTTCGGTAAACTGATGCTCCCGTTACACAAAGCTTTTCACTTCCTGCACCGAAACTCACTTTCAGGAAGCAGAAAAAATATCGGCGCACACTATGATCTCGGTAATGATATGTTCGAACGCTTCCTCGATCCGACGATGATGTATTCCAGCGGTATCTTCGAACAGGACGAGATGACCATGGAGCAGGCCAGCATCGCGAAACTGGACAGGATATGTCAGAAGTTACAGCTGAATGAGCATGACCGGTTACTTGAGATCGGCACGGGCTGGGGCGGCTTTGCTATCTATGCTGCAAAAAATTACGGTTGCCATATCACCACCACGACGATCTCTCAACAGCAGTTCGAATACGCTGAACAAAAAATTAAGGAAGCGGGTCTGGAGGACAGGATAACCCTGCTCTGCAAAGACTACCGAAAACTGACTGGCCAGTACGACAAACTGGTATCCATAGAGATGATAGAAGCTGTCGGTCATGCTTATTATAAAAACTATTTCGAACATTGCAGCAAACTTCTTAAACCTGAAGGCATGATGTTACTGCAATCTATCACCATCGCCGACCAACGCTACGAGACAGCTAAAAAAGAAGTCGACTTCATACAGCGTTATATATTTCCGGGCGGCTCTTTACCTTCAGTGAACGTAATCGCTAAAAACGTAAGCGACCATACAGACATGCGTTTTTATCAACTCGAGGATATCGGACCACATTACGCGAACACCCTGGCCAAATGGCGTGAACAGTTTTTTAACAACCTGTCACAGATTGAAAAGCTCGGTTACTCAGAAACTTTTATTCGTATGTGGAATTTCTATTTATGTTACTGCGAAGGCGGCTTTAAAGAGCACTCCATCGGTACTATACAGTTGTTATTAACAAAACCACTGTGTCGACGCGAGCCTGCGTTAAATTTTAAAAATATATTATGATTTCACATAATTTTCACTATGGCTTGACACTCCCTTCACATCGGCCTGGTTAATCTGTTAACTCAAATTAACCAATCCTGATCTTTGAGGGAGGATACAAAAATGAAGTTTAATAAAATTTACAAGAACACGCTCGTCGCCAGTAGCGTCATCATCAGCGCAGCACTAATCACAGGCTGTAGCAGTGACGACACCGACAAGTCAACTATACGTATTATTCATGCCTCTGCAGATGCACCGCCCGTAGATATCAAGCTGAATGGTGCAGTGGCTGTGCCCGACCTGGATTATCCAGAGAGCACCGGCTTCGTCAGCATCAACGCTGGAACGTATGATGTCGCTGTCGATGCTATTGTCCCCGGTGGCAACCTTGAGGGTGTCATCACAGTCGATGATATTCCTTTTGTGAAAGACCAGCGATATACCGTGGTAGCGATTGGTGATGTAGCGGATATGAGCATCAGTGAATTCGTCGCTGCAGAGAGCGCAGCAACGCCTGCTGCAGATGAAGTTGCCATTTCTGTTTTACATGCTGCTACCGCAGTAGCAGGTAGTGATGTAGCTGTTTATGTCACCGAATTCGACGCTGATATTTCTAGCACAGCTCCAAACTTCTCATTTGACTTCAAGGGTCAGGTCGATGCAGGTGCGTTACCCGCTACTGAATACCAGATCCGTTTAGTCGCTGGTGGTGACACTGTAAATCCAGCCTATGATTCTGGTAAGGTAGATCTGAGTGGTTTTGCCGGACAGAAACTGCTGTTACTTGCTGTAAACACCGTCAACTCGACCACCAAGGACGCTTCGCCGGTAAAGCTAGTAGCCTACACCGATACAGCGCAGATAGAGTTAATCGATACCAGGACAAAAGCTGGCGCCAGGGTCGTTCATTTATCACCAGATGCCGGAGCAGTAGAAGTGTATGCTTCTGACACTTCCATGGCACCGCCCACCGATCCACTGATACCTTCAATCGAGTATGCGCAGACCAAACCAGGTACAGACAGTTATCTAGGAGTAGCATCAGCTGATTACATTTTTGATGTCTCAGTTGTCGGTACAGGCTTTAACAGCAGCGTATACACTTTGCCAGCCCCGCTGGGCCTGGAAACAGGTGTGGAATATACAGTCATTGCAGCAGGTTACCTTTCTATGGATCCGATGTTTGATTTACTGCCAACGCAGGACAATAACCGCTCAATCGTGACCCAGGCCAGTGTGAAAGTTGTCCATGGTGCACCATTGGCAGGCACGGTTGATGTATTCGTGACCCCAGCAGGTCAATATGAAGTCATGGACAATAAAGTCGTGGATGAAAACGGCATGGCAGCTGTTCCATTACTGGATGATTTCACTTTTGGCACGATAACCGATTATGTGCCTGTGCCTCCAGGTGATTATGATATACGGGTGGTAACTGAAGGCGGTGCAGGTACGGCTGCAATAGATGAGGCAGCCAACCTGGCAGCAGGTTCGGTATCAACTGTGATAGCACGTGAACCTGTAAGTGGTGGCGGATTACCAGATGATTTTAATCTTATCGTGTTAAGCAACCAGTAACCGATAGACAGATTGAAACGGACGACTGGTGAGGCTTAGCCTCACCAGTCATTATTATTTTTATCAGATAACTATTTTATATCGGTATTCCATATACGTAAGCGATGAATCCAGGCGAATCAAAAACTGTATTACTGATCGAAGATCATGCAGATATTGCAGAGATGGTCTGTGACTACCTGGAAAACAGGGAATACATCATCGACTATGCTGCTGATGGCATCACCGGTCTGCATCTTGCTGTAAGCAACCAGTATGACGCTATCATCCTTGACCTGATGCTTCCGGGCATGGACGGTTTAGAGGTATGTCAGAAGATTCGGGAAGATGCCAGGAGCGATGTACCTATCATCATGCTGACAGCGAGAGATACACTGGATGATAAAATCAAAGGGCTCGACAGAGGCGCAGACGATTACCTGATAAAACCGTTTGCCATCCAGGAACTCGAAGCACGAATAAGGTCACTCATCCGGCGACATTCAGGTGATATAAAAAAAGAAGTGATCAGCGTCGGAGAACTATCGATAGATACCTCAACGCTAAAAGTTAAGCGTGCTGACAAAGAACTGGTAATAACACCGATAGGTCTCAAGATATTGTCGGTACTGATGCGTGCATCGCCAGCTGTAGTGAGCCGCCGTGAACTGGAGCGCCAGGTCTGGGGCGACATCCTTCCTGACAGTGACACACTGCGAAGCCATCTGTACAACCTGCGAAAAGTTGTCGATAAACCATTCGACAACAACCTGCTGCTGACCGTTCAGGGCAGCGGTTTCAAGATAATCGATTCTAATGAAACAGCGTAGAGGACTGATACACAAGATAAATCGCGCCTTTATCCTTCAAGGTCTATTTATCAGTATCGCAGCAATACTCAGTGTTTTTTTTGCCAAAATCGTTCTCGAAGAAACACTTATCAAAGAAGCAATAAGACAGGAAGCCGAATACTTCTGGCAACAATATGAATCAGACAGATCCTTCCCTCTCCCCGACACGCAGAACCTGACTGGTTATTTTGACAAAGAAAAACTGCCGGATGATATCAAGCTAAAACTACCCTTAGCACCGGGCTTTCATGAAAGCACTGAACAGGGAATCGTCGCATACAAGACCACGATACAGGATAAAGACCTGTACCTGCTCTATTATCGTAGCCAGGTGGATTCGCTGGCTATGTATTACGGCCTCTTCCCGCTAACCTTGATACTGGTCTTCCTCTACACTACTATATGGCTCTCTTATCGATTCAGCCATCGCATGGTTTCACCGGTTAGCTGGCTTGCCAACCAGGTCAATAAAGTCGATTTTGACGCCAAGGAAATATCACCGATCAATCTCGATGAGATGCCTTTTAAAACTGATGATGAGATTCAGCTGTTAGCCAACTCTATCGTTCATCTGGGTGAGAGGCTTGATAACTTCATCGAGCGAGAGAGAAATTTTACCCGCGATGCCAGTCACGAGTTAAGGAGCCCGCTTACAGTTATCCGAATAGCTACGGACATTTTGTTGTCTGAACAGGACCTTGCACCGCCAACTCAAAATAGTATATTAAAAATCAAACGTGCCGCAGACGACATGGAGGATTTAACAGAAGCATTTCTGCTCCTCGCACGTGAGTCTGACAATGCCTTATCAACAGGTGAAGTATGCATCAACGATATCATTGATGAAGAAATCGACAGGGCCCAGGCTTTCAACAGGACAAAAAAAATACCGATCAACGTTTCCTCAACTGACAGACTGCTGATCTCGGCAGCAGACAAGGTGGTTTCTGTATTGCTCGGAAATTTGATACGAAACGCAATCCTTTACACAGATCGCGGTCATATCGATATCACTGTAACCCATTCAAGCGTCATTATTAAAGACAGTGGCATCGGTATGCCAGAAAACCAGGTCGAACAGATTTTTTCGCCATTTTATCGAGGCAATAACACCACAGCGATTGGCCATGGAGTTGGCTTAACAATCGTCAAGCGACTATCTGATCGATTCGGCTGGCCGTTAAGGATAGACAGTGTCCCTGAAAAAGGTACCCGCATTGAAATCCTGTTCAAAGCAGAACAATAGAGTGAGGGTTCAAGTCTTGAAG
>CAVYHC010000021.1:0-8105 GCA_963768125.1 uncultured Gammaproteobacteria bacterium
CAGAGTTATTTTTTTAAGAACTTATTTGTATAATCCTGAATAGGGTCTAATGGATAACATATTGCGCTCGGACTTGTTCAGAAAAATAGTGGTAAAGCTCAATACGAGCCTTAAACAGATGTTCACGCAAAGTGCTGAAGGGGGCGGTTCGGCCAGTGACGCCTTTAGAAACAAAAACATTTTATCCGCAGATGGACGCAGATGAACACAGATAAGCACATCCTGTATTTCAGAATGCCGCCCAATTAATATAGTTTTTTATCTGTGTTCATCTGCGTCCATCTGCGGACTAATGCTTTTAAAACTTTTGAATGAGCATAGTGGGTCGTAGCCCTACCAGCTACATCTTTGTAGGCGTCTTTTGTAAATCGCCTGTTAAAGTTTGTTCTATCAACGCGTACCAAGGAGAAAATATGAAAGCAGTAGTGAAGTGGATAGACAACATGTCATTTGTCGGCGAATCCGAAAGTGGACATTCGGTGGTTATGGACGGCTCACCGGAAGCGGCGGGCGAAACCTTGGCGTCAGGCCAATGGAAATGGTGTTGCTAGGCATGGGTGGCTGCACGGCCTTCGATGTGGTGTTAATTTTACAGCGCCAGCGCCAGTCAATGAGTGATTGCAATGTTGAATTAACTGCAGAGCGTGCGGAACAGGCACCCAAAGTATTTACAAAAATACACGTGCACTATGTGGTAAAAGGTAAGGAGCTGGATGAAAAGAAAGTTGAGCGTGCAGTTAATATGACCGCTGAAAAATATTGTTCGGTTTCCATTATGCTTGCGAAAAGTGTCGATGTGACACATGATTTTGAAATCATAGAAGAATAATAAAATGCCTCATATTGAAGATAATGCACAAGCAGAGGATTCGCTCGATGATAGCGGTGTTGATGCGGCAACAAGTCCCGCCAGTGTTCTGTTTGATGCTTTATGCGATCAATATTACCACTCATGGTTTCGCTATCATCCGGAAACGGCCGTTGATGTAGGTGTTTATGATTATGCGGCACAACTCAGAAGTTATGATCATGATGATATTGGCGCCTTAATCGCTTTAAACCAGAAAATTCATTGTCTCTGCACTGGAAGAGTTCAACTGTTCTGAGCTTGATGAGCCAGGAAAATAGATTGCCAGCTATTGCAGGGCGCAATATCAATTGAACTGCATGATTTGGAAGAAGAAGCAACTGGCGTTATCGTGATCCGATCGCTTATCTGCCAGTCGGCGCTATTTACCAGTTATTGATTCATCCGGGTGACAATGTGCATCATGCGATCAAGCATCGACTTGAGAGTATTCCAGAATATTTACGTGGCGCTAAAGTGATGCTGGCGCAACATCCGGAACGTGTTGTTCCACAGTGGGCGTCTACAGCAAAACAAATTGCACAAACTGGGGCAGAGTTTGTTCGTGGACTGGAGCGCCATCCGCTGATTACTGCAAAGTTTTCAAGTCCCTCAAGTTTGCAGCCACTGTTTGATGCAGCTGCCAATGCGCTAAATGACTTTGCCCGTTATCTGGAAACCGATGTGCTGCCATTAGCGGCAGGAAAATTTGCATCGGGGCATTTGCGATTTAATCGTTTGTTAAACAATAAGCACTATTTAGCAAGCGATGCAGAAAAGGTGCTGGCTTTTGGCGAACGCCTGGCGGCACAAACAGAGCAGCAGCTGTTGTTGCAAAGTGAAAAAATCTGCGGCGAGAAAGATATCAATAAAGCGCTGACTAAAGTTCGTGCTCAACATACTGATGCGTCAAAGCTGCTTGATAGCTATCGCAAGAAAATGCAGGAATCGCATGCCTGGTTGCTGCAGGCAGATATTGTTACTTTACCGGATAAGCTATCGCTTAAGGTTCAGCAAACGCCATCATTTCTCCGCCATGTTATTCCGTTTGCGGCTTATGAGCCACCGGTTCCTTCGGACAAAAATCAGCACGGTTTATATTATGTAACAACAGTAGAAGATGAAGCATTGCTGGCGGAGCACAACCAGTTCAGCATGGATTTAACATCGGTGCATGAAGCGTTTCCCGGGCATCACTTACAGTTTGTCATTGCTAACCGGCATAATAACAACAATGCGACTCGGTTGTTAAATGCATCAGCCAGTATGTATGAAGGCTGGGCACTGTATTGTGAACAGCTGGTTTTTGAACAGGGTTTATACAATAAAAAAGAACATGAGTTTATTTTGTTGCGTGATCGCTTGTGGCGAGCACTAAGGATAATTATCGATGTAAAAATTCATACCGGGCAATTTAGCTTTGATGATGCAGTAGCGCTGTTAGTTGAAAAGCTGGGTTTTGAGCACTCACAAGCACAGTCGGAAGTTGCCTGGTATTGCCATGCGGCAGCAACACCGTTGTGTTACGCCGTGGGTCGGGAGATTATTTTAAAAACACGTGAAATTGTCGGCGTGCCCGATAAAATAAAATTAAAAGCGTTTCACGACTTATTGCTGTCACAAGGTTCTATTGCCCTGCCGCTGGTGGTGCAGACCGTTTTCGGTGAAGCCGTCTGGCAAGCGGTGCATGATGAAATTTTACCGTAAAGGACGCAAGAGCTTTTAAAGCAATTAGTCCGCAAATGAACGCAAATGAACGCAAATAAGAATTAAAAATTATAAAGTTTTTTTGCGGGCTGGATTAGCGATAACATAATCCAACTAAGGGTACCAAGGTCACGAAGTGTTGGGTTACGCTACGCGAAACCCGAGCTACAGTTTAAACATTTAAAAAGGTTTTATTTGCGTTCATTTGCGTTCATTTGCGGACTAATTGTTTTTTTATGAAATTTTAAACGTTTTTCTTCGCGCTCTTGCGTCCTTCGCGGAAAAATATTAGATGTAATAAGCGGTGCCAGTCATTACTTTTGACATGGCGGCCATTAATTTTTTAACCGGTGGCGGTAATTCTGCGGCACCGTTTTCAATCGCGGTGGTGGCGTGTTTTAACTCATCTGTTTTCATCTGCTGCAGTATCGCGCGGCTTCGTATGTCGTCGCCGGGTAATTGTTTGAGATGGGACTCAAGATGTTCAACAACCTGGTGTTCAGTTTCAGCTAAAAAGCCTAAATTCCATTTATCACCAATGGCGCCAGCAAAGGCGCCTATGGCAAATGAGCCGCCATACCATAGCGGGTTAAGCAAACTGGTGTGACCGCCCAGCTCATGGATGCGGTTTTTGGTCCAGTTCAGGTGGTCATTCTCTTCCAGCGCAGCCTGTTGCAGTTTTTCCCTGACCTCTTTGTTTTTAGAGGTTAGCGACTGGCCCTGATATAAAGCCTGTGCCGCAACCTCACCACTGTGATTTACCCGCATCAGGCCGGCAATGTCTTTCTTTTGCTGTTCTGACAGATCTGCATCGGCCGTTCCGCTCGCTGCCAGGCTGGCGGCGGGATAGTCTCTTTCCGTTATCACGGGTTTACCAAACAAAGTACGTAATGCGGTGTCCGCATTCATGATTAACTGGTCAAAAGGGCTGTAATGTCGCATAACAGTATCTTGCGACTTTAACGCTGGCGGTGCAATATCTTTTATGATGCACTGCAATGGTTGTTCGCTGGAGGAGAGTTTTAGTGTCTTTTTATAAATATCACGTGTTTTTTTGTACCAATTTCCGGGAATCGGGCGCGCAGTGTTGTGAACAATGCAATGCCACCGAGATACGGGCTTATGCCAAAGCCAGAATAAAGCAGCTGGGCCTGTCCGGGGAAGGCCAGGTTCGAATAAATACCTCCGGTTGTCTGGATCGTTGTGAACTTGGGCCTGTTTTAGTGGTCTATCCTGAAGCGACATGGTACAGCTACCTTGATCGAGAAGATATTGACGAGATTATTGAAAAGCATTTGATCAATGGCGAGATTGTTGAAAGGTTACTGATATAGAGAACTAGTTATAAGTTGTAAGTTATAAGTTTATATTTATCAGTCACTTGAGAATTTAAATAGCGGGATATTAAATAATTGATTGACAGTTAAACTGCTATATTATAATATACTTATATTCAATTTATGGAATTGAGTGTTTCAAATTTCCTCCATCCTCCCTTTGGTGGTAATCTTTAACGCGGATCTTATGTCCGCGTTTTTTTTGGCTAAAGGATAAAGCTTCGTAGGGTGCGCCATGCGCCCCATGAATTCCCCGTTGATATTTCGCTGAGCACGGCGTACCCTGCGAATGATTTTTTACCCGTGATTTATTGTATCTAATTGAAAAATATATAATAAATTTGTCGCTGGAATGGAGTTGTAAGTTGTAAGTAGTAAGTAGTCAAGTAGTCAGTTTTAGAGAAATTCACTCATTACATACAGCTTAAAACTTAATAACTTAAAACTTATAACTTAAGCAGAGTATTTATTTTACTAAAAAGCCCGCTTTAGACTTGTCGGGCAGGGCAAATGCCTGTAATATTCCGCCTCTTTGTCGGGGCCGGCTACATTGGGTTCTCGCCTACATTTATATACACATAGATTGGATACACCGGATTAGTGATGAAAACCATAAGCGCAAAAGCTGATGACGTAAAACGCAACTGGTTCCTGGTTGATGCTGATGGTAAAACATTGGGTCGATTAGCAACTGAAATTGCACGCCGTCTTCGCGGTAAACATAAAGCAATCTATACGCCACACGTTGATACGGGCGATTACATTGTTGTCATTAATGCTGAAAAAGTACGTGTTAGCGGAAACAAAGCTAAAGATAAAATGTACTATCGCCACTCAGGTTATATGGGTGGGCTGAAAGCAACCAGCTTTAACGATATGATTGAGCGTACCCCAGAGAAAGTGATTGAAATAGCGGTTAAAGGAATGTTGCCAAGAAATCCATTGGGTCGTGAAATGTACCGCAAGCTGAAAGTGTATGCGGGTCCACAGCATCAGCATACAGCGCAGCAACCGCAACCTCTCGAGATAAACTAAAAAGAACTGAAGCAGCAATAACTGTATCAGCAATAACTGTAACGGCAAAAGCTAAGACAGTCTTAACTAATTAAAAGCAGAGTTACCATGGCAGAACAATATTACGCAACCGGTCGACGCAAAACATCAAGCGCTCGTGTATTTTTAAGCACAGGCGCAGGTGATATCGTTGTTAACGGGAAACCGCTCGATGTATTTTTTGGTCGTAAAACAGCGCAAATGATCGTTCGTCAGCCTTTAGAGCTGGTTGACATGATCAATAACATCGATTTGAAAGTCACGGTAAGCGGTGGCGGTATTTCAGGCCAGGCGGGTGCTATTCGTCACGGTATTACGCGTGCTTTGATGGCTTATGATGAAACCTTACGCAGCGCATTACGCAAAGCCGGTTTTGTCACACGTGATGCACGTGAAGTCGAACGTAAAAAAGTGGGTCTGCGCAAAGCGCGTCGTGCAACCCAGTTCTCGAAACGTTAGAGTTTTCTCGCGTTATCGACAAAAAGCCCCGATATCGGGGCTTTTTTATTGCCTGCTTTAAAGTTCTGCAAAGTTCTGCTTTTGAGGTATTGGAAAATAGAGTAAAGATAAAAAATAAAATTATCCGCAAAAGACGCAAAGCACGCAAATGTTTAAAACTAAAAAAACCTTTCTTTATGTTTTTCTTGCGTTATCGACAAAAACCCCTGTTTTTAAGCCTTTTTCGGCTAAATTTTTTAATTTATGTATCTAATAGGGATTAAATCAGTTTTTGCTATGTACTATTCAGTGCAGGTATAAGCTATTCAGTATTGGTAATGTAATTCAGTCTGTGCGTTTTTCAGTAATAGAAGGTTTAAATAATCAATATTTTACTTGCAATTAAAGTTTATCTGCATATACTTCCCGTAATCTTTATCTGTTGGATATCTGAATATAACAGGTGCGTACAGAATAAAGATTATTGTGGCTACAGCAGCTTTTTAAGATGAGGCAAACCGCTTTCATTGGGGGAAGCGTTCCGTTGTAATCACATTATATTTGTAATCATAGCTATGATCATAATAACTTTGCAGGAGTCTTGCATAATGAAAAAATCTATATTAGTACTCGCAGTAGCGGCGACCATGGCTGCACCAGCAGCAATGGCCGAAACAACGGTATACGGTAACGTTCACCTGTCTTTAAATCAGGCGGATAACGATGATCCAAATGCTGACAACAATCTGAGGGTATCAAGCAATACCTCGGCTATCGGTGTGAAAGGTTCTGAAGACCTGGGTGATGGTTTAAAAGCAATCTACAAGCTTGAGTTTCAAGTCGCTGTCGGTCCAAATCCAACCACATTCCCTGATGAAAAACAGCTAATTAGTAATAACGATAAAGGTGTCGGTGCTCTTAGTGGACGTGACCAGTTTGTCGGTTTGAAAGGTGGCCTGGGTACGATTAAGTTCGGTAGCATGTCTTCTAACTACAAACAGATGGGCGGCAAGGTTGACCCATTATACCGTACCCCTCTTGAGGGTCGTGGCTTCCTGGGTACTCAGTCTGCACTTCATGGTGGTAAAGGTATCAACCGTGGCCGTTCAACTCATACGGCACAATACTCTTCACCTGCTATGGGCGGTTTTTCATTAGTGGCCAACACAACCTTCTCTGGCTCTAATGACGAGACTAGCGGTATTGGCGTGCGTTTTAAGACTAAAGCAATTACGGCTTATGCAGACTATATAGGTTTCCAGCTAGCTGGTACTGCAGGTGGACCCAGATCTTAATTTGGCCATCCATGACTGTACGATCGCAAATTTCTGTGATACAGCAACAGCAATTAAACTTGGCGGTAAATTCTCCGCTAAAGCATTCTCTGTCGCTTTACAGTATGAAACGATTGACACAGGTGAATGGGAATCAGACGTTGACTACATCTTTGCTGCGGGTACTTTTAACATCAATAAAAACAACAGTCTCATCGCGACATACGGTATGACCGATTATGACGAAGCTTCTGGTGACCCAAGTGAAGACACTACTGGTTATGCTTTAGCTTATAATCACAAGATGTCTAAAATGACTAATGTGTATGTTGGTTACGGTGCTCTGTCACATGACCAAAATTACGCTGCTGGCGGTGGTGATGAGTCAATGTTTACAGCTGGTATCAAGAAAAAATTCTAATCTGAAAAGTCCCTTATTGGCAACAATTTGGGCTTAGATGTTAGAACTTAAAAAACGGGGTCTTCGGACCCCGTTTTTTTTCGCCTGCTTTTAGTGATTAATAAACTTTAAAGATAAAAATTCACCACAGATTAGGGCAGGACGCCCGTAAGTAGAACAATGCAGGAGCGATTGTCGAGACACAGAGATCACAGAGAAAAACGATCTATTGTTAACAGCGCCGAAGGCACTGTTAACAATAAAAAAACTCTGTGTCCTCTGTGCCTCTGTGGTAAATAGGTCTTGAGTTTTTGACTATTTTATTTAGACATGACGGTTTTCGCGCCTTGCGGTGTGCCTAATATCAGTACATCCGCCGCGCGGTTGGCAAAGATACCCACGGTAACAATGCCGGGCAGTTTGTTCAGTTCGTTTTCCAGCTTTACCGGTTCCATTATTTTCAGGTCGTGCACGTCGAGAATATCGTTGCCGTTATCGGTGACAAAGCCTTCACGGTAGACCGGGCGGCCGCCCATTTTTACCAGCTCCCTGGCAATGAAGCTGCGGGCCATGGGAATAACTTCAATGGGCAAGGGGAACTCACCCATGACATCCACCAGTTTGGATTCATCGGCGATACAGACAAACTTCCTGCTGGCGCCGGCAATAATTTTTTCACGCGTCAAGGCACCGCCGCCGCCTTTGATCAGGTTTAGGTAGTGATCGGATTCGTCGGCGCCATCAACATAGACTTCTAAGCCGTTAACGTCATTTAGGTCAAAAACCTGAATACCGTAGCCTTGTAAACGTTCGCTTGAGGCCTCTGAGCTGGAAACCGCGCCATTGATTTTATGTTTTATTTCAGCCAGGCAGTCAATAAAGTGATTGACCGTAGAGCCGGTGCCGACACCAACAATTTCGTCAGTGATTACATATTCCAAAGCCGCCTCTGCCGCTTTTCTTTTCATTTCATCCTGGGTCATCTTTTACTCCCGTGAGTATCTCTAAAATATTTTCTAGTATAATAATACAGTGATTCAAGAATAAGC
>CAVYHC010000022.1:0-44873 GCA_963768125.1 uncultured Gammaproteobacteria bacterium
GGCTTATTATTATTCAACTGCTTATGATGCTTTCGTTGCAATGGGTGTGTATGGTGTTCCTGAGCATTATGTAAGGGTTATTCTGCTGGCAGTTGTCTTTACAGGGTTGCTGTTTCCTCTGTTTACAATTTATCGTGTCTGGCGCGGCACCTCTACATTAACCGAAATTAGACATTTAACCATGGCATGGTTGATGGTTGGGTTATTGCTGACTGGATTGGCCTTTGTCACCAAGTCTGGTGCTGATTTTTCACGTTCATGGATGGGCTTGTGGTTAGTGTCGACATGGGTATCTTTAGTTGGTTCACGGGTATTGTTGCGCATTGTTTTGCGCTGGTTGCGTTCCAGTGGATATAATCATCGCCATATTGTTATTGTGGGTACCGGTGAACAGGCGGCTGTGGTGGCAGATCGTTTGCGTCGTTCTACCTGGTTTGGTCTGGAAATTTCTGCTTTGTTTGGTGCAAATGCTGAACAGCTGCCTTCCTGGTTACAAGATAAAAAAATAATCTCAAATGTAACTGAATTACGTAAGTATGTTGATGAAGGTAATGTCGATCAGGTCTGGATTTCATTGCCGCATAGTGAGGAAGAGACAATTCGTAAAGTTATATCTGCGCTAGATGGTTCTGCTGCAGAAATTCGTTATGTGCCTGATATCTTTGAGTATCAGTTAATGCATCATTCATTGTCTGAAATTGCGGGTGTGCCGGTGGTTAATATTTCTTATTCGGCCATTGATGGCATGAATAAGTTTACCAAGGCGGCTGGAAGATTATGTGCTGGCTACGGTGCTCCTGTTAATGGCCGGCCCGTTAATGCTGCTGATCGCAGTTGGCGTGAAGTACAGTTCGCCGGGGCCGGTTTTTTACCGTCAGCGTCGCATAGGGTGGAATGGCGTAGAATTTACTATGTACAAATTTCGGACTATGCCGGTTGAGGCCGAGAAAGAGTCGGGTCCGATATGGGCAAGTAAGGTAGATAACCGTGCGACTCGGTTTGGTTCTTTTTTACGTAAAACCAGTCTGGATGAGCTGCCTCAGTTATTTAATGTGCTTCAGGGTAAAATGTCGTTGATTGGTCCTCGTCCGGAACGCCCGATGTTTGTTGAAAAATACAAAGATGAAATTCCGCACTATATGAAAAAACATCTGGTCAAAGCGGGCCTTACCGGCTGGGCGCAGGTCCATGGCTGGCGTGGAAATACCTGTTTGCACACGCGCATTGAGCATGATCTTTATTACATCGAAAACTGGTCATTATGGCTGGATATCAAGATTATTATCATGACGATTTTTCGCGGGCTGGTACATAAAAACGCTTATTAAAAGAGGTTGTTAGTTGGCAGTGATAAAGCTAGTCGGCAGTTATCAGTTTGCAGTTGGCAGCCAATACCCTTTGATTTAACGCATTCACTGCTTACTGAGGCCGAGAGTGGCACGTTGCCAACTAGCTCTACACTGGATACCGGCCAAAAGCACGCCGGCATGACGAAACCATGCTTTAAGTCATAAGTTTTAACTGCAAACTGCCTACTGAAAACTGCCGACTAGCTTTATCACTGCCAACTGATAACTGCCAACTTTCTTCCAAACATTCTCGGTCAAAACTGTTGACCTCCAACCCATTCCCCCGTACAATTCCCGCCCGTTGTAGCAGGGCCGAACGATGAGGCTGCAACGTTGTGTGTCCCCATCGTCTAGAGGCCTAGGACACCGGGTTTTCATCTCGGCAACAGGGGTTCGACTCCCCTTGGGGACGCCATTAATTTTAAGTTTGAGACTTGGGCTTTAAGCTGACTTGGGTCTTAAACTAGAGGCTGGCCAAATTCGACAGGATTTGTACCAGCCTTTTTCATATCTGCTCGCTTTAGCCACACGGTTTATAGTAGCCAGCAGATATGATGGGTTGATTTATTTTGTATCTCGATTTCTTATCATGTATTGCGCCTTCTGGAGAATGTATTGACCACAGCTGTGCTAGCGCTTGAAGATGGGAGCTTGTTTTTTGGCAAGTCCATTGGCGTTTCCGGTGAAACCATCGGTGAAGTGGTATTTAATACAGCGATGACGGGTTACCAGGAAATTCTCACCGACCCCTCCTACAGTCAACAGATCGTCACCTTAACTTATCCTCATATTGGTAACGTCGGCACCTGTGCCGGTGATGAAGAAGCCGATGGCGTGTTTGCCAGTGGTTTGGTGATTCGCGATAGTTCAATGATCATGAGCAACTGGCGCGCTGAAAAAAGTCTGCACGATTACCTGGTGGAAAATAATGTGGTGGCTATTGCGGATATTGATACCCGTCGTTTAACGCGCATATTGCGTGATAAAGGAGCCATGGGTGGTTGCATTGTCGCGGCTGATAACATTGATGCTGAGGCGGTTATTGCGCAGGCGAAGTCATTTGCGGGCCTGAAAGGCATGGATCTGGCGAAGGAAGTAACCACTTCAGGTTCTTATCAGTGGGCTGAAAACATCTGGAATCTGGAAACGAATCAACCGCACGAAAATCCCGAGCAGAAGTTTCATGTTGTGGCCTACGACTATGGTGTAAAAAGAAACATATTGCGCATGCTGGTCGAGCGCGGCTGCAAGGTTACGGTAGTGCCAGCCAAAACCCCTGCAAGTGACGTTTTAGCGATGAGCCCCGATGGGGTTTTTCTATCCAATGGCCCCGGTGATCCGGAGCCCTGTGATTATGCGATTGCAGCCATTCAGGAAATTTTGCAAACAGAAACCCCGATATTTGGTATCTGCCTTGGGCACCAGTTACTGGCGCTGGCCTGTGGTGCAAAGACCATGAAGATGAAGTTCGGGCATCACGGCGCGAATCATCCGGTACAGGATTTGTCCAGTAAAAAAGTCATGATTACCAGTCAAAACCATGGTTTTGCGGTTGATGCGGAAAGTCTGCCATCGAACCTGGAAGCAACGCATCGTTCATTGTTTGACCAATCGCTACAGGGCATACACCGTACAGATAAACCGGCTTTCGGCTTTCAGGGGCATCCGGAGGCGAGTCCGGGACCGCATGATATCGCGCCGGTGTTTGATCACTTTATTGAGCTGATGAGAGAAAGGACTTAAAAGCAGGATCGGTCCGCGAAGAACGCAAAAGACGCAAAAAAAGTTAGAAATTATATTGTAAAAGCAAGGAGGTTTTTATGATCGTCGGTAAAAAATTAAGTGAGCTGGTTTTAGGATGTGCTCAAAATGTTAGTCGAGAATTAGGTGCTGGATTTTTAGAGAAGGTGTATGAAAATGCGCTTTGTGTAGAACTCTCACAGGCAGGGCTATCTTTTCAATGTCAGCAACAATTTGAAATTTATTATAAATGTGAGAATGTTGGAAAATATTACGCTGATATTGTAGTTGATGATAAGTTGTTGATTGAGTTAAAAGCTTTATCTGTATTTAGTAGAGAGCATGATGCGCAAGTAATGAATTATTTAAAAGCAACTGGATTAACGGTGGGATTACTATTGAATTTTGGCATATCCAAATTGGGTATACAGCAGACTAGTCTGGAAATATGATGAAACAAGAATAATATTTAATTTTCTTTTTTCGCGTCTTTTGCGTTCGTTCTGCGGACTAGTTGCTTACTATGCCTAAAAGACAAGACATAAAAAGTGTTTTAATCATTGGTGCCGGGCCTATTGTTATTGGGCAGGCCTGTGAGTTTGATTATTCGGGGGCGCAGGCCTGTAAAGCGCTGAAGGAGGAAGGATTACGCGTCATATTGGTGAATTCGAATCCGGCAACCATTATGACGGATCCGGAAATTGCTGATGCCACTTATATCGAGCCTATCACCTGGCAGACCGTTGCTGCCATTATCGAAATAGAAAAACCCGATGTGCTGCTGCCGACCATGGGCGGGCAGACGGCGCTGAACTGTGCGCTGGATTTGGATCGTGAAGGCATTCTTGAAAAGTTTGGCGTTGAAATGATTGGCGCCAGCAAAGATGCCATCGATATGGCGGAAGATCGCGAGCGTTTCAAAAAGGCCATGGAAGAATTAGGCCTGGACATGCCGCGCGCCGCGATCGCGCACAGCATGGAAGAGGCCTACCAGGTGCAGGCCCAGGTGGGTTATCCAACGGTTGTTCGTCCTTCATTTACCATGGGCGGCAGCGGCGGCGGTATTGCCTATAACAAGGAAGAATTCGAAGAGATCTGTCATCGCGGTCTGGATTTATCACCGGTCAGTGAATTGCTGGTTGAGGAATCGATCTGTGGCTGGAAAGAATACGAAATGGAAGTGGTGCGCGACAAAAATGATAATTGCATCATTATCTGTTCCATAGAAAATCTTGATCCCATGGGCATCCATACCGGCGACTCAATCACGGTGGCCCCCGCGCAAACGTTGACCGATAAAGAATACCAGCTTATGCGTGATGCATCGATTGCAGTACTGCGCAAAATCGGTGTTGAAACCGGTGGTTCAAACGTTCAGTTTGCAGTCAATCCTGCCGATGGCCGCATGACCATCATCGAAATGAATCCGCGGGTGTCACGCTCTTCTGCGCTGGCTTCAAAAGCCACCGGTTTTCCCATTGCAAAAATTGCGGCCAAGCTGGCCATTGGTTACACGCTGGATGAGCTGCAAAATGATATTACCGGCGGCGCAACACCGGCATCGTTTGAGCCAACCATCGATTACGTGGTCACCAAAATACCACGATTCACTTTTGAGAAATTCCCGCAGGCCGAGAACCGCCTCACCACGCAGATGAAATCGGTGGGTGAGGTCATGGCCATCGGACGTACTTTCCAGGAGTCGCTGCAAAAAGCCTTACGCGGACTGGAAGTGGATATTGACGGTTTGAGCCCGGTGCTCGATCCTGAAATGGCGGAAGAAGAAGTAGAGTCATTCCTTAACCAGGAATTGAGCCTGGCCGGTGCCGATCGTCTGCTGTATGTCGGTGATGCTTACCGGCGCGGTTATAGCAACGAAAAAATGTTTAACCTCACCAAAATCGATCCCTGGTTTTTGGTGCAGATTGAAGAGTTAATCAAGATTGAAATGTCGCTTGCCGGTAAAGCGCTGGACAGTTTATCTAAAGACGAGATGTTCCAGTTAAAACGAAAAGGTTTTTCAGACAGCCTGCTGGCGCGTGCCATGGCCACCGATACCATATCGGTGCGTGAATATCGCCATGCCTTAAATATTCGTCCGGTATACAAACGTGTCGATACCTGCGCCGCAGAGTTTTCCACATCTACCGCCTATATGTACTCCACTTATGAAGAAGAGTGCGAAGCGGATGTCGATGATCGCGATAAAATTGTTATTTTAGGCGGCGGTCCGAACCGCATTGGTCAGGGTATCGAGTTCGACTATTGTTGCGTGCATGCTGCTTTCGCCATGCGTGATGATGGTTATGAAACCATTATGATCAACTGTAATCCGGAAACGGTTTCCACCGATTACGATACCTCGGATCGTTTGTATTTTGAGCCATTAACGCTGGAAGATGTGCTTGAAGTGCTGGATAAAGAAAAACCCAAAGGCGTCATTGTGCAGTATGGTGGTCAGACACCATTGAAGCTGGCGCGTGACCTTGAAGCGGCCGGCGTGCCGGTTATTGGCACCACACCCGATTGCATTGATCTGGCTGAAGACCGTGAACGATTCCAGCAGGTGATCAACGAACTGGGTTTGAAACAGCCGCCGAATCGACTGGCGCGCTCGACTGAAGAGGCCGTTGCTGGCGCGGCTGAGATTGGCTTCCCGCTGGTGGTGCGGCCATCTTATGTGCTCGGCGGGCGTGCCATGGAAATCGTTTATAACGAAACTGATCTTAAATTTTACATGGCAAACGCAGTCAGTGTTTCCAACGATGCGCCAGTATTGCTTGATCGTTTCCTGGATGATGCGGTTGAGGTTGATGTTGATGCTATCTGTGATGGCGAGCAGGTATTAATCGGCAGCATCATGGAGCATATCGAACAGGCGGGTGTGCATTCTGGTGATTCCGCCTGCTCTTTGCCGCCGTATTCATTGACAGATAGTGTCCAGGATCAGTTGCGTGAGCAAACACGGCAGCTGGCATTAAAACTGGGCGTCGTGGGTTTAATGAATATCCAGTTTGCCATCCAGTTTACAGAACACGGTGAAAATATCTATTTACTGGAAGTGAATCCGCGTGCTTCGCGTACCGTGCCCTTTGTGTCCAAGGCAACCGGTGTGCCGCTGGCAAAAATTGCCGCACGTTGTATGGCGGGTAAATCACTAAAAGAGCAGGGTATAACAGAGGAAGTGGTGCCTAAAAATTACGCGGTAAAAGAATCGGTATTTCCCGTTTGTTAAATTCCCCGGGGTCGATCCGTTGTTGGGTCCTGAAATGAAATCGACCGGTGAAGTGATGGGTGTTGGCGAAAGTTTCGGCATGGCCTTTGCCAAAGCACAATTAGGCGCGGGCGTGGTTTTACCTACCAAAGGCCGTGTTTTTATCAGTGTGCGCGAACGTGATCGCGATCATGCGGTCTCACTGGGGCGTGCGTTAGTGGCTAAAGGTTTTGAGCTGGTGGCCACCAGTGGTACCGGCAGTGCATTGCAGACAGCAGGGATTGAATGCAAGTTGGTGAATAAGGTTTACGAAGGTCGTCCGCATATCGTCGACATGATTAAAAACGGCGATATTGCTTTAATTATCAATACCACCGAAGGTAAAAAAGCGATAAATGATTCTTATACTATTCGTTCCTCAGCATTGCAGCATAAGGTAAGTTACACTACGACTATCGCTGGAGCCAACGCAACCGTGCTGGCACTGGATTATTTAGAAGTGAATGTCGTTACGCGATTACAGACTTTACATGATGCGATCAAGCTACAGAGAAAAGAGGTTATAGCGTGAACAAAGTGCCAATTACCGTACGCGGTGCAAAAAATTTACAGGACGAGCTGCAGCGCTTAAAAAGTGTTGATCGTCCGAAAGTAATTGAAGATATTGCGACCGCACGTGAGCATGGCGATTTAAAAGAAAATGCGGAATACCATGCAGCACGAGAGCAGCAGGGTTTTATTGAAGGCCGCATTAAAGACATTGAAGGCAAGCTTAGTAACGCAACCATTATTGATGTCACGACGGTAAATGCCAATGGCAAGGTTGTCTTTGGTGCGACAGTCGAGGTTGCCGATGAAGAAACCGGCGAGGAATTATGTTACCAGATTGTCGGGCAAGACGAAGCGGACATCAAGAAGAACATGATTTCAATCGGCTCACCCATTGCTCGCGCCTTAATCGGTAAAGAAGAAGGTGACGTTGCCGAAGTGCAAACACCGGGCGGTTTGCGTTCGCTGGAAATTGTTGAGATTAAATATATTTAAAACAAATTATTTCCGCGAAGGACGCAAAGTTCGCAAAAAAAGACAATGCATAATATAGCTTAGGAAAAGACGTTGCCATTCATGACAGTCACTCCGTTAGCTGTAAGCCAGCAAAGTTTCACTTATGTAGGCCTACATACAAAAATACAATGTGGTGTGGCTGTTTTTATAATTACAATTGCTTTTCTTTGCGAACTTTGCGTCCTTCGCGGATAAATTCTTTTTCTGGAATGTCTTTATGCCCTTATCTAAAAAACAAATCAAATTTCTGCGTGCTAAGTGCCACGATTTAAAAGCGGTTATCATGTTAGGCCAGAAAGGGCTGACCGATGAAGTGTTAAATGAACTGGATATCGCACTAACACATCATGAGCTGGTGAAGATAAAACTGTCGGTCGATGACCGGGATCTTCGTAAGCAGCTGATCGCGAAAATTTGCCAGAAAAGCCAGTCGGAAGAAGTGCAGTCGATCGGCAAGACCCTGTCTGTTTATCGCGTTAATCCTGATAAAGCGATTATTGAATTGCCGAAGGATGTTGGCAGTGGTCAGTAGGCAGTTTGCAGTTAAAAGATAAAAATTCAGTCCGCAAAGAACGCAAACGACGCAAAAGATAATCCATATAAAGTGTAAATACTTAAATTACCTTTGGTTTCCATACTCCAGGCGCGAATTATTAAATTTTTTTCAAAAAGTCTTATTACAACAGTGCTTTTAACTCTCGCGCTTTTTGCGTTCTTCGCGGCTAACGCTTGTTTCTTTGATATCATGGCTAAAAGCAAAAGCAGTAAAGGCTGGTTAAAAGAACATTTCGATGACGAATATGTTCGCCGTTCGCAGCAGGATGGTTATCGTTCGCGCGCCATTTATAAGCTTATTGAAATTGACCAGAAAGATCGGCTGCTTAAACCCGGTATGACGATTATTGATCTTGGCGCAGCGCCAGGTGGCTGGTCGGAATATTGTGTGAAAAAATTAGCCGGGAAAGGCACTGTCATTGCGCTGGATATATTGCCGATGGACCCTATCGAGGGTGTCACCATTATCGAAGGTGATTTTCGTGAACAGCTCGTTTTTGACGAATTAATGAAGGTAATGACGAGCAATATTGCAGAACAGGGTGAAAGCGGCAAGGCAGACCTTGTAATTTCAGATATGGCCCCCAATATCACAGGCATGGGTTCTGTCGATATGCCCAGAGCCTACCTTTTATGTGAGTTAGCGCTTGATCTGGCGCGACAGGTATTAAAGCCCGGTGGTGGGCTGTTAGTGAAACTTTTCCAGGGGGAAGGTTTCGACGCCTATAACAAAGAGTTAAAGGCCAGTTTTTCCAGGGTAGTTATGCGCAAACCCAAGGCCTCGCGAGCAAGAAGTCGTGAGGTCTATGCGCTGGCAACTGGCTTTAAAGTATTGTAAGTTAGTGACATACATATTTGTTCGCAGTGATGCGGACGTTTTGGAGCGGTTAATTGAACGATTTAGCAAAAAATTTGATTTTATGGGCTGTCATAGCAGTGGTTCTACTGTCTGTTTTCAGTAATTTCAGTAAACAGTCGGGTACTTCCCAGGCCTTGCCTTATTCGGCCTATATCGCCATGGTGAAGTCAGGCCAGGTTTCACAGGTGACCATTGAAGGTCGTGAAATTAAGGGTAAATCCAATACTGGCAGCATATTCAGTACCTACAGTCCGGAAACCAGTAATACCGCGATGATTGGTGATCTGCTGGATAATAATGTTGAAATTACCGCGGCAGCGCCGGAAGGCCAGTCATTATTGATGACTATCTTTATTTCATGGTTCCCCTTCCTGCTTCTTATTGGTATCTGGATATTCTTCATGCGTCAGATGCAGGGTGGCGGCGGTGGCCGTGGTGCCATGTCGTTTGGTAAAAGCAAGGCACGTATGCTGGGTGAAGATGAAATCAGCGTTACCTTCAAAGATGTGGCCGGTGCAGAAGAAGCCAAAGAAGAAGTGTCTGAACTGGTTGATTTTCTGCGTGACCCAAGCAAATTCCAGAAACTGGGCGGTAAAATTCCCAGTGGTGTATTGATGGTGGGTTCACCGGGTACCGGTAAAACACTGCTGGCAAGAGCGATTGCCGGTGAGGCGAAGGTGCCATTTTTTACTATTTCAGGTTCTGATTTTGTTGAAATGTTTGTTGGTGTTGGTGCCTCGCGTGTGCGCGACATGTTCGAGACCGCGAAAAAACATTCACCCTGTATTATCTTTATTGATGAGATTGATGCAGTCGGTCGCCATCGTGGTGCCGGTTTAGGTGGTGGTCATGATGAGCGTGAACAGACATTGAATCAGTTACTGGTTGAAATGGATGGTTTTGAAGGTAATGAAGGCGTTATCGTGATTGCTGCAACCAACCGTCCCGATGTGCTTGATCCTGCCTTGTTAAGACCGGGTCGTTTTGACCGTCAGGTCGTGGTGCCGTTGCCGGATATTCGTGGCCGTGAGCAGATTCTAAAAGTGCATATTCGAAAAGTGCCGGAAGCAGAAGATGTCAAACTGGCCATTATTGCGCGTGGTACACCGGGGTTTTCTGGTGCTGATCTGGCTAACCTGGTAAACGAAGCGGCATTGTTTGCTGCTCGTGAAAACAGTAAGGCCGTCAATATGTCTCATTTTGAGCGTGCTAAAGACAAGATCATGATGGGCGCTGAACGTCGCTCTATGGTGATGTCTGAAAAAGAGAAAAAACTGACTGCCTATCATGAAGCCGGGCATGCCATCGTTGGTCGTGTGGTACCTGATCATGACCCGGTTTATAAAGTCAGTATTATTCCTCGTGGCCGCGCGCTGGGTGTCACCATGTTCCTGCCTGAGGAAGATCGTTATAGTCACAGTAAAAAACACCTGGAAAGTCAGATTTCCAGCCTGTTTGGCGGCCGTATTGCTGAAGAGCTGATTTACGGTAAAGACAGTGTGACCACCGGTGCTTCAAATGATATTGAACGTGCCACCAATTTAGCGCGCAGTATGGTAACCAAGTGGGGTTTATCGGAGCGTCTTGGTCCGCTGACTTACTCGGAAGATGAGGGTGAGGTTTTTCTTGGCCGTTCAGTGACGCAGCATAAAAATATGGGTGATGATACTGCGCGTATCATTGATGAAGAAATTCGTGAAATGATCGATCGCAATTACCAGCGTGCTGAAAACATTTTGAAAGAACGCCTTGATATTCTTCATGCCATGACCGATGCCCTGATGAAGTACGAAACCATCGACGCGGTTCAGATTGATGCTTTGATGGAAGGTAAAGCGGTGCCGGTGCCAGCAGACTGGAGTGATCTGGATGATGACGATACCAGTGATTCTGATAGTTCTGCACCGGGGAAAAAAGACAAGAAGGATGCCGGTGACGGTACCATTGGCGGGCCTGCAGGACAGCATTAATGTTCGTCAGCAAGTGGTTAGTCTGAATCGCGATTGCCTGAACAGGGCTGGCCTGAATGCAAACGAAAAACACAGAAGGGGGCGTCAGCCCCTTTCTGCTTTTATGTGATCATCATATAAAAAATGGTCGCGGCTAAATAAATAACCATGTTTAAATATCATGCAGCATCTACTGAATAAAATTCGAAAGGGTCATTGGCTGGTCATGGGGATACTCAACGTCACGCCGGATTCGTTTTCAGATGGCGGTCAGTTTTCTCAGCTCGATAGCGCTTTGCAGCACGCCCTGCGGATGCAGCAAGAGGGTGCTGAAGTTATCGATATTGGTGGCGAGTCGACACGCCCCGGCGCCGAATCGGTAACGCTGGATGAAGAGCTGGCGCGCGTTATTCCTGTTATCGAAAAAATCAGGGAACATTCAGATATCGCTATTTCTGTCGATACCAGCAAGCCTGAAGTGATGTTGGCGGCAATACAAGCCGGCGCCGACATGGTGAATGACGTTAATGCCCTGGCTGCGCCGAATGCAGTAGAGATTTGTGCGAAATACCCGGTAGCCGTCTGTTTAATGCATAAACAGGGCGATCCGCAAACCATGCAGCATAATCCACAATATACTGATGTGGTTGATGAGGTAAAGCAGTATCTGCTGGCCCGTGTTAACCACTGTATTGCAGCGGGTATAACGAAAGAAAATATTATTATTGACCCCGGTTTTGGTTTTGGAAAAAGCCTGGAAAATAATCTATCCTTGTTAAAAGAAATAAACCGGTTTTGTGTGCTGGATTACCCGCTGCTGATTGGTGTTTCCAGAAAGAGCATGTTTGGTCTGTTGCTTGGCCGAGAGGTTAACGAACGCCTGGTCGCCAGTACCGCTGCAGCGGTGATTGCATATCAAAAAGGGGCGCGTTTTTTTAGAGTGCACGATGTGGCAGAGACCTGCGATGCATTGAAACTTTGTGAAGCTACATTGTAGGAATTGAGATGACAAAAAAATATTTTGGTACAGACGGTATTCGAGGAAAAGTTGGCCACGGTTTGATGAGTCCAGAGCAGGTGCTCAAACTGGGCTGGGCCGTGGGCCGCGTACTGGCGTCGCATAAAAATGACGATGGCCAGGTTAACCGGGTGGTTATCGGTAAGGATACCCGTATTTCCGGATATATGTTTGAGTCTGCGCTGGAAGCCGGCCTGTCGGCTGCCGGTGTCGATATAGAGTTACTTGGCCCGATGCCAACACCGGGCATTGCTTATTTAACGCGCACCCTGCGCGCTTCGGCAGGCATTGTTATTAGTGCCTCGCATAATCCGTATTACGATAATGGTCTCAAGTTTTTTTCACCGCAGGGCGAAAAGCTGGATGATGAAATCGAGTATGAGATTGAAGCCATGTTTGAATCGAAAATGGAAATCGTAGAGTCTTCAACACTGGGTAAGGCACATCGCGTGGTTGACGCCGTAGGGCGTTATATTGAAGCCTGTAAGGCCAGTATTCCCATCAGTGTTCGCTTTAATGGATTAAAGATTGTGCTCGACTGTTCCAATGGCGCCACTTATGATATTGCGCCTAATGTGTTTACCGAGCTGGGCGCAAAGGTGATGGTGATTGGTGATAAACCGGATGGTTTAAATATTAATCTTGGCTGTGGTTCAACCCATCCTGAAAATTTAATTGCGCGGGTAAGAGCAGAAGGCGCAGATTTAGGCATCGCTTTTGATGGCGATGGTGATCGTGTATTGCTGGTTGATCATCAGGGTGAAGTGGTTGATGGTGATGAGCTTTTATATATTATTGCACGCTCTCGTTTGAGTGATGGCGAAAGCATTGGCGGTGTCGTCGGCACCTTGATGTCAAACCTGGGCATGGAGCTGGCGATTAAAGCATTAGGCCTTAATTTTGCGCGCAGTGAAGTGGGTGACCGCTACGTGCTGGAAACGCTAAATGAAAAGGGCTGGACCATTGGCGGCGAATCATCAGGTCATATCATCTGCCTGGATAGAACTACCACCGGTGATGGCATCGTTTCTGCATTGCAGGTACTGGCCTACCTGGCAAAAGAAAATATCACCCTGTTTGAAGCTAAATCAGGCATGAGCAAGTTCCCGCAGATAATGATCAACGTGCCACTACAGGAAGGTGCGGACCCGATGCGCTCGACAGCGGTGCAACAGTCTGTGTCTGCAGCCGAAACAAAGCTCAATGGCCGTGGCCGGGTATTGTTGAGAGCATCGGGTACCGAGCCATTGATCCGCGTCATGGTAGAGGGTGAGGACGGGGTGCTGGTTTCGCAGCTGGCGAAAGAGATTGCCGCCCAGGTGGAACAGGCAGCTTGAGTAAAGTTGGCAGTTATCAGTTTGCAGTTAAATATTGGTAACTTTAAGTAAATTCAGTACTTTTAACCATAACTGCCTGATATTGTGCTTTTACTGCAAACTGCCAACTTTTCTTATCTGATAACTGCCAGCTGCCAACTTTTCCAATAAATACCCGTTTGCAATATTGATTTATTGGGTGCTGACAGGTATCCTTCACTCCCTTAAAAAACACATATAATATAGGCGGAGTGCATAATGCGTCAGGTGATGGTAGCTGGCAACTGGAAAATGAATGGTTCCAGTGAATCGGTCAAAGAATTGATGACAGGTATCAAAGATGGTCTGGCTTCAGTAACAAAAGCTGAACTTGTTGTGTGTCCCCCTGCCGTTTACATTTCTCGTGTTTCCGGTGCGGCCGATGGCACGGCAGTTAAAGTGGGCTCACAGAACGTCTGCGATGAAGATAAAGGTGCGTTCACCGGTGAGATTTCAGCGGATATGTTGAAAGATGTTGGCTGTGAATATGCTATCGTAGGTCACTCTGAGCGCCGTGCATTATATGGCGAGAGCGATGAGCTGGTGGCAAGGCGTTTTGCTGCAGCCCGCCGTAATGGCATTAAACCTATTTTCTGTATTGGCGAAAGTCTGGAAGAGCGTGAAGCCGGCGTCACGAATGATGTGTGTTCACGTCAAATCGATGCGGTTATTGCGCTGGAAGGCGTTGCAGCGTTGGCGGATGGCGTCATTGCTTATGAACCTGTATGGGCGATTGGTACCGGTAAAACGGCATCACCCGAACAGGCACAGGAAGTACACGCCTTTATTCGTGGTAAAATCGCTGCTTTAAATGCGGGTGTCGCCGAAGGCTTACGTATTCTTTACGGTGGCAGCATGAATCCTGGTAATGCAAAAGATTTAATTAGTCAACCGGATATCGATGGTGGTTTAATTGGCGGCGCATCGTTGAACGCCAACGATTTTCTGGCTATCGCCCAGGCTGCTGAATAGGCAACATTTATTTACATAAGCCGACATTAAACGAGTCAAAATTAAAATGGCCACGGTTAATAAAACCAAGGTCAAAAGAGAGATTTAAGTGGATATTGTTCTTCTTGTATTACACGTGTTTTTATCGCTGGGAATCATCACCCTGGTATTGCTGCAGAAAGGTGCGGGCGCGTCAGCGGGTGCTGCTTTTGGCGGCGGCGGTGGCGGCAGTGTGTTTGGCGCCACCGGTTCATCAAACTTTTTAAGTAAAACAACAGCGATTTTTGCCATAGGCTTTTTTTTGAACAGCCTGGTACTGGCTTATCTGGCAGCCAACCGTGAAATTCAAAGTGATAGTGTGCTGGATGCATTGAACGCGCCAGTCACCGAACTGAGTGTGCCGGCTGAAGAGGCGTCGTCAGACTTGTCCTCGGAAGCGTTTGATGTGCCATTGGCGGATATCCCTGAAACGGTTGAAACAGAAGCTCCCTTAGCTATCGACGTACCACCAGCGGCTGAAGAGTAATACGCTAGATTGTAGCGACTGGCCAGTATTATCGATGGAGGCCAGTTTGAAGAGTTATGCCGATGTGGTGGAATTGGTAGACACGCTATCTTGAGGGGGTAGTGGCGAAAGCTGTGCCGGTTCGACTCCGGCCATCGGCACCAAAAATAATAATGCCCGCTAATCAATTTAAGGGCAGCAGGAAGTGTTTAAACGTGCCTGTAGGGTTAGGCGCAAAAGTATAAAAACAAAAATGTTGAGCCAAAGGTCGAAATTATGCTCGAAAATTATTTGCCAGTTTTGATATTCCTTGCCATTGGTATGATGGTCGGTGTCGGTGCCATGTTTATTGGTGGTTTCGTGCTGGCACCATCAAAACCTGACGAAGCAAAAAACTCACCCTATGAATGTGGCTTTGAGGCCTTCGAAGACGCGCGTATGAAGTTTGATGTGCGTTATTATCTCGTCGCCATTTTATTTATCATTTTCGACCTCGAAATTGCGTTTCTTGTCCCCTGGGCTATTGTGCTCGACAAAATTGGTTTATTCGGTATTTTAGCGATGGCTATATTCCTCGGTATTCTGGTGATCGGTTTCATTTATGAATGGAAAAAAGGAGCGCTGGAATGGGAATAGAAGGCGTTTTAGAAAAAGGTTTTGTTACCACCTCGGCTGATAAATTAATCAACTGGGCACGTACCGGTTCAATGTGGCCGGTGACCTTTGGCCTGGCTTGCTGTGCGGTTGAAATGATGCAGGCGGGTGCCTCGCGATACGATCTGGATCGCTTCGGTATGTTATTTCGCCCGAGTCCGCGGCAATCGGATGTGATGATTGTTGCCGGAACGCTGTGTAATAAAATGGCCCCTGCATTGCGTAAAGTGTATGACCAGATGGCGGAGCCACGATGGGTGATCTCCATGGGTTCATGCGCCAACGGTGGTGGTTATTATCACTATTCTTATTCCGTGGTACGTGGTTGTGACCGCATTGTGCCGGTTGATATATATGTGCCGGGTTGTCCGCCAACGGCTGAAGCCCTGCTATACGGTATCCTGCAACTGCAAAATAAAATTCGTCGCACTAATACTATTGCCAGGCAACCTGTCGACGCTGCTTCTGATAATAACCGGCCCGTTAAGTATCGGGACATTACGAGCACATAGGTAAGGTTGTATGAACGTTCAAGAATTATCAGCGGCGCTTGCCAGCACTTTTGCAGCGAAACTTCAGTGCAACGAAGTGGTGCAGAATGATGTTTTTGCTGAAGTGACCATTGAAGTATCTAGCAATGATGCGCTTTCTGTGTTTCAGGAGCTGCGTGATAATGAAAGCTTCAAATTCGAGCAGCTAATCGATCTTTGCGGCGTTGATTATTCTGAATACGGCAGCGCCGAGTGGGCAACCGAAGCAACATCATCAACCGGTTTTAGTCGTGGTGTAGAACCAGCGGTGGGTGCACGTTTGCGTTTTGGTGAAGATCCGGAGTATGTGAATACCGATCGTCCACGATTCGCTGCGGTGTATCACCTGATGTCAGTGACACATAATCACCGTTTGCGGGTGCGTATTTATTGCGTAAGTGAGGCTGTACCTGTTGTGCAGTCAGTGATTGAAATCTGGCCGGTAGCAAACTGGTTTGAACGTGAAGCATTTGATCTTTACGGTATTCTTTTTGAAGGCCACCCTGATTTGCGCCGCATCCTCACAGATTACGGTTTTGTTGGCCATCCATTCAGAAAAGATTTCCCGCTTATTGGCCATGTCGAAATGAAATATGACGAAGTACAGAAGCGTGTCGTTTATCAGCCGGTCAGTATTGAGCCGCGCGTGCTTGTGCCTCGCGTGATACGCGATGACGGTCGCTTTGATGTGCCTGACGCGGTGGATGATTTAAAAGCGGAGAGCACAGATGCCTGAAATTCGTAACTTTACACTGAACTATGGGCCGCAGCATCCGGCAGCACATGGCGTATTACGCATGGTGCTGGAAATGGATGGTGAGGTTATCGAGCGTGCTGACCCGCATATCGGCTTGTTGCATCGCGCCACCGAAAAGTTAGTTGAATCCAAGCCCTACAATCAAAGTATCGGTTACATGGATCGCCTCGATTACGTATCAATGATGTGTAACGAACATGCTTACGTTATGGCGATTGAAAATCTGATGAACATTTCAGTGCCCGAACGTGCGCAATATATACGGGTTATGTTTGATGAAGTGACGCGTATTCTTAATCACCTGTTATGGATTGGCACACATGCGCTTGATGTTGGCGCCATGACCATGTTCCTTTACGCTTTCCGTGAACGTGAAGATTTGATGGATTGTTATGAAGCTGTTTCCGGCGCGCGTTTGCATGCAACGTATTATCGTCCTGGCGGTGTCGCACGTGATCTGCCTGATAGCATGCCGCATTACAAAAAATCAAAATGGCATAATCAGCGCGAAGTCAATAAATTAAATGAAAATCGCCAGGGTTCATTACTCGATTTTCTGGAAGATTTCACTAACCGTTTCCCGACTTATGTTGATGAGTACGAAACGTTATTAACCGACAATCGTATCTGGAAACAGCGTACGGTTGATATTGGTATTGTGACACCCGAACGTGCCAAGGCGCTTGGTTTTACCGGGCCGATGATTCGTGGTTCTGGCATCGCCTGGGATCTGCGTAAAAAGCAACCCTATGAAGTTTATCACCGTATGGATTTTGATATTCCAATCGGTACCAATGGCGATTGTTATGACCGTTACCTGGTGCGTATGCAGGAAATGCGCGAGTCGAATCGTATTATCAAGCAGTGTATTGAATGGTTGCGTGAAAATGATGGCCCGGTCATCATCGACAATCAAAAAATTGCGCCGCCAAAACGTGAAGGCATGAAAGCCGATATGGAATCGCTGATTCATCACTTTAAATTATTTACCGAAGGTTATTGTTTGCCTGAAGGCGAAACCTACGCTGCAGTTGAGCACCCTAAGGGCGAGTTTGGTTGTTACCTGATTTCAGATGGTGCCAATAAACCTTACCGTTTGAAAATTCGTCCCCCTGGTTTTGTGCATTTGTCTGCACTGGATGAAATGGTTAGAGGGCATATGCTGGCTGACGTGGTTGCCATGATTGGTACGCAGGATATTGTATTTGGTGAGGTGGATCGTTAATGGCTACTGAAACAATAGCGATGACACAATTATCTGCACACGTGCGTGAAGAAATTGATGCGTTAGCATCGCATTTTCCAGCACAGCAGAAAAAATCGGCATTGTTAGCTGCGCTTAATCTTGTGCAGCATGAAAACAAGGGATTTCTAACAGAAGAACTGATGTCGTTGGTTGCGGATTATTTAGAGCTGGCAAAAATTGAAGTTTATGAAGTCGCCAGTTTTTATTCGATGTATGAACTGAAGCCGGTGGCGCGAAATAATGTGGCTATTTGTACCAACATTAGTTGCATGTTAATGGGATCACAAACCATTGTTGATCATGTCGAAAGTAAACTCGGCATCAAAATCGGCCAAAGCACTGACGATGGCCGTATTTATCTTAAAAAAGAAGAAGAGTGCCTGGCTGCCTGTGCCGGTGGCCCAATGATGCAGGTTAACCACGTTTATTATGAAAATCTTACGCCTGAAAAAGTGGATGAGATTTTGGATGGTTTGGAGTAATTGGTCTAATGTCTGGAACAACGGTAAAACCTGAAGTGACTAAACCAGTGGTTAACACTAAAAACGAACAAGTGTGTTTTGCGACACTGCAGTTTGAAGAGTCGCCCTGGTCATATGAAAACTATCTGAAGACCGGCGGTTATCAGGCGTGGATAAAAATTCTTAAAGAAAACATGCCGCCAGAAGACGTGGTTGAAGAGGTTAAAAAATCGGGTTTACGTGGCCGTGGTGGCGCAGGTTTTCCTACCGGTTTGAAGTGGAGTTTTATGCCACGAACGGCACCGGTACAAAAATACCTGGTTTGTAATTCAGATGAAAGTGAGCCGGGTACCTGTAAAGACAGAGAAATTTTACGTTATAACCCACACGCATTAGTTGAAGGTATGGCAATCGCCTGTTACGCCATGGGCGCTACCGCAGGTTATAACTATATGCGCGGTGAGTTTATGGACGAGCCGGCAATTCGTTTTAAACAGGCATTAAAAGAAGCCTATGAAAACGGCCTGTTAGGTGAAAATATTTTAGCCAGCGGTGTAACGATAGACCTGCATGCCACATTAGGTGCCGGCGCTTATATCTGCGGTGAAGAAACCGCGTTGTTAAATTCACTGGAAGGTAAACGTGGCCTGCCGCGTTTTAAACCGCCATTTCCGGCGAACTTTGGCCTCTACGGCAAACCAACCACCATTAACAATACGGAAACACTTGCCTCTGTCCCTGCGATCATGCGTAACGGTGGTGAATGGTTCCAGAATTTAGGTATTCCTAACAGTGGCGGCGTTAAGCTGTTTTCTGTTTCTGGCCACGTAAACAATCCCGGTAATTTTGAAGTTCCAATGGGCATATCGTTTGCTGATTTATTAGCAATGGCGGGTGGTGTAAAAGACGGTCGACAATTAAAAGCGGTGATTCCGGGCGGTTCATCTGTACCCGTGGTGCCGGGCGATATTATGATGCAGGCCAACATGGATTATGACTCCGTTGTTGCCGCAGGTTCCATGTTAGGTTCCGGTGCAGTCATCGTCATGGACGATACCACTGATATGGTGCAGGCGCTGCGCCGTATCTCGCAATTTTATTTTTCAGAATCCTGTGGCCAGTGTACACCCTGCCGTGAAGGTACGGGCTGGCTGTATCGTATGTTGACACGTATTGTTGAAGGCAAGGGCACCATGGCTGATCTCGATAAACTTGATGATGTTGCCAGTAAAATTGAAGGTCGAACAATTTGTGCATTAGGTGATGCCGCAGCAATGCCTGTGCGCAGTTTTTTGAAACACTTCAGGCATGAATTTGAATATTACGTTGAACATAAACACAGCAGTGTGAAGGCAGCATAGAAAATGACTATTTCGCAAATGAACGCAAATAAACGCAAATGTTATTTAGGTGAATTCACTAAACAATATAGTGTTGTGCATCCATCATCATGTGTTTTGTCGGTAAGTTCTGTTAAAAATTATATTTATTATTCGCGTTCATTTGCGTTCATTTGCGGAAACTAAAATAATTATGTCTGAAGCAAAAGATACAATCGAAATGGTCACCATCACTGTTGATGGTCAGGAAATGCAGGCGCGTAAAGGCGCAATGCTGATTGAAGTGACTGATGCCAATCATATAAAAGTACCACGCTTTTGTTATCACAAAAAACTGGCAGTGGCAGCTAACTGCCGCATGTGCCTGGTTGAAGTTGAAAAAGCGCCAAAACCATTGCCTGCCTGTGCCACTCCTGTGATGGACGGCATGGTAGTGCATACCCAGTCGAAATATGCCAAAGATGCACAAAAATCGGTAATGGAGTTTTTGCTGATTAACCATCCTCTGGATTGCCCGATTTGTGACCAGGGCGGCGAGTGTGAGCTGCAGGATGTCGCTGTTGCTTATGGTCAGGATGTATCGCAATACGTTGAAGCGAAACGTGTTGTTTTTGACAAGAATATCGGCCCGCTTATCGCCACAGAATTAACGCGCTGTATCCACTGTACACGTTGTGTCCGATTCGGCCGTGAAATTGCAGGTATCCGCGAACTGGGCATGACCGGCCGTGGCGAGCATGCCTTGATTTCTACCTTTGTTGATGAATGTGTCAATTCAGAAATGTCAGGCAACGCAGTTGATGTTTGTCCGGTGGGCGCATTGACGGCCAAACCTTCTCGCTTCGCCGCGCGCGCATGGGAAATGGTGCAGCATAAAACGATCGCTGCGCATGACTGTATTGGCTCCAACATATATGTGCATACACTTCGCGGTGAAGTTATCCGCGTTGTACCGCGTGAGAATGAAGCCATTAACGAAGTATGGTTGTCCGATCGTGACCGCTTCAGTTATGAAGGTGTCGACACAGAAGATCGTTTGACCAGGCCAATGATCAAACGTGATGGCCAATGGCAGGCCGCGAGCTGGGATGAAGCCTTGCAGCTGGTTGCCGATAAGTTTAAAGCTGTTGCCGCATTAAAGGCTCAGCAAATTGCCGCCCTGGCGGCAGCAGCCGAGACTGATGAATCAAGTGCCGGCGAAAACGCAGAAGCTGATGTCGATGCAGGAAATGCTGTCCCAGAAAACGCTGCCCCAGAAAATGCTGCCCCAGAAAACGCAGAAATGGCGGCATTGGTTTCAGCTAACTCAACACTGGAAGAGCTATATCTGGCGCAAAAATTAATGCGTGGTTTAGGCAGCGGTAATATAGATTTCCGTTTGCGCCAGTCTGATTTTTCAGATCAGGCGATTGCGCCGGTTATGCCATGGCTGGGGCAGAATATTGAGCAGCTTGAAAAACTTGATGCGGCTTTGCTGATTGGTTCTAACGTTCGCAAAGAACAACCGATAGCAAATCTTCGATTACGCAAAGCAGCGGTCAACAATAACGCGCAGATTTCTTTTGTCAATACACGTGAATATGATTTCAATTACCCGCTAGCGAATAATATTGCTGTCGCGCAGCAGAATATGGTGGCAGAGCTTGCTGCAATCGCAGCGGCAGCTTACAAGATAAGCGGTAACACGGTACCGGCTTATTTAGCTAAGGCGGTTTCTGCCGCAACCATAGCTGATTCACATAAAGCGATTGCTTTACAGTTGACTAATGCCGAATCTGCCACTGTATTGCTTGGTAATACTGCGCACATGCATCCGCAATTTTCTGCCTTGCGTGTCATCGCTGAAGCGATTGCTAAACAAACAAACAGTGTCTTCGGTTATTTAACCGACGGCTGTAATGCAGCAGGAGCCTGGTTGGCCGGTGCTGTTCCTCATCGCGGTGCGGGCGGGTCTACCGACGCTGTTAGCGGAAAAAACATTGCTGAACTTGGCGATGAAAAGCTGGCTGCCTGTTTGTTACTCAACATTGAGCCCGATGCGGATGCGGCAAATGCAACGGCATTGATGGCGGCACTGAATGAAGCTGACTTTGTGGTTTCAGTGTCAGCATACAATTCAGCGTCAGTGAAACAGGTGGCTGATGTTATGTTGCCTGCAGCAAGTTTTATGGAAACGTCTGGCAGCTATGTTAATGCAGAAGGTTTCTGGCAAAGTTTCAAAGCGGTTGTTGAGGCAAAAGGCGAAGCACGACCTGCGTGGAAGATACTACGCGTGTTAGGTAATTTGATGGCTGTTGCCGGTTTTGATTACCTTTCTTCTGAAGACATAAAAAATGAAGTGCGTTCACACTGTGAATCCATTGAGTTATCCAATGTTATTGCGGATGCCAGCGCGCCCGCCGTTGTCGAGATTAAATCGTCGAGTGAAATCTACCGCTCATCTGATGTGCCGATGTATGCCACAGATGCAGTCGTGCGCCGTGCCAGTTCGTTGCAGAAAACTGTCGATGCGCAATCAATGTGTCTGCGTTTAAATAGCGCAGAAGCTGAGCGGCTTGGCCTTGGTTCAGCGACCACAGTGATGGTTAAGCAGGGTGATAACAGTGCTGCTTTAACACTGATTATTGACGATACTATTCCTGATGCATCGGCATGGATTCCCTCTGCAGTAGACGGCAATGAAATACTGGGCTCGGCTTTTGCGGCAGTTACGATGGAAGCTGTAATCGCAGAGGCAGCAAACGCATGAGTGAAATGATGGATAATTTGATCAGCTTTGGCCTTGAAATCTGGAACTGGTTTCCGGCAGATTTGCAAATCCTGTTATTGATACTGGGCAAAATCGTCCTGATATTAATACCGCTGATGTTATGTGTAGCCTACATTACGTACGCCGAGCGCAAGATTATTGGTTACATGCAAATTCGTATTGGCCCCAATCGTGTGGGTTTCCGTGGCTGGCTGCAGCCCATCGCAGACGCCATGAAGCTGATGTTCAAGGAAGTGATCATTCCCAGCAAGTCTGACAAGTTTCTCTTCCTGATCGCACCGGTGTTATCGATTATGCCAGCGCTTGCTGCCTGGGCGGTTATCCCGTTTGACCGCGGCATGGTACTAACGGATGTAAATGCAGGCTTGCTGTATGTGCTGGCACTAACGTCCATTGGTGTTTATGGCGTTATTATTGCAGGCTGGGCATCAAACTCAAAATACGCCATTTTGAGTTCGCTGCGGGTTGGTGCACAAATCGTTGCCTATGAAATTGCCATGGGTTTTGCACTGGTTGGTGTCTTAATGGCCAGCGGCAGCCTGAATATGAGTGCTATTGTCGAAGGCCAGGCGGGTGGTATTTCCAGCTGGTATATCTGGCCTTTGTTGCCTTTATTTTTCGTGTATTTTATTTCCGGTGTAGCAGAAACCAACCGTGCACCTTTCGACGTAGCTGAAGGCGAGTCTGAAATTGTTGCTGGCTTCCATGTGGAATATTCCGGCATGGCTTTTGCTGTGTTTTTCCTTGCCGAATACGCCAATATTATTTTAATTTCTTCGTTAACGGCATTGTTGTTCCTCGGTGGCTGGTTGTCGCCATTTGAAGGTTTTGTTGATGCAGGTCACTGGTTGGGTGCAACAAGTTTATTCTGGTTCTTTGCTAAGGCCTGTATCTTTGCTTTCTGCTTCCTCTGGTTCCGTGCCACCTTCCCACGATATCGTTATGACCAGATCATGCGTCTGGGTTGGAAAGTGTTTATTCCGGTAACCATTGTCTGGCTGTTTGTTGAAGGCTTGATGGTTGTGGCGCAAGTTGGTCCCTGGGCAGTATAAGGTAGCGATATGAATTCAATAAAACATTTTTTCAAGAGCTTTCTTTTATGGGAATTGTTCAAAGGCCTGGGCGTTACAGGTAAATACCTGTTTGCGAGAAAAATTACCGTTCAATACCCCGAAGAAAAAACACCAATGTCACCACGTTTTCGTGGTTTGCATGCGTTGCGACGTTATGCCAATGGTGAAGAACGCTGCATTGCCTGTAAATTGTGTGAAGCCGTTTGTCCGGCGTTGGCGATTACCATTGATTCAGAAGAACGTGAAGATGGTACCCGCAGAACCACACGTTATGATATTGATTTGTTTAAATGTATTTATTGTGGTTTTTGTGAAGAAGCCTGTCCGGTCGATTCCATTGTAGAAACCCATATATTTGAATACCACTTTGAAGAGCATGGTCAGCAGGTAATGACTAAACAAATGTTGCTTGAAATTGGCGACAAGTATGAAGCAGAAATTGCGGCCAATAAACAGGCCGATGCAGCTTACCGCTAGTTTTAATATCGGGCCTAAACAGGATTATTTAGATAATGACGATTACTGATTTTTTATTTTTTGCTTTTGCTGGCGTAGTTATTGCTGCTTCGTTAGGTGTGGTTATATCTAAAAATCCGGTGCATTCTGCGTTATTTTTAGTTTTAACATTTTTCAGCTGTTCGGCTATCTGGTTAATGCTGGAAGCAGAGTTTTTGGCCATTACCCTGGTGCTGGTATATGTTGGCGCGGTGATGGTGCTGTTCCTGTTTGTGGTGATGATGCTGGATATCAATATTGCAAAAATGCGTGAAGGTTTTGTAGCGTATTTGCCAGTAGGCGCCTTGTTTGCATTTTTAATGCTGGCCGTTATGGTTTATGTGGTCGGTCCAGTCGGTCCGGATGTAATGTCGACAGCAGCCCTGGATAAGGCGGTGAAACATGCCGCTGATTACAGCAATACGGAAGTATTGGGCGAAATACTTTATACCGATTATGTGCTGGCATTTGAAGTCGCGGCCATTATTTTATTGGTGGCCATTGTCGCTGCCATTTCTTTAACGCTACGCAGACGACCAAAAACAAAACATCAGATACCGTCTGATCAAATAAAAGTTAAACGTGATGATCGTCTGAAAATAATCAAGTCAGATGCCGAGGTATTAAAGTGATTGAATCAAGTTTGGTCGGTTTAACCAGTTACTTAACCCTGGCCGCAATTTTATTTGCCATCAGTGTCGCCGGTATCTTTCTTAATCGAAAAAATATTGTGGTTTTATTAATGTGTATTGAATTAATGCTGCTGGCTGCCAATATTAATTTTGTTGCATTCTCGCATTATCTTAATGATTCAGCCGGTCAGGTTTTTGTCTTCTTTATTTTGACTGTTGCTGCTGCCGAAGCTGCTATCGGCCTGGCAATACTTGTTACCCTGTTCCGTAGCCGTCGAACTATTGATGTCGAAGAACTCGACGCATTGAAAGGATAACCCGATGAACAACCTGTATCTTGCCATTCCACTCGCTTCACTTTTCGGCGCCATTGTTGCCGGATTTTTTGCTGGGCAAATTGGCCGTAAGGGTGCGCATACAGTAACCATCTTAGGGGTTGGCACTTCGTTTATTTTGTCATTGATTGCATTAAACCATCATGTATGGGATGGCGCACCTGCCTACAACCATTCGGTTTACGAGTGGATGGTATCCGATGGCATTCGTTTCGAAGTGGGTTTTCTGATTGATAACTTAACGGTAATGATGATGTCGGTAGTCACCGGCGTTTCACTGATGGTGCATATATACACTATCGGTTATATGGCGGATGATTTAGATAACTGGCCAAAAGAAAGCCTTGCCGGCACCAATTCATACCAGCGTTTCTTCAGCTATATCTCGTTGTTTACTTTCTCCATGCTGATGCTGGTGATGTCTAACAACTTTCTCCAGCTGTTCTTTGGCTGGGAAGCGGTCGGCCTGGTGTCGTATTTGTTGATTGGTTTCTGGTCGGTTCGCCCGACTGCTGTGTATGCCAACCTGAAAGCGTTTATCGTTAACCGGGTGGGTGATTTTGGTTTTATTCTGGGTATCGCTGCAGTAGTCATGTATACCGGCAGCCTGGATTATTACGATGTGTTTGCTAAGGCAAATGTGCTGTCATCGCAAACCATGAGTATTTTTAGCGGTGCTGAATGGAACGTGATCACTGTTATCTGC
Source organism: uncultured Gammaproteobacteria bacterium (assembly GCA_963768125.1). GTDB lineage: Bacteria > Pseudomonadota > Gammaproteobacteria > SZUA-229 > SZUA-229. The sequence goes on from CAVYHC010000022.1 coordinate 25,560, forward strand.
ATCCTGTTGTTCATTGGCGCCATGGGTAAGTCTGCGCAGATTCCGTTGCATGTCTGGCTGCCCGATTCAATGGAAGGTCCGACTCCTATTTCTGCCTTGATTCATGCGGCCACCATGGTGACGGCTGGTATCTTTATGGTGACACGCATGTCACCCTTGTTCGAGCTTTCAGATGTGGCATTAAGTTTCATATTAATTATCGGCGCATTGACCGCTTTCCTCATGGGTTTGATCGGTATTGTGCAAAATGACATTAAACGTGTTGTTGCTTATTCCACATTGTCGCAGTTAGGTTACATGACCGTCGCACTCGGGGCATCGGCATACTCTGCTGCGGTATTCCACCTGATGACGCATGCTTTCTTTAAAGCCTTGTTGTTCCTTGCTGCCGGCTCGGTAATTATGGCCATGCATCACGAGCAGGATATGCGCAAGATGGGCGGCCTGAAAAAATATTTACCGATTACTTACTGGACCTCGCTGGTAGGCTCTTTGGCATTAATCGGGTTCCCGGGCTTTTCTGGTTTCTTTTCAAAAGACAGCATTATTGAAGCGGTTCGCCATTCAAATATCCCTGGCCATGAATTTGCCTACATGGCTGTATTATCCGGTGTCTTTATTACCGCGTTTTACACTTTCCGCATGTTTTTCCTGGTATTCCATGGCGAAGAACGTATGGATAAACACACCAGGGAGCATATACGTGAACCTTCCTGGGTGGTGACTGTGCCGTTAATCCTGCTGGCTATTCCTTCCGTGTTTATTGGTGGTTTTACCATCGGCGATATGCTGTTTGGCGATTATTTTGGCAGTGCGGTTTATATTGCAGAAAACCATGTTGGCCTCGCCGAAGTAGGCAAGCATTTCCACGGGGCATGGGCATTTGTTGAACACGGCTTTTCCGGGCCGGCATTTTACCTGGCCGCACTCGGTGTTTTCTCTGCCTGGTTTATTTATATGAAGCAGCCATCAATCGCCTCGAGTTTAAAACAGCGTTTTATCGTGTTATTTAATTTACTTGATCGTAAATATTATTTTGATGATTTCAACTCGATCGTTTTCGCTGGTGGCAGCCGTCTTTTGGGCAACCGCTTATGGCAGATGGGCGATGTGAGTTTTATTGATGGTCTACTGGTAAACGGTTCGGCCAAACTGGTTGGCTGGTTTGCCGGCGTCACACGTCAGTTGCAAACGGGTATGTTGTACCACTATGCGTTTGCCATGATTGTTGGCGTGCTTATGCTGTTTGCCATAGGACTGTTTGTTTGAAGCAATGAAAAATGAAAAGTTAAAAATGAATAATAAAAAGTTAAAAACAAATAAAGGTTATTGGGTTATGAAAAATTTTTCATTTTTCATTGTTCACTTTTCATTGATTCCGAAGGACTGCCATGTTTGATTTACCGTTATTAAGCCTGATCGTCTGGTTGCCAATTCTTGGTGGCGTGGCTGTGTTGCTTTCTGGAGATAAAGGTGATGCCAATGGTATTCGTGTTTTATCCTTAGTTATATCCATTGCCACATTTATTCTAAGTTTAGCTTTATACACCGGTTTTGATTCATCAACCTCTGCAATGCAGTTTGTTGAGAAGGCGGCATGGATTCCTGTGTTTGATATTTATTATCATTTTGGAGTCGATGGATTCTCTATGCCATTGATTATTTTGACAACCTTTACCACGATATTAGTGGTGCTCGCCGGTTGGGAAGTGATCAAGAAAAAACCATCGCAATATTTAGCGGCTTTCCTCATCATGGAAGGTTTAATGGTGGCGGTGTTTGCTGCGCTGGATGCTATTTTCTTTTATGTTTTCTGGGAAGCCATGCTGGTGCCGATGTTTATATTGATCGGTGTCTGGGGTGGTGAGCGTAGAGTCTACGCAACGATCAAGTTCTTTATCTACACCTTTATTGGTTCAGTGTTCATGCTGGTGGCATTGATTTATATGTATTACAAGGGTGGCAGTTTTGCTATTCAGGATATGCATATGCTGAAGTTAACGCTTAACGAGCAGACTTTGATTTTCCTGGCATTCCTTGCCGCGTTTGCCGTAAAGGTACCGATGTGGCCCGTACATACCTGGTTACCCGATGCGCACGTGGAAGCGCCTACCGGTGGCTCGGTGATACTGGCGGCGATCATGTTGAAAATTGGCGGTTACGGTTTTATACGTTTTAGTCTGCCGATTACCCCGGATGCGGCACACTCGTTAGACTGGTTAATTATATTTATGTCACTGGTTGCCGTGGTTTATATCGGTTTTGTTGCCCTGGTGCAAAAAGACATGAAAAAACTGGTGGCTTACTCATCCATTGCCCACATGGGTTTTGTAACCTTAGGTTTGTTCGTCGTTTTCCAGATCTGGGAAAACCCGGCTAATGCTTCTGCTGGTGGCGCGGCGCTTGCGGTTGAAGGTGCGATGATTCAGATGATTTCGCATGGTTTTATTTCCGGTGCATTGTTCCTCATGATCGGCGTGCTATACGATCGTATGCATACCCGTGAAATTAATGCTTATGGTGGCGTGGTTCATACCATGCCGGTATTTGCAGCCTTTGCCGTGTTCTTTGCCATGTCTAATGCCGGTCTGCCGGGAACATCCGGTTTTGTCGGTGAGTTCATGGTCATTATTGCCAGCTTCCAGGCCAACTTCTGGTATGCCTTCCTTGGTGCGCTGACATTAATACTGGGCGCGGCTTATACCTTGTGGATGGTGAAGCGTGTCTTCTATGGCGAGATTGCCAATGAAGGCGTGCGTGCGCTGAAAGATTTGAACTCTCGTGAATTTATTATTATGGCGACCCTGGCTATTGCCGTATTGGCTTTAGGTCTGTGGCCAGCGCCAGTGGTTGATGTTATGCACGCCAGCGTGGAAAACTTTTTACAACATATCGCCGTATCTAAACTGTAAAACTGAGGCCTGCATCATGTAGAGGCTTCACCATAGAATAAAACTGGATAACAAAGAATGACACTTGAATCACTAAATATAGCTATCGCATTGCCCGAAATCTTTTTGATGACGATGGCCTGTCTGATACTGGTTGTAGATGTTTATCTGCCGCAGGGAAAAAGAAACTTTAGCTATTTGTTATCGCAGTTGTCGCTGATTATTACTTTAGTGCTGGTTTTAACTAATCAAACCGATGTCCGGCTGCTGGCTTTTAATGATTTGTTTGTTCAGGACGCCATGGCGGATGTGCTTAAGCTGTTTATTTTAATGATCAGTTTTGTCGTGTTTGTTTATTCAAGAGAGTACCTGCACACGCGAAACATTTTTAAAGGTGAATTTTATGTTCTGGGTTTATTCAGCATTGTCGGCATGATGCTGATGGTGTCAGCAAACAACCTGCTGATGCTTTATTTAGGCCTGGAGTTATTGTCACTTTGTTTGTACGCGCTGGTTGCTTTCAGTGATCATAATAATCCGCGTGGTAATGGTAATGCTTCTGAAGCCGCGATGAAGTATTTTGTGCTGGGCGCGATTGCCTCCGGTATGTTGCTTTATGGCATGTCTATCCTCTATGGTTTGTCAGGTAGTCTTATGTTGTCTGATATCGCTGTTGCTGTTTCTGCCGCAGCGCAGGCAGATAACGCACAAAATATCGGCATGGTGTTTGCCCTGGTATTTATTGTCGTCGCCATTGCATTCAAACTGGGTGCGGTACCATTTCATATGTGGGTGCCGGATGTTTATCAAGGCTCACCCACAGCGGTAACCGCTTTAATTGGTACCGCACCAAAGCTGGCGGGTTTTGCCATGATCATGCGTTTAATGGTCGAGGCATTAGGTGGTTTGCAGGCTGACTGGCAACAGATGATTATTGTGCTGTCTGTTTTATCCCTGGCGATAGGCAATATCATCGCGATAGCGCAGACTAACCTTAAACGAATGCTGGCGTATTCAACGATTTCACATGTTGGTTTTATTTTACTGGGTATTCTGGCCGGCACCGCGGAAGGTTACTCGGCAGCGATGTTTTATACTATTTCTTACGCCATGATGTCGCTGGGCGGTTTCGGTGTCATCATGCTGATGGCGCGCCAGGGTTTTGAAGCCGATAATATCAGTGATCTCGCCGGTTTAAATCAGCGCAGTCCATGGTTTGCCTTCATTATGATGATCCTGATGCTGTCGATGGCAGGCATTCCGCCGACAGTGGGCTTCTGGGCAAAGCTTGCCGTGCTAACAGCGGTAGTCGATGTTGACCTGTTATGGATGGCAGTCATCGCTGTGTTCTTCTCAATTATCGGTATTTTCTATTATCTGCGTATCATCAAGCTTATGTATTTTGATGATGCCCTGGATATCACAGCCACTGGAATGTGGCCGTGACATGCAAATTGCTTTAAGCACCAATGGCCTGGCTATTCTTGCTTTAGGTTTTTATCCCGCCGCCCTGATGTCACTTTGCGTTTCTGTTTTTAGTTCCTGAGTTTTTGCTCTAGGCAGAGAAAAACAGTTTTTTGCCGCGAAACACGCAAAAGATGCAAATAAGAGCATTTAATATGATTATTTTTTTGCGTCCTTTAAAGTGTTTCGCGGCAAAAGTTTTTGTGTGACTCAGTTGCTGGACGGTTATATTTCGTGCTTTATTCGTTACAGCGCCTTGCAATTTTTCGCGTAAGTCCGTAGTATTCGCATCTTGTTGTTGCGGGGTGGAGCAGTCTGGCAGCTCGTCGGGCTCATAACCCGAAGGTCGTAGGTTCAAATCCTGCCCCCGCTACCAAAATTTGTTTTCTTGAAGTCATAGTTGTACCGGTAGTGTGTTTCGGCAGTTCTATAAGTACAGGAATTTTGGAAAGGCTCCGTTTACGGGGCCTTTTTGTTACTGAGAATAATATATTGATTAATCACGGATTAATTGCATAATTAGCTGGTAGTTGAACAACTTGTTATCAGAAGAGCCGGATGAGACGAGAACAGACACATTTGTGGGAATTATTTGAGCCGGTCGTGGCCGGAATGGGGTTTGATTTAATCGAAATCGAACACTTTCCGAACCCGAAACACGGTGTCCTGCGTCTTTATATTGATAAACCGGAAGGTTCGGATTCTGCAGCTGTTGTCATTGAAGACTGTTCTGCGGTAAGTCGCCAGATCAGCGCACTGATTGATGTCGAAGATCCGATACGCGGCCAGTTTAATCTGGAGGTTTCATCACCGGGTTTAGACCGGCCGTTAAGACGATTAAAAGATTTTCAACGATTTACCGGTTCACTGGTTAAATTGAAGACAGTGATGCCGCTGCAAGGGCAGCGTAATTTTAGCGGACGTTTACGTGAAGCCAGTGAAGATGTTGTTGTTTTAGAAACGGACACTGAAGAAATTAGTTTACCGATGAGTGCCATTGAAAAGGCGCGTATCGTACCTGAATATTAGATTTGCGCATGCTGGATTTTGCAGCGCCAGTCAGTACAATTGAGTTAAAAATTTTATTTTTGTTAATAAACAAATAGTTATTTGATGAGGGTTTAAACCATGAGCAAGGAAATTCTCTACGTTGCAGATGCCGTTTCTAATGAAAAAGGCGTTGAAAAAGAGATAATATTTGAGGCCATCGAGGCAGCTCTTGCTACTGCTACACGTAAAAAACATGGTAAAGATATTGAAGTGCGTGTCAGACATCAATCGTGAAACCGGTGATTATGATACTTTTCGTCGTTGGCTGGTGATTGACAGTGAGCAACCCATGGAAAATCCTTTGGGCGAAACCACTCTGGAAGCGGCGCAAATCGATCAGCCAGATATTGAAGTTGGCGATTATGTAGAAGAGCAGATTGAGTCTGTAGAATTTGGTCGTATCGCTGCGCAAACGGCGAAGCAGGTCATTGTGCAGAAAGTGCGTGAAGCGGAGCGCGAACGTGTGGTTGAGGCTTACCAGGGCCGCGAAGGCGAGCTGGTTATGGGAACAGTGAAACGCGTTGAGCGCGGTAACGTATACATGGATTTAGGTAGCGGAGTTGAAGGTTTTATTCCTAAATCAGACATGATTCCTCGCGAAGCGGTGCGCCCGGGTGATCGTCTGCGTGGTTATTTAAAGGAAGTGCGTTCAGAAACGCGTGGTCCCCAATTATTTATTAGTCGTACTGCGCCTGAGTTTCTGGTTGAATTATTTAAACTGGAAGTGCCTGAAGTTGATCAGGGTTTAATCGAGATCATCGGTGGTGCACGTGACCCCGGTTCTCGCGCCAAGATATCGGTAAGATCACTTGATGGCCGTATTGATCCTGTGGGTGCCTGTGTGGGTATGCGCGGTTCACGCGTGCAATCGGTATCCAATGAAATTGGCGGCGAACGGGTTGATATTATTCTCTGGAATGATGATCCGGCGCAGTTTGTTATTAACGCCATGTCGCCTGCTGAAGTGCTTTCTCTGGTGGTTGACGAAGATGCCAACAGCATGAATATCGCGGTAGATGAAGATAAGCTTGCCATGGCGATTGGCCGTGGCGGTCAAAATATTCGTCTCGCGAGTGAGTTGACCGGCTGGGTGCTTAACGTCATGACTGAGCAGGAAGCTGAAACCAAAAATGCGGAAGAAGGTGCAAAATACCTTGAAGTCTTTACTCGAGCATCTTGATGTTGATACTGAAGTGGCTGAGATTCTGGTTGCTGAAGGCTTTACTACTATCGAAGAAGTGGCTTATGTGCCTGAAGCCGAATTGTTAAGCATCGATGAGTTTGATGAAGGCATTGTTGCCGAGCTGCGTAATCGCGCCAGTGATTATCTGTTAACGCAGGCAATTATGACCGAAGAAGTACTGGAAAATAATAAATCGCAGGAAGACCTGTTAACCATGGAAGGCATGGATAACGAGTTAGCAAATATGCTGGCAGTAAAAGGTATTTGTTCGATGGAAGATTTGGCTGAGCAGGCGGTTGATGAATTAATGGAAATTGAAGGTATGGATGAAGCACGTGCTTCTGCATTAATTATGACTGCGCGTGCGCCATGGTTTGCTGATGAAGCAGCAGCTGAAGCGGAAAAGCAAGCTGAAGTTAAAGCTTAAGATTAATAATATACGACTGAGATTATTCACTGAGATAATTTATGGCTGAAGTAACAGTAAAACAACTTGCAAGTGTCGTTGGCACACCCGTCGAACGCTTACTTGAACAGATAAAAGATGCGGGTCTGGATATTGATACGCCAGATTCATTGATATCTGATTCAGATAAAATGACCTTGTTGGGCTTTTTAAGAAGCCAGCACGGTAAAGACAGCAATGTTGATTCTGCGAGTAAACCACACAAGATTGCACTTAAACGTAAATCGGTAAGTGAAGTAAAAGTCGGCGCGGCTGGCAAGAAGACCGTTTCCATTGAAGTTCGCCGTAAGCGTACTATTGCTCGTCCAGCAGAGCAGCCGGCTGAGTCTGAAACTGAAATAAGCCAGGAAACGCCTTCTGAAATTACAGAATTAGAAAAACTTCGTGCTGATCAGGCCCGTCGAGAACAAGAGCGTGATGATGAAAGGCGGCTGAAGCGGGAGCGTGCAGAAAAACGTGAACAGGATCTACAGAGCGAAGAGTCGCGTTTAGCAGAATCGAAAGCAAAGGCAGAAACGCAAACGGCATTAAAAACAGGGCAAGACGAAAAAGCCGGTGCTGAAAAAGCAGCCGCTAAAGAACATCAAGCCCAAAGAAAAAGTGCTTACAGCGGCTGAATTACAGGCACAGGAAGCCCGTAATCTAAAAACGCCAACGAAAAAACATAAGACTGAGCATAAAGACAAGAGACACCTTATATGGACGTAAACAATTACACGTAGCCAGTGATCGCAGCGGTAAGCGTCATAAGAGAAAAGGTAAGGCAGCAAGATCATCTGTTATTTCAGATGCGAAACACGGTTTTGAAATGCCGGTAGCAGCGATTGTTCATGATGTAACGGTGCCATCCACCATTACCGTGGATGATTTAGCAAAACGCATGTCGATGAAAGCCGGTGAGCTCATTAAAGCCTTGATGCAAATGGGTGTAATGGCGACCATTAATCAGGTAATTGACCAGGATACCGCGGTGCTGGTTGTTGAAGAGTTAGGACATAATCCTGTTGTTGTTAATGAAGATGATTACGAAAAAGAATTGCTGGCCCGTGATACTTCTGAGCTAAAAGATAGAGTTGCGCCCGCCTGTTGTTACTATTATGGGTCACGTCGACCACGGTAAAACGTCATTACTGGATTATATCCGCTCATCTAAAATCGCGGCGGGTGAAGCCGGCGGTATTACCCAGCACATTGGTGCTTATCATGTAGAAACTGATAAAGGTGTGATTACCTTTTTAGATACTCCGGGACATGCCGCATTTACCGCTATGCGTGAGCGCGGCGCAAACGCGACAGATATCGTTATTATTGTTGTGGCGGCGGATGATGGTGTCATGCCGCAAACTATCGAAGCGGTACAGCATGCAAAAGCAGCGGATGTGCCTATTATTATTGCTGTTAATAAAATTGATAAAGAAGGTGCCGATCCGGATCGCGTGAAAAACGAACTGGGTAACTATGGCATTATTCCTGAAGAATGGGGTGGTGATAATATCTTTGTTAATGTTTCGGCGCTGACGGGTGAAGGTATTGATGCCTTGCTGGATACGATTTCTCTGCAGGCTGAATTAATGGAAATAAAAGCGCCGGCAGAAGGTCTTGCCAAAGGTGTTGTGCTTGAAGCTGCACTGGATAAAGGCCGTGGCGTTTCAACAACCGTTCTGGTGCAGGAAGGCACATTAAGAAAAGGCGATATTATGCTGGCCGGTGGAGACTTTGGTCGTGTGCGTGCCATGTATGATGAATACGGTAACAGCATTGAAGCGGCAGGCCCATCAATGCCGGCGGTTGTTATCGGTTTATCCAATACGCCGAACGCGGGTGATGTCATGCAGGTGTTATCTGACGAGCGTACGGCGCGCGAAGTATCACAAAGTCGTCAGGGCAAAGCGCGTGATATGCGTTTAGCAACCCAGCAGGCCAATAAACTGGAGTCCATGTTCGACCAGATGCAGGCAGGTGCAGTTAAGAAACTGAACGTTCTGTTAAAAGCCGATGTACAGGGCACATTACATGCGATTAGTGATTCGCTAATGAAGCTGGCAGCGGACAATGATGAAGTTGATGTGCGTATTGTGGCTTCAGGTGTTGGCGGTATCAATGAAACAGACATCAGTCTGGCGGCTGCATCCAACGCTATTGTGATTGGTTTTAATGTGCGCGCAGATTCCGCAGCTCGCCGTGCTGCCGCTGAACGTGGCGTAGAGCTTAACTACTACAGTATTATTTACGAACTCATTGATGAAGTTACCAAAGCGTTGACGGGTATGCTGAAAGCAGAATACCGTGAACAGATTATCGGCATGGCAAAAGTACAGGAAGTCTTCAAGTCACCGGTATTTGGTCAGGTAGCTGGATCACTGGTGACAGAAGGCGTGGTTCGTAAAGATGCGCCAATCCGTGTGCTGCGTGACAACGTCGTAATCTTTGAGGGTGAACTTGAATCACTGCGTCGTTTCAAAGACAACGTGAAAGAAGTCAACAGTGGTACTGAATGTGGTATCGCGGTGAAAAACTACGAAGTGGCAAGTTGGCGATCAGATCGAAGTGTTCGAGCGCGTGGAAGTTGCGCGTACACTTTAAAAAAACTGATCAATTAAATGTCATCTTGCAAGCGAGTTAGGCTCATCCATGGCTAAGCTGGGCAGTTACTATGCCTAGAGAGTTTTTACGCAGTGACCGAATGGCAGAGCAGCTTCGTCGTGAACTGGCTGACATTGTTCGCGATGAAATCAAAGATCCGCGTTTGGGTTTTATGTCATTTACCGAAGTGCGCATGAGCCGTGACTTAAGTCACGCCGTTATTTACTGTTCTGTTTATAACTCTGAGCAAGAAAACGAATCCATCGAACTATTAAATCGTGCAACGGGGTTTATTCGTAAAGAAATTGCGCGCCGTATTCGCGCGCGTATTGTGCCGACATTAAAATTTGTTGTTGATGATAGCGTTACACAAGGTATTGCGATGGATGAACTCATCAGCGAAGCCATTAAAAGAGACCAGCAAGCGGATAACGATGAAACTGATAATGAGAATGAATAGTGGCAAAACGAAAAAATAAAGGTCGCGATATTAGTGGTGTATTACTGTTAGATAAGCCAAAAGGTTCTAGCTCAAACCATGCCCTGCAAAAAGTGAAACGTCTGTTTGGCGCAGCCAAGGCAGGTCATACTGGTAGCCTGGATCCGCTGGCAACAGGCATGTTGCCTGTCTGTTTTGGTGAGGCCACTAAAATCTCTGCTTTCCTGCTGGATGCGGACAAGCGTTATCACCTCAAATGTCAGCTGGGCATAAGCACAACGACTGGCGACGCAGAGGGCGAGGTTGTAGAGACCCGGGATGTCTCGGCAATAAACCAAGCGGATGTAACAGCAGTACTGCCTGAATTCATTGGTGTGATAGAGCAAATTCCTCCTATGTACTCTGCGCTGAAACATAATGGCGAGCGTTTATACAAACTGGCGCGCCAGGGCATTGAAGTAGAGCGTAAGGCCAGAAGCGTGACCATCTATGATATCGATTTCATCTCGCTGAGCAAAGAAGCCAGCCCGCTGGAAGAAGGGCAGGTGGAAAGTCAGCCAAGGCTGATCCTCGAGCTTGAAGTGGCTTGTTCAAAAGGAACCTATGTTCGTACTCTGGTTGAAGATATTGCAAAAAGATTAAACAGCTGTGCGCATATCACGATGCTGCACCGATTAAGTGTAGGCCCGTATTCTGGCGAGATGCTAACGGTTGAGCAGTTAATGGTACTGGCAGAGCAGGGCACCGAAGCGCTTGATGCCTGCCTGCAGCCAATTGATAGTGGTGTTGCTGACTGGCCGGATGTGCATCTTGGTGCTGATGCCGCGTTTTATGTGCGTCAGGGACAGGCCGTCATGGTGCCGCATGCGCCAACACATGGCTGGGTTCGCATTTATGATCAGAGTCATTTTTTAGGCCTGGGTGAAGTCCAGGATGACGGCCTGGTGGCGCCGCGCCGTATGATTAAGCAGTGCGCTTAAATACCCGGTTTCAGCTCTAAAAAGAGAAAATTTGCCGCCAACGACGCAAACGTGCCATTTTTTAATAAACGGTTTTTTCTTTACCTTGTTTGCGGCAAAAAAGTTTTTATATTTCAGGTAATTAGAAACGCCTGGAAATGCTTGAAAATCTTTTAAAAACAATGCTTTTTTGTCGCTTCAATAAGTGATAAAATCGCCATCCTTTAATTACTGACCATTTTTTAGTCAAAACAAAGTTCGGAGTATACATGTCTTTATCGACCGCAGAAAAAGGCGAAGTTGTATCACAATACCAACAAAAAGATGGGGATACAGGTTCTCCGGAAGTTCAGGTTGCGTTATTAACAACTCGCATAGTGCAATTAACAGAGCACTTTAAAGAGCACAAAGGTGATCATCATTCTCGTCGTGGTTTATTACGTATGGTTAACCAGCGTCGTAAATTGCTTGATTATCTTAAAGCAAAAAACGTTGAGCGTTACAAGCAGCTAATTTCTAGCCTCGGCCTGCGCCGATAATATGCTTCATTCATAGAGTCACTGAGCAGCCAGAATATCAGTAAATGGTTTGTCTTCAGTGACTTTATTAGTGCTTTTTTCAGGGTTTAATTCCGTTATCAGCCCCTCATTTTAGGAAACAATATAGTGATACCTACAGCAATTAAAAAATCATTTCAGTATGGCGATCTAGCAGTAACGATGGAAACGAGTGAAATCGCTCGTCAGGCATCCGGTGCAGTGATGATCAGTATGGGCGACACAGTTGTTTTTGTTACTGTTGTATGTTCTAAAGAGTCGGAAGAGGGCAGAGATTTCTTCCCGATGACGGTGAACTATCAGGAGCGTACCTACGCAGCCGGTAAAATTCCAGGTGGTTTCTTCCGTCGTGAAGGCCGTCCCAGTGAAGCAGAGACATTAACCTGCCGTTTAATTGACCGTCCTATCCGTCCTTTGTTTCCAAAAGGCTTTACTAACGAATGCCAAATCGTAGCGACTGTTGTTTCAATCAGTGATGATATCGATCCTGAAATTCCAGCAATTATTGGCGCTTCTGCGGCATTATCTATTGCTGGTGTACCTTTTGCAGGACCGCTAGGCGCGGCTCGCGTTGGCTATAAAGACGGCGAGTACATATTAAACCCAAGTAAAACAGCGTTGGAAACATCTGATCTTGATCTTGTTGTTGCCGGTACCAGTCACGCAGTATTGATGGTTGAGTCTGAAGCTAAATTATTGTCTGAAGACGTTATGTTAGGCGCTGTTATGTTTGGTCATGAACAGATGCAGTGCGTTATTACTGCAATCAACGAATTCGCGGCAGAAGTTGGCAACCCTAAGTGGGAATATGCAGCAGCTGTTGCTGATGAAGCGCTGGCAGCTAAAGTGGCTGAAGTGAGTTCAACGGCGATCATTGATGCTTATCAGGTTGCTGAAAAGATGGCGCGTCAGGATGCAGTTAAAGCCGCGAAAAAAGCAGCAGTAGAAGCGATAGCAACAGATGATGGCTGGTCAAAAGAAGATGTGAAAGGTGCATTTGGCAAGTTAGAGAAGAAACTGGTTCGCGGTCGCATTATCGCCGGTGAAAAACGTATTGATGGCCGTACCACATCGGATGTTCGTGCAATTACTGTTCGTACCGGCGTATTGCCTCGTACCCACGGTTCAGCACTGTTTACCCGTGGTGAGACACAAGCGTTGGTTGTAACGACATTGGGTACTGCGCGTGACGCACAAATTATCGATGCGCTGGGTGGTTCATACCGTGAACCGTTCATGCTGCATTACAACTTCCCGCCATACTGTGTTGGTGAAACCGGTATGGTTGGTACGCCAAAACGTCGTGAGATTGGTCATGGCCGTTTAGCGAAGCGCGGTGTTATAGGTGTTATGCCATCAGAAGACGAATTCCCATACACAATTCGTGTTGTCTCTGAAATTACTGAATCAAACGGATCAAGCTCAATGGCTTCGGTTTGTGGTACCAGCCTGTCCTTGATGGATGCCGGTGTGCCAATTAAAGCGCCAGTAGCGGGTATCGCGATGGGTCTGATTAAAGAAGGTGATGATTTCGCGGTTCTTTCTGACATTCTGGGTGATGAAGATCACCTTGGCGACATGGACTTTAAAGTGGCAGGTTCTGAAAATGGTATCTGTGCCTTGCAGATGGATATTAAAATCGACGGTATCACTAAAGAGATTATGGAAAAAGCGTTGGAGCAGGCTAAAGCCGGACGTAACTTCATTCTTGGTGAAATGAATAAAGTCCTTTCTGAAACCAGTGCAGAAATGTCTGAGTACGCACCTCGCTATCTGAGCATCAAGATTCATCCGGATAAAATTCGTGATGTTATCGGTAAAGGCGGTGCTGTGATTCGTGCATTAACGGAAGAAACCGGTGCGGTTATTGATATTGATGACGAAGGTAACGTTAAAATTTCTTCCAGTGATTTAGCTGCTGCAGAAGAAGCGAAAAAACGTATTGAGCAAATTACTTCAGATGCCGAAGTTGGTGTGATTTATAACGGCACCGTTAAGAAGATAATGGACTTTGGTGCATTCGTTGAAATTCTGCCTGGAAAAGACGGTCTGGTTCATATTTCTCAAATCAGTGAAGAGCGTGTTGAGAATGTGAGTGATAAATTGTCTGAAGGTGACGTTGTCAAAGTTAAGGTATTAGAAATAGACCGCCAGGGCCGTATCCGCTTGAGCATGAAAGAAGTGGAAGAGGCTGTGGCTTAAATTCGTCAGATTAACTATCGAGCAGGCATCATGTGACAATGGTGCTTGATAAAAAAGGAGCTCAGGCTCCTTTTTTATTGCCTGGTTATTGAGTGAAACAGCGGTTCTGATGTGGCGGAAAAAGATTCCGGAACTCTTAATTTATGAAAGATTTTATGTGTATTTAAAAATAACGCGCTCAGAGTAATGAAATATTGAGCTGAGGGCGGAAAATTAAATTATTTGGGCTACAATCACTAAAACCGCAATGTAATGGCGATAAGAGCCAGGGGATAAACATGGATAAAAAAATAAAAATCATGCGCAGTGTCGTAGTCGGTAATTTAATCGTTTTCGGCCTGGCTGCCTGCTCAAGTTCACCCGCACCCTGGACACAAACTGACGATTCGCCGTGGGTGTCAAAATATTCAGCAGCAGCTGAAAGTGTTCCATCGGATGCCGTTATTACTGATACTTCACTGAATGATCCACTATTACTGGCAGACCCGGAACCAGAGCCTATTATCATGCAACAGCCGGACGCCGTGCCTGCACCTGAGATGATTACACCCGTTGTAGTAGAAGATCTGACAGCTGAAGAAGAAATCATGACGATGCCTGGCTACTCACTATGCCGTTCAGGTATATGCAGGTAATACTGTCGAAAGTGTTGATAAATTCAAAACCAGTAAAGAGCTGGCGGGATTAACGACAGTGAAAACTGACCGAGCCGGTTCCATTGTTTATGTGCTGGTTGAGATGCACCCTGACCGCGCATCGGCTAACGCTGCTGCCACGGAGCTTGAAATTAAAACCGGTTCAAAACCATGGGTTCGATCTATTGCTGGTTTGCAGAAAATTGTAGCGCAGTAAATTAGACGGGCTCGATAAAAAAGGCCGGGTTTCCGGCCTTTTTTTTAGCTCATGAAAAAATGTCAGGCGCTCGATTAATTAATATTGCGGTGTTTTAAAATAGCGCTAAATTAGCGGCAGACCTTAGCGCAAATATAATGTACTATTTGTCCAGATTTACACTGGCCTGCAATGGCAGGCATAAGGACTTATGCAATTTCAATCGCTTAAAATACAGCTGCTTAAAGCACTAATCATTGTCTTCATGATGTTAAGCATCACGGCATGTGGCCAGCTTATCTCCAATGCGAAAAAAGAGTTTGCGCAAGATCTGTCTGCAACAATACTGGCATTTGATGACCCTGAAACAATCAAAAAAGGTGTTCCTGCCTATTTGATTTTAATCAGTAGCATGATTAAGGGCGATCCGGATAATCCAGCCTTGCTGGAATCGGCAGCAAAACTTTATGGTGCCTATGCCTCGAGTTTTACTGATAGTAATATCAGTAAAAAGACCTTAACTAAACGTGCATTCAGCTATGCCAGTCACGCCATATGTCTGCGTGACAGTAACTTTTGCGATATAAAAGATATTTCCTATTTTGAATTTGAAAAACGGCTTGATGCTGTCGATAAAGTGCAGGTAGAGTCCTTGTTTATATTTGTCAGCAGTTGGGCGGGTTTTATTGAAGCTAACAGTGCAGACTGGAACGCTGTGGCAGAATTGCCAAAAGTTAAGTCAGGTATTCAACGTGTCATTGATATTGATGAAACAGTCAGTAATGGTGATGCGCATTTATACATGGCAGTGATGGAATCTTTACTGCCACCGACATTAGGTGGTATGCCCGAATTGGCTAAAAAGCATTTTGATCGTGCCATAGAGGTTTCGCATGGTGAAAATTTAATGGCAAAAGTTTTGTATGCGGAAAAATATGCACGTTTGCTGTTTGACCGTGAATTACACGATAACTTGCTTCAGCAGGTAATAGATGCTGACATTGATCCACAGCAACAAATATTAATTAATGCGCTTGCAAAACAAAAAGCGGCGAAGCTGTTATTGCATGGCGACGATTATTTTTAACGACTATTGAAGCGTGAAAAAAACACTGAAATCGTTACCTGGAAGTTGATATAAAAATGAAAATTATGATGAAAGAATTAATTCAGCTGCTAACGATTGCGCTAGTTTTTTTTAATTCACCCGTGTTAGTTGCTCAAACCATAAAAATTGCGACCTTATCTCCGGATGGTACTTTCTGGATGAAGCAGATGCGTGCTGGCGCGAAAGAAATTAAAGAGCAGACGCAGGGCAGGGTGAAGTTTAAATTTTATCCCGGCGGCGTAATGGGTAATGATGATAATGTATTAAGAAAAATACGTATCGGGCAATTGCATGGTGGTGCAATAACGATAGGTAATCTATCCCAGGCGGTACCCGATACAACAATATATGGCCTGCCTTTTCTGTTTTCCAGTGTTGATGAAGCGCAGCAAGTCAGGGAATCGGCTGACCCGTTATTAAGTGCAGTAATAGAAGATAATGGCTTTGTAAGTTTTGGTTTTGCACAAGGCGGTTTCACCTACTTAATGTCGGAGCATCGAGTCACCAGTTTCGACGATTTAAAACAGCAAAAATCATGGGTGCCAGAAGGAAGCGATGTTGGTTTTTCAGTGTTTCGTTATGTTGGCATAACGCCAATTTCCCTGCCTTTATCCGATGTGCTAACGGGCTTGCAGACCGGTTTAATAAACAGCGTTATTACTTCGCCAATTGGAGCACTGATTTTACAGTGGCATACACATATTCATTATGTTGTCGATCTGCCGTTGAATTATACAGCCGCAATGATGATCATCGATAAAAAAGTATTCAGTAAGCTGAGTGAGCCTGACCAGCTTACTGTACGTCAAGTCATGTCTAATGTGTACAAAACGATAGGCGAACGCAACAGGCTGGATAATATTGCTGCACGAGAAGCTTTAATAAACCAGGGTGTTGAATTTGTCCAGTTAAATGATAAAGAAAAAATCGACTGGTTAAAAGCCGGTGATTTCGTCATCGACGAAATGACTCATAAATATAAATATAATAAGGAGCTTTATAAAGCGGTGACCATTAATAAGTCTGAAGGGCGCCGGTTAAATTAGCATGTTTGCTTTAAATAAGGTGTTCTGTATTTAAGTAATGGATATTGAGAACAATAAATTTATAAAATTGATTAATAAACTCGAGGACAGTCTGCTCGTTGTGATTCTCTCCTGTATGATAGCGCTTGCTATTTACCAGGTGATTTCCAGGAATCTGTTTTCAGGCGGAGCGGTATGGATTGACCCGCTATTGAGAACGCTGGTTTTGTGGGTTGCTCTTGCAGGGGCTGTGGTTGCAACGCGAACGGATAATCACATTCGAATTGATGTGTTCTCCAAGTATCTGCCAAAGGCTATTTTGCCGTATGTTTTGCGCACTGTTTATCTGTTTACGCTTTCTATCTGTTTATTAATCGGCTGGCATGCTGCGCGTTTTGTGTATAGTGAATATGAGTACGCTACTATCGCTTTTTCCGGCATACCTGCCTGGCTTACAGCAATCATCATCCCCGTTAGTTTTTTTCTAATTGCCTTACGTTATAGTTTATTGCTGATATCACCTAATGTGCACAAGCCTGCGGTGCAAACGGGTTCGTCAATAAAGAGTTCCAGCAAGGTCTGACCATGGCAGGCGCGCTCGCACTTGTCCTGCTGGTTATTCTTGGCGCGCCATTGTTCGCTATTATTGCAGCCAGCGCCTTAATTGGTTTTCATGGTGCAGAAATTGATTTGTCTGTAATCGCTATTGAAATATATCGTATCGTCGATACCCCGGTTCTTCTCGCCATACCATTGTTTACTTTTGCCGGTTATGTTCTTGGTGAAAGCAAGGCCTCTGAAAGGCTGGTATTACTGACTGATGCATTGCTTGGCTGGCTACCCGGTGGTCTGGCTGTGGTTTCATTATTTGCCTGCGCGTTTTTTACCGCGCTCACCGGTGCATCGGGTGCCACTATTATCGCGCTTGGTGCAATTTTATATCCGGCAATGAAACAGGCGGGTTATGCTGAACGCTTTAACCTGGGGTTAATTACTTCTTCAGGCAGCTTAGGATTATTATTTCCGCCCTCTATCGCATTAATACTGTATGGCGTGATTGCGCAACAAATGGATCTTGAAGAATCAGTCAGGATTGATGATTTATTTATTGCGGGTTTATTGCCTGGTTTGCTGATGCTGGCGCTGCTGGTTTCATGGAGCATGTATAAGAGCATCGGCTGACAAAATACCCACCACCGAATTTGATGCACAAAAACTCATCAGTGCGCTACGGCTCTCTGTCTGGGAGATGCCGCTGCCCTTTATTTTAATTGGTGGTATATACAGTGGCTATTTCGCTGTTTCTGAAGCGGCTGCTGTTGCTGTACTGTATGTCCTTATTGTCGATGTGCTGATTCTGAAAGAAATCAGAATAAAACAGTTGCCTGCGATAATGCGCGATTCTATGGTGTTAGTCGGTGGTGTATTAATTATTTTAGCGGTGTCGCTGGCGTCAACTAATTATTTAATTGATGCTGAAGTACCGTCAAAATTATTTGAATTTGTGCATGAGCATATCGACAGTAAATTAACTTTTTTAATACTGCTGAATATCTTTTTGCTTGTCTTAGGCATGATGCTTGATGTGTTTTCAGCGCTGGTCATTATTGTGCCGTTAACATTGCCTATTGCAGTCGCTTACGGCATCCATCCCGTTCATTTCGGTATTATCTTTTTAGCGAATATGCAGATAGGCTATTTCACGCCACCCGTTGGTATGAACCTGTTCATTGCCAGTTACCGTTTTAATAAACCGATCACTGAGCTGTATTTTGCAACCATTCCTTTTATGCTGATATTGTTCCTTGCGGTTTTAATCATCACTTACTGGCCAGCGTTAACCATGTCGTTGCTTGATATGCGGATGGCCATAATAACCACTATGGAATTGCTGAATCGTAATATTACTTGCCCTTACTGTGGTGAGAGTATTGAGTTATTGATTGATGATTCGGCATCGGATCAAGATTATTATGAGGATTGTTCGGTTTGTTGTCGACCGATTCGTGTTCAGCAGCACATTGATTTTGATGGTGATTGCGAGGTGGGTATCTTGCGGGATGATGAGTAAGCTGTCTTTCCTGTTATCTCGAATAATAAACCGGTAGCGCGCCCTGTGCTCCTTTGTGTCTACGGCAAATGCAGTTGTTGCTGTTTTGCATGACGGTTGTCGGCGGTATTATGCCCATTCCTCAGTTTTAAAAACGATTCACCACAGATTAGGGCAGGACGCCCGTAAGTAGAATAACGCAGGAGCAGTTATCGAGGCACAGAGGGGTCGCTCTTACGCTTCCTGCGTTTGCGACATTAGTGCATCCATGCACGTCACACAGAGAAAAGCTATTTGGGTGGGGCGTGAAAAACGCGAAAGACATGAATTGAAATTACAAACCTAAAAGCATACCGTCATGCCGGCATGTTTTTAGCCGGTATCCATCGCTCATGCTGATATTTATCTTGATAATCCATACTTACCTGATTAATGGATGCTGGCCTCGACAATAGCTCCTGCATTGTTCTACTACTGTCCATCCATGGACATATGCACTGTTCTCG
>CAVYHC010000023.1:0-15758 GCA_963768125.1 uncultured Gammaproteobacteria bacterium
TAGTTAATGCAATCTATCGTGTCTCGAGCGTGAAAAATTTAATGCATAACGGTTGGATACGCGTATTGATCCGTGATCCCCAGACAGGTATAACACATATCAATTCTAATGGTGAGTGGCGAGAATATCAAACACCAGATAACTCAGATGCGACAAAAGAACTAGAGGCTCTTGCTTTATGAACAATATGAAATTTAATCAGCTTAAAAAGCTGGAGATCATCCTCGAAGGTGAATATCAGACTTTTGCTGCAGACTTATTAGATCGAATTGGTGTTAAGGGATATACCATACTCAATAATTTGTCCGGTAAAGGTAGTCATGGTTTTCATGATGGTCATGTTATGTTCAATGAGGATGATGTGCTTATCATGATAATCGCTGCTGTGCCAGAAGCACTTGTTGAGCCGATTCTTCAGGGGTTCTCACCTTTCTATGGCGAACACTCAGGCGTAGTTTTTATATCAGACATTCAGGTTACGCGTTTGGTTAAGTTTAGCGACTCTGACGACAAAACTGAAATTTAGCAAAACATCATAAAATGAATGAGCCAACTTGCCGACCTGGTTTTAAACTTCGCTAGCAAAGATCGAGTCCCAGCATGGTCCAGTGATCATAGTCAGGGTGTCCGAAGGCTGCCTTATACAGGCCTGCGGGTGTTTAAAAAATCTATCATGTAAGTGTCCATGCATTGCACTACTATCAGCATCATTGCCGGCGTCTGTGGTGAATGATTTTTATCTTTTAAGCGTAATGTATAAAAAATGGATTAATTCGTATAGAATTAGCGGTTTTTTCTTTGGAAATATCAGGCAAGGCTTATGTCACAACAATCCCCTACACGTAAAATTGCAGTTGTCATGGGTAGTCAGAGCGACTGGCCAATAATGCAGCATGCGGTCGAGCAGCTGCAAGCTTTTGGCGTACCTTATGAAGCAAAGGTGGTCTCCGCGCACCGTACGCCAGATTCATTGTTTGAATTTGCTGAAACGGCACGGGCTAATGGTTTTGCCGTTATTATTGCCGGCGCCGGTGGTGCAGCGCATCTGCCCGGTATGCTGGCCTCTAAAACGACCCTGCCGGTACTCGGTGTGCCGGTGCCTTCTAAATACCTGAAGGGCATGGACTCTCTATTATCTATTGTGCAAATGCCGAAAGGCATCCCGGTGGCGACTTACGCGGTGGGTGAAGCCGGTGCGGCAAATGCCGCCTTGTCTGCGATATCAATGCTGGCTATTACTGATGAGTCGCTGGCAAAGAAATTAGCTGAATTTAGAGAGCAGCAGCAACAAAGTGTTTTTGCCATGACATTGCCACCTGAAGCCAGTTAGCTGACGAAACTAATATGAGCGCCAAACAAATTTTACCGGGTTCTACCCTGGGTGTATTAGGCGGTGGCCAGTTGGGCCGCATGTTTTGTTTGGCTGCGCGTACCATGGGATATCGAGTGGTTGTGTTAGACCCTGACCCGCATTGTGGTGCCGGGCATATTGCAGATATCCATATTCAGGCCGATTATACCGATCAGGCGGCGCTCGAAGATATGGCAAAGCAGTGTGATGTTATTACCCTGGAATTTGAAAATATCCCCTCTGAAAGCATACGTTTTATTGCCGATAAAACCACGGTTTATCCTGTTGCCGAGTCATTAGACATTGCGCAAAACCGGGACCTGGAAAAACAGTTCGCCTTGAAGGCGGGGTTGCATCCGGTGCCTTACTTTGTTATCGGGCAAGAAGGCGATATAGAGCAGGCGGCGGCTGACATTGGCTTTCCCGCTATCTTAAAAAGTAACACCCTGGGTTATGACGGTAAGGGGCAGTTTGTGGTTAATAGCCTGGCTGAACTTGCTGATGCTTTTAATGAAGCAGGAAAAGTTGATTGCGTGCTGGAGAAAAAAATAAATATTCAGCGTGAAGTCTCTGCGATCGTGGCAAGAAATGCGAATGCCGAGTTAGCCAGTTTCCCCGTTTCAGAAAATCAGCACATAAATGGCATTTTACACATGAGTATTGTGCCGGCACGGGTTGCTGAAGCAACGTCACAGTTGGCCATAGAAAACGCATGCATACTGGCTGATGCCATGTCTTATGTCGGCATACTGGCCGTCGAATTTTTTGTCAGTGATGACAATGTGCTGTACTTTAATGAAATGGCGCCGCGTCCACATAATAGCGGTCATTACACCAAGGATGCCTGTGTGACTTCTCAGTTTGAGCAGCAGGTAAGAATGATGTGCGGTTTAAAACCGGGTGATACCCGGTTAATGTCACCGGTGGTGATGGTTAATATGCTGGGTGAGTTATGGCCGCCAAAATGGTCAGATATTTTTGCGCAAAATAATATCAAGTTGCACCTATACGGAAAAACCGAAGCGCGGGCCGGGCGAAAAATGGGTCACTTTAATGTTTTAGCGGAAGATGTTGAGTCCGCGTTAGAAGCGGCGGAGGGCGTTTTTCAGAAGCTCAATGAAAAATGAATAATGAAAAGTGAACAATGGAAAAACTTAAAGCAAATTCCATACACCATTTACAATGTCCGTTCTCGTTTTTAATTTTTCACTTTTCATTATTCATTTTTCATTGCCGGAACGGCTCCGCCGTTCACCTGCGTCGATTGCCGCCTGGCTTGCCTGAACGAGACTGGCCTGAACGAGACTGGTTTGGTCTTGGGCGTCTTTCCATTTTAATGGGCGGTTTCGGTTGAATGAGTAAATCACTGGTTACCGATTCTCGGCCAATTTTCTGATCGATGTACTCTTCGATATCCATAATGTAATGTGCGAAATCTTCGCAGGCAAAACTGATGGCAAATCCGCTGGCGCCGTGACGTGCAGTACGGCCAATACGGTGTACGTAATCTTCACCTGATTGTGGCAGGTCAAAATTAAATACATGGCTGACGGCGGGAATGTGTAATCCGCGCGCGGCAACATCGGTTGCCACCAGCGTGTTGAACTCACCGTTCTGGAAATTCTTTAACAGGCTTTCGCGTTTTTTCTGTGGCACGTCACCGGATAATAGAGCGGATTTATAACCATTGCCTTCAAGCCATGCATAAACTTTATCGGCGACTCTTTTTGTATTAATAAAGATAATGCTGCGTGTCGGTTTTAGTTTTTCCATTAAGCCAAGCAGTAAGGGAATTTTTTCCTCATTAGCTGGGTAATAAATAGATTGCACAATTTTATCGGCCGTTTTGTTTTCAGCCTGTATGCGAATTTCTGCCGGATCGTTCATGTGTACATAGGCAAGTTCGCCTACGCGATGCGACAAGGTCGCGGAGAAAAGCAGGCTCAGGCGTTTTTCCGGTTCGGGGCAGCGACGCAGTAAGTAGCGCATGTCATCGATAAAGCCAAGATCAAACATTCGATCAGCTTCATCGAGTACTACAACGTCACAGGCGTTAAGGTTGAATACTTTTTGTTTAAAGAAATCGATGGTACGTCCAGGGGTGCCGATAAGAATATCAACGCCGTTTAGCAGTATCTGGCGTTGTTTATCGTAATCGGTGCCGCCATAAGCCAGGCCCAGTGTTAGATCAGTATATTTACCTATGGCTGCAGCATCTTTATGTATCTGTATAGCCAGTTCGCGAGTGGGGGCAAGGATTAAAGCGCGTGGCTGGTTTTTTTTATGCTGATCGTGATCCGGGTTATTTATCAGGCGATTCATGCAGGCAACCATAAATGCCGCTGTTTTACCCGTTCCTGTTTGTGCTTCCCCGGCAACGTCTTTACCAGACAGTGCAATTGGGATGCTTTGTGCCTGAATAGGTGTGCAAAATTCAAATCCAGCCTCGTCCAGACCCTGTATCAAACGAGGATCGAGATCGAAGTCTTTAAATCGTGTTTCTGTTAGATGATGATTCATGGGGCGTAGCATACAGGAATTTATAATAAACGTCGCCTTAGGGGGTGTACAAATTTACAAAATAGACTATTATATGTGCCATCATTATCTTGATATTCGAAACTACTAGTAAATATCAGTCACAAAGTACCCATAACTAAATTTCTTTAGGTCGCAAATGCGATACTATATAACACTATAAAATATAAATGAGGTTTCACGTTGAGCAGCGATATCGTTTACGTCACAGATGACTCTTTTGAAGAAGAAGTTTTAAAGTCTGAAATTCCTGTATTGGTCGATTACTGGGCAGAGTGGTGTGGCCCTTGTAAAATGATTGCGCCAATTCTTGATGAAATTGTTGGTGAGTATGCCGGCAAGTTAAAAATTGCCAAATTGAATATCGATGAAAATTCAGCGACTCCGCCCAAGTTCGGTATTCGCGGTATTCCAACATTAATGATTTTTAAAGACGGTGATGTGGAAGCAACAAAAGTAGGTGCTTTATCAAAATCACAGTTAACAGCGTTTATTGACAGCAGTTTGTAATTTTTCTTGATCAGCTCTGCTGTTCCGCTGTTGCCGCAATCACTATCAGGATTGTTACCAGGATTTCTATACAGGCAAATATAATAAAATGTAATCGGTGATTCACTATTTCTACAGTAGTGAATTGCTTTGATTATAAAATAATTCTAAAAAATAATAACATTAGAGGTGAAGCTGTCTGTTGGCCTCTTTAAAATCAACAACAGTCACCAACCAATAAATCATAAACTCAAATCTGACTACCTTCCTATTATGAATCTTACCGAATTAAAACTAAAACCTGTTTCAGAACTACTTGATATTGCCTTAACGATGAAGCTGGATAATGTCTCCCGCTCGAAAAAGCAGGATATTATTTTCGCCATACTTAAAGCGCATGCAAAAAGCGGAGAGGATATTTCTGGCGGCGGTGTGCTGGAAATTCTTCAGGATGGGTTCGGTTTTTTACGATCGGCAGAAGCTTCATACCTGGCCGGTCCGGATGATATATATGTATCACCCAGCCAGATACGCCGCTTTAATATGCGTACCGGCGACACCATTGAAGGAAAGATTCGTCCACCAAAAGATAGCGAACGATACTTCGCGATGCTTAAAGTGGATATGATTAATCTTGATTCACCTGAAAACACACGTAACAAAATTGCTTTTGAGAACTTAACGCCATTACATCCTAATGAGCGATTAATCATGGAGCGCGGCAACGGCAGTACTGAAGATATTACAGCGCGCATAATTGATTTGATGTCACCCATTGGTAAGGGACAGCGTGGATTGATTGTATCGCCACCAAAAGCCGGTAAAACCATGATGTTGAATCACATTGCGCAGTCGATTGCGGCCAATCATCCGGATTGTTATCTTATTGTGCTGCTGATCGATGAGCGCCCGGAGGAGGTGACTGAGATGGAGCGCAGTGTGCGCGGTGAAGTGGTGTCATCTACATTTGATGAACCTGCCAGTCGTCATGTACAGGTTGCTGAAATGGTCATCGAAAAAGCTAAACGTCTGGCTGAGCATAAAAAAGATGTAGTGATTCTGCTTGATTCGATCACGCGTCTGGCTCGTGCTTATAACACCGTTATTCCATCATCAGGTAAAGTATTAACCGGTGGTGTTGACGCACATGCATTGCATCGTCCCAAGCGTTTCTTTGGTGCGGCACGAAACATTGAAGAAGGCGGCAGTATTACCATCCTGGCAACGGCACTGGTTGATACCGGTTCAAAAATGGATGAAGTTATTTACGAAGAATTTAAAGGTACCGGTAATATGGAGATTCATCTGGATCGCCGTATTACAGAAAAACGTATCTTCCCCGCGATTAACATCAACCGTTCAGGTACACGTCGCGAAGAATTACTGACCAAGCCCGATGAGCTGCAGAAAATGTGGATCCTGCGTCGATTACTGCAGCCAATGGATGAAATCGGTGCCATCGAATTTCTCATGGGTAAATTACAGGCGACTAAAACCAATGATGAATTCTTTGATTCGATGAAAGGCTAGAAGAGATAGTGAAAAGTGAAAAGTGAAAAATGAAAAGTTTTTTACAAAAAAATACCCGCAATGCGGGTATTTTTTTAGTCAAGCGTCATGAAAATAATAATTGTTTGTTTTTTATGTTTATTTATTTTATTTAGTAATCGTTTGTATGCGGATGAGGTAAGCGTTGCTGTTGCGAGTAATTTTAGCTATACAATGCAGCAGCTTGCTGCTGATTTTGAGGATAAAACCGGCCATGTTTTACGAATAAGCAGTGCTTCTAGCGGCAAGCTGTTTGCGCAAATTAAACACGGTGCACCTTTTGACGTTTATTTATCTGCTGACGAAGAACGTCCTGATGTGCTGATAAAAGAAGGCAGAGCCAGCATTGAAAGTTCTTATGTTTATGCCCTGGGAAAACTGGTGTTGCTGTCTAATGTGGAACAAATGGGTTGTTGTGAAAAGGTGTTAACCTCTAATAGCCTGAAACGACTGGCCATTGCTAATCCAAAGATTGCGCCCTATGGTAAAGCGGCAAAACAGGTGCTGAACAGACTGGATTTATGGCAAAGTTTGCAGAAACGTTTAGTAATGGGTGAAAACATTGCGCAGACTTTACAGTTTGTTTTAACTAAAAATGCAGAAGCGGGTTTTGTCGCCGAGTCCATGATTAATATGGCTATGCTCAGTAAGGGTGAGAATATTGATTATGCCTGTCGATGGCAAGTGCCTGCTGACATGTATTCACCGATCAAACAGAAAATGGTGCTGTTGAGTAAAGCGAAAGATAAAACGGCTGCGCTAGAATTTTTTCAATACATTAAATCATCTCAAGCCAAAGAAATAATTAGGTCGACAGGTTATAATGTGCCGTGACAGATATGCATCTGTTATTGTAATAAAGCACCATTACACCGGCATCTTTGTAGTCGGCGTTCACATGGTTAGGCGTACAATAAAGCCGCTGTTTAAAGCTGGCATAGATACCGGCTAACAGCATGCCGGTCTGGCATAAATATAACAATTAAAATAACCCCGACTAAAATGTTCCCAGAATTAGGCCCTTTACTATTAACCGCTAAGCTTGCTGGTTTAACAACACTGATCCTGCTCGTTATCGGCACGCCTGTGGCATGGTGGTTGGCAACGACAAAAATAAAAGCAAAACCCATGTTCGAAGCCGTTGTCGCCTTGCCGATAGTGTTGCCGCCGACTGTGCTGGGGTTTTATATGCTTGTTATCCTGAGTCCAGCGGGCTGGATTGGAAGCTGGTGGTTTGAACTTACAGCACAGACATTAACATTCAGTTTTTCCGGTTTGGTGATTGCGTCTGTTATTTACAGTTTCCCTTTTGTGGTGCAGCCGCTGCAAAGCGCTTTTGAATCAGTAAGCCATGGAATGATGGAGACCGCTTACACCCTGGGAGCAAAACCGCTCGATGCCTTTTTTACTGTTGCCGTACCTTTGGCTAAACGCGGCTTTCTTACCGGTGGTGTGCTTGGTTTTGCGCATACTTTGGGAGAGTTCGGCGTGGTATTAATGGTGGGTGGCAATATACCTGGTGAGACACGAGTCGTTTCAATCGCTATTTATGATCATGTTGAAATGCTGGAGTATGGCCAGGCGCATGTGCTGGCAGGACTCCTGTTGGCTTTCGCATTTATCATGATGCTATCGATGTACGTACTTAATTATCGCCTAAAGGTGAAAACATGAGTTTTGGTTTTTGTAAAATCCAGCTTGAACGTGCAGATTTTAGTGTAGAGGCAGAGTTTACTATTCCCGAAAAAGGGGTGTTAGGTGTCTTTGGCCATTCGGGCTCCGGAAAAACAACCTTGTTACGCTGTCTCGCCGGGCTCGAGAAAAAGGTAAAAGGCCGAATCGAAGTTAATGGTAAAACCTGGCTGGACGGCAGGAAAAATCTTTCCAGCCAGAAAAGGAACATCGGTTATGTCTTCCAGGAAGGGCGTTTATTTCCGCATCTTACGGTAGAGCAAAACCTGCAGTATGGCGCTAAGCGCTGCTCTAGTTATATTGCCAGGCATGATGCCGGACATGGTTCTGTGAATAATAATGTTCAACAGGAAAAGCTGCTTGAGCTGCTTAATATTGGGCATTTATTAAATCGTTCTCCTTTTCAGTTATCCGGTGGTGAGAAACAACGCATCGCTATTGCACGCGCCTTGTTAAAGAATCCGCAAATTTTGTTACTGGATGAGCCGCTGTCATCTTTGGATGTAAAGCGCAAGCAGGAGATTCTGCCGTATCTTGAAAAGCTGCATGAAACGTTAAATATTCCAATGTTGTATGTAAGCCACAACATGGATGAGATGTTGCGTCTCTGTGATTACATGCTGGTAATGGAGCAGGGACGGGTTATCTATAATGGAAAATTACATCAAGCATTAGTCTCACCGGAGTCACCATTATCGAGCATTGATAATGCTGCGTCTGTACTTGAAGGCACGGTTTCTAAGCAGGAAAAAGACGTCGATATATCAACTGTTCACACAGTGAACGGCAACCAGTTTCAAGTACCGGGCTTGATGTCTCTAGGTAAACATGTGCGCTTAATTGTGTTTGCCAGTGATGTCAGCCTGACAATAAATAAAGCAACTGAGAGCAGCATATTAAATATTATCGAAGGCAGGGTTTCAGCTGTTCTGGAAAAAAGAGGCGGCCGTGTTCTGCTGCAAATTAATTGTAATCAGGATATTTTGTTGTCATTAATATCGATTAAATCATATCGGCTATTGCAGTTATCAGTCAATAAAAAAATCTATATTCAGGTGAAGGCTGTCGTCACGCAGGGAAGTTGAAGAGCAGTGAACAATGAAAAATGAAAAATGAAAAACGTAAAAAACATTGTTATTGTGTGAGACTGTTTTAAAATTCATTTTTCACTTTTCATTTTTCATTTGCAATTGCTTCCCTTGCAATCGCCCTGTGGCCGATATCGGTGCGGTAGTAAACATTATTCCAGTTAATTTTATTAACGACTTGATAGGCAAGATGTTGTGCTTCGGTGACTGAGCTGCCTAATGCGACTGCGCATAATACGCGGCCGCCATTGGTTACCACCTTGCCGTCTTTTTCTGCTGTGCCGGCATGAAATACTTTTGTAGATTCAGTTTCGGTGTTTTCCAGACCGCTGATCACATCACCTTTTTCGTAGCTATCGGGATAACCGCCAGCGGCCAGTACCACGCCGAGTGAAGTGCGCTCATCCCACTGTGTTTCCGCCTGATTTAATCTGCCATCGATGGCATCGAGGCAATGTTGTACCAGATCAGATTTCAGCCGCATCAAAATCGGTTGTGTTTCCGGGTCGCCGAAACGTACGTTGTATTCCAGTACTTTAGGGATGCCTTCGTTATTGATCATGACGCCGGCATACAAAAAACCGCTGAAGCTGTTGCCTTCGTCCGCCATGCCTTTGACGGTGGGCTCGATGACCATCTGCATGATGCGATCGTGCATCTCAGGTGTGACCACCGGCGCCGGGGAGTAGGCGCCCATGCCGCCGGTATTGGGGCCGAGGTCACCATTATCACGCGCTTTGTGATCCTGCGAGCTGGCCATCGGCAGAATGTTTGTGCCGTCGACCATGCAGATGAAACTGGCTTCTTCGCCGTATAAGAATTCTTCGATGACCACGCGGGCACCGGCATCGCCGAATTTATTACCCGCCAGCATGTCTTTAACGGCCGCGATGGCTTCTTCGTTTGTCTGTGCGAGGATAACGCCTTTACCCGCAGCCAGGCCATCGGCTTTGACGACGATGGGCGCGCCTTTTTCATCTATGTAAGCGATGGCTGGTTCGATTTCGGTAAAGTTGCCATAAAAGGCCGTTGGTATTTTATGGCGTTCGAGAAAGTCTTTGGTAAAGGCCTTAGAGCCTTCCAGCTGCGCGGCGGCTTTCGTCGGGCCAAATATTTTCAGGCCATTTTCGCTGAAGACATCAACGATGCCTTTGACCAGCGCGGCTTCAGGGCCGACGATGGTCAGATCGATTTGATTGCTTTTGGCAAAATCGAGTAGTGCCGGGATGTCTTCCGCACCGATAGCAACATTTTCGATATGGTTCTCTAATGCGGTGCCGGCATTACCGGGAGCGACGAATACCTGTTAACTAATGGCGACTGGGCAGCTTTCCAGGCGAGGGCGTGTTCACGACCGCCGCTACCAATAACTAGAATTTTCATAATGCAGCTTTTTGGTGGGTTTAAATAAAGCGCGCCATTTTACACTAAAGAGCAGGGTTTTTTGTTGTGTAATCCGCGTTAGCTTACTGGCAACTATAAAAATATAGCCAGTCGGTTTTACAGATGCCGGTTAATTTATCCAGCAAGATTTGCTGCGGCATGGCTTCTTTCGGGAATATATCGGTTATCTCGATAAATAATCGAGCATAACCGGCCATTTTTCGCCAGTTGAATTTGTCTATTCTGGAAGTGCTATGGCACCGGTCACACTCGATCGTTGTCTTTGTTAGCTTATGTTGCCAGTTTTTTACCGTTTGTTTACAGGCTGGGCACTGCGGTGGCCGGGATTGCGTTTTACTGTAAATCAGCTCTGCTGATTCATAGTCATGTATTTTGATAAAACAGAACGCGTCGTTATTTTCATCAGCCTCAAATTGCATGGCAGGCGCACACCCCATGTAAGCGATGTGGTCTAAAAATTTGTCACCTGTAAAATAACGATCATCGGTTTCCTGTGGGTTTATTTTTTCTGAAATCAGCCCGATTTCCTGCAGTGCTGAAATAAAATGCGGGACATGCTGAATTGAAAGATTGTGCTGTTGCGGACATAAAAAAAGTGAGCAGTGGCCGTATGAAGTATTCATCGGCCCTTATGTTTTATTTTTTGTGTTTTCATCATCAACGGATGATGACTCTGATTTTCCTGCAGCTTTTTTATTATCTGCCGAGTCGTCATCCATAAGAATTCGGTAAGCAGGGCCTTCAAGATCATCAAACTGGTCTGATTTTACCGCCCAGAAGAAAACAGCGATGATAATGATGACAATAATCAGCGCAACGGGTAGCAGTAAGTAAATAATATCCATGAGTTTTTAAAATTTAAGCTTAAAAGATTATTGTAGCCGCAAAGAACGCGAAGGATGCAAATGTTTAACGTTACAAGGTTTTCTTGGCGTTAATTTGCGTGTTTCGCGGCGAAAAATTGGTTTAGTATTTTATTCTGTTAAGCCGCAATGCGTTTAAAACAACCACCAGTGAACTGGCAGACATGCCTATCGCTGCCAGCCAGGGCTCAACATAGCCCATGGCAGCGGCCGGTATGGCGATTAAATTATACAGCAGCGCCCAGCTTAAATTTTGTTTGATGATGCGCAATGTTTTTAGTGCAATCAGATAACCGTGGAAAATGTGTTCTATGTTATTGCTGATTAAAATCATATCGGCCGTGGCTGCGGCCAGCTGGGTGCCTTTGCCCATGGCGATTGAAAGGTCGGCGCCTGCCAGCACTGGCGCGTCATTAACACCATCACCGGTCATTACGACCACTGCGCCCTGTTGTTGCATGTGGTTAACATTTTTAAGTTTGTCTTCTGGTTTCAGATTACCCATGCAATGCTGAATGCCGAGTTGATTGCTTATGTTGACTCGCCGTTTCTAAGCGGTCGCCACTCATCAGGTGTGTGGTTTTATGTTTTTTATGCAGTTGTTCAATCAGCGATGGTGCTTGCTGTCTGATGCTGTCAGATAATATAAAAATAGCCGCGCATTGTTCTTTTGTCGCCAGGTAAATCTTGCTCGCGATGTCTAAATCACTGTTGTCAAAAGTATTGGCATTGAAAGTAGGGGTGCTGTGCCGTTGCATAAACGCTTTATTGCCAATAAACCATTCAACGCCGTTTATAGTGCCCTGTATGCCGAGGCCGGTGCTGTGGACCAGGTTTTCGATATTGGATAAGGGTTGTTGGCAGGCTGTTATTATTGCCCTGGCGATGGGGTGTTCGGAACTGGCTTCAAGTGAGGCGGCAATGGTTATTGCCTGTTCTTCGTCAATGATAACTTTTTGTTCAGTAAGCGGTTGAACCAAAATCACTTTTTCGAGTTTGATTTTTCCTTCCGTTAATGTGCCGGTTTTATCAAATACAAAATCCGTTGCCTGTGCCAGTGTCTCAAGTGCATGAGCACGTTTTGGCAGCAGGCCGATTTTTGCCAGTTGACCGCTGGCCGCTGTTATCGCAGTGGGTGTAGCGAGTGAAAGCGCGCACGGACAACTGACCACTAATGTCGCTATGGTTATTTCCAGCCACTGTGATGCGTCAACCCGGTACCAGTAATAGGCAACCATAGCCGCGATGGTTAATAACAGGCTGACAAACCAGCTGGCAATTTTGTCTGCAAGTTTTGCGATGGCAGGTTTGGTGTGCTGCGCTTCATCAATCAGGCGCTGTATGGAATAGAGTACGGAGTTCTCGCCAAGTTTTGTTACCTGAATGATTAACGGGTTTTCTGTATTGGTACTGCCGCCAATGACCGGATCATCTATTCGTTTTGTCACCGGTAAACTTTCGCCGGTGATTAACGACTCATTAATACCTGAGATGCCATCGACAATGATGCCGTCAGCGGGAATGACGCCACCGGGTCGCACTAGAAGATAATCACCGGTATGTAGATCAGCCACGGCGACGTTTTCCTGGTTTTCGATGGTGCGGGTAATGGCTGCCGGGTTTTCATCGCTATAGTTTATTAATCGAGTGGCAATAGCCGGCTTTAAATTGAGTAAGGCTTCAGTGGCTTCTGAGGTTTGTTTTCTGCTGCCGATTTCGAAAAAACGTGCGCTTAATAAAAAGAAGGTGAACATGGCGACAGAATCAAAATAGACCTCGCCACTGCCGTTGATGGTATTGATAGCGCTGGCGCTAAAGGCAATGGCTATGCCGAGCGAGACGGGCACATCCATGCCAACACGTTTATTTATAATGTCTCGATAGGCGGATTTAAAAAAAACACTGGAGGCATACAATAATATGGGTACGGTTAAGGCCAGACTGAGCCAGCGAAAACTTTGATTATAGGTCTCGTCAATGCCCCACCAGCCTCCGGTATACATGGCAACGGCGAAGATCATAATTTGCATGCCGAGTGCGCCGGACAGGCCCAGGCGTTTTATTTGTTGCTTACGCTCTTTTTCAAGAATGCGCTGATGCTGCTCGGGATCATAAGGGTGCGCCAGGTAACCGATACGTGATATCGATTCGAGAATATCACTCAGCTGTATTTTGCTGTTGTCCCAGCGTACGCGCGCGCGGTGGTTGCTGTAATTGATGCTTGCACTGATGACGCCATCAAGTGAATTCAGGTGTTTTTCATTCAGCCAGACACAGGCAGCACAGCTTATACCTTCAAGAATAAGCGACACGTCCAGAATATCTTTATCACTGGTTGGCGTGACAAACTGCTTTTGTATAGCGCTGGAGTCGTATGCTTTTAGCTGTTGTAAGAACTCGGGAACGATTTCTTCCGGTTTTTCCAGGGTGCTGGTGCGATATTGGTAAAAATCATCCATCCCGCCATCAATAATTGCTCTGGCGACTGCCTGGCAGCCATAGCAGCACATGGGCTGGTTTTTACCCTGGTATTCGACAGTAATATCGAGGTTTTCGGCTACCGGTAAGCCGCAATGGAAACATTGAGTTATGGATGTTTTATTGTGCATGTGTTTTTTTTTAGACGAAAAGACGTGGCTGTTGTTATATCAGTCGCTTAATTCTATTATAATGGACGCAGAATCAGCAGTTTGCATCGCTGAATCTAAAAACTATGAAGCCAAAGGCCGTATCTTACTATGAGTACATTGAAACGTATTGATATTGATCATTTAAAAGTTAGCTGTACGGATTGTACTCTTCGTGAGCTTTGCTTTCCGAACGGCATGAATGATGAAGAGCTTGTCAATATGGATGCGGTTGTTGAACAGCCTAAACCGATCCATAAAAATGATTATTTATATCATGACGGTGATAAAGCCGTTGCCCTGTACGCGGTGCGTTCCGGCTGTGTTAAGACCATGGCAGAAAGCGCCAATGGTGAAGAACAGATAGTCGGTTTTCATCTGCCCGGTGAAATATGTGGTCTCGATGGTTTTGGTGAAGGCGTGCATACCTGTAATGCAGTGGCACTGGAGACTTCGAGTATCTGTGAATTGCCGCTAGATAAACTGGAATCTTACTGTGCCAGTGTTCCTGGTTTGCAAAGGCAAATGCGCCGTATTATGGGTAAGGAAGTTAGCAGTGATCACAAGCTGCTATTGTTGCTTGGCAAAATGACGTCGGAAGAACGTATTGCCAGTTTTTTGCTTAGTCTGTCCGGCCGTATGCATGAGCGTCAGTGGAGTGCCGAGGCATTTAATCTGAACATGCCGAGGCAGGATATTGCCAATTATCTTGGTATGGCGGTAGAAACCGTCAGTCGACTGTTTGCAAGTTTTCAGAGCCAAAAAATTATTGAAGTCGACCGCCGGCACATTACTATACTGGATATGAAACGATTACAGCTTATGGTGGGTGAGTGTGACTCTAAATCTTAAAATCTTAAGCGCCTGCGTTCCGGCATGTTATTAATCAAGCCGTGTTTAGATCATATTCATTTTAATAGCTAAAACCTGACAAAAACGCAGGTTTTTGGGTTGCGTATTTGATTTAGGTCATATCTTTTTTGTTTTATCTCAATATACTCCCCATGTTGAATTTTTGTGATTGAAATAATGAAATAGCAGTGTATTATGTGGGGGAATATATTCCCTGAAAAATAATAACCGGAGATAATATTTATGCTGTCGCACTTAATCGGAATTTTGTTTAATCCGTCAGAAACATGGAAAAAAATTCATGATGCGGAATGCAGTATCGGTAAGTGTTACTGCGGATATGTGTTTATCATGGCGGCGATTGCGCCCATTT
Source organism: uncultured Gammaproteobacteria bacterium (assembly GCA_963768125.1). Taxonomy (GTDB): domain Bacteria; phylum Pseudomonadota; class Gammaproteobacteria; order SZUA-229; family SZUA-229. Next base: position 14,826 of record CAVYHC010000023.1, read on the forward strand.
CCGGGTATTTCGGTACAACCCTGTTCGGTTGGGAAATCGGCGCGCGTGAGGCGATCAAGTTATCTCCCGAGAGCGCTTTATATATCGCTATTGCTTATTATCTTGTCATGTTAGTGGGTGTCTTTAGCATGGGTTTGATGATTCACTGGATGGGTAAAACCTATGGTGCAGAGCAGAACTTGTCACGTTGTGTTCGTCTTGCTGCCTATACTGCAACACCATTATTTCTGGTCGGCATCGTTGAGTTGTTCCCCATTTTGTGGCTGAACTTTGTCATTGGGCTGCCGGCGCTGGCTTATTCGGTAAAACTTTTATATACAGGGCTTCCTATCATGATGGAAATTGACCGGGATCGCGGCTTTCTGTTTTCCAGTGCGGTACTGGCTGTTGGCATGGTAGCGCTGGTGGTGATGATGGTGGCGATGGCAATTCTCTGGTTTAACGGTTTTGCACCCCAATTTGTTGATTGATGTTTTAGTGAGTGTTGCTGAATTCCAGCTACTGACTAAATGACATTGTTAGCATAATCATAGAACAATAAACTAATACATTTTAACTCATGACCTTGTAGAAATTTTTTTATCAGGTTTTTGAAAATTTTAAGCGGACTACATTTATGAACAATGAAACGATGACTTACGAATATTCGGTCGTGCGTCAGTTTGCCATTATGACTGTCGTTCTTGGTATTGTTGGTATGCTGGTTGGGGTGTTTATTGCGTCTCAAATGGCATGGCCGGTACTGAACTTCGATACGCCATGGCTTTCTTTTGGTCGTCTACGGCCCTTGCATACTAATGCGGTTGTCTTTGGATTTGGCGGCTCGGCATTATTTGCGACATCTTATTACGTTGTTCAGCGCACCTGTCATACGCGTTTGTTTGCGCCACAACTGGCTCAGTTTACATTCTGGGGCTGGATGCTGGTTATTGT
>CAVYHC010000024.1:0-15761 GCA_963768125.1 uncultured Gammaproteobacteria bacterium
CCACTCTGGGCTCGGCAATAATGGCCTGGTGTTAGCTGGCCATACCGATACCGTGCCCGTTCGATGAAAACCGCTGGCAGGTCGAGCCCTTTAACCTCACTGAAAAAGATCATCGTTTTTACGGTCTGGGCAGCTGTGATATGAAATCGTTTTTTGCTGTCATTATTGCCGCGCTGAAACAGCTGGATACAAAAAAGTTCCAGCAGCCGCTTATTGTACTTGCTACCGCCGATGAAGAAACCAGCATGGCAGGCGCCAAAGCAATATCAAAACAGGCCTCACAGCTGGGCATCCATAACGCACGGTACGCTGTTGTCGGCGAACCTACCGACATGCAACCGGTACACATGCATAAAGGCATGATGATGGAAGCCATACAACTCACCGGCCAGGCTGGCCACTCCAGCAATCCCGCTTTAGGCAATAACGCACTGGAAGCCATGCATAAGGTCATCAGTGAATTGATGGCCTGGCGTGATGAACTGCAGAGCAAGTATCACAATCCAATGTTTGAGGTGCCGGTACCCACGATGAACTTTGGTCACATTCACGGTGGTGATAACCCCAATCGCATCTGCGGCAGCTGTGAATTACAAATCGATATTCGTCCCTTACCGGGAATGAAAATTTCAGATTTACGGCATGAAATGCAACACCGTCTTAAACATGTATTAATAAACACGGGCATTGCGTTGAATACCGTGCCGCTGTTTGACGGTGTTGATGCGATGGCAACCGATAAACATTCAGCGCTGGTTAAACTCGCCGAAAAAATGACCCGCTCAGAATCACAGGCTGTTGCTTTTGGCACAGAAGCGCCTTATTACAATGCGCTGGGTTTAGAAACCATCGTCATGGGGCCAGGCAGCATCAAACAGGCGCACCAGCCGGATGAATATATCGAAATAAAATCATTAAACCCGGCGGTTGATATCATCAGGCAGCTGATTGTGCATTATTGTTACTAGAAACATAAAAACATAAAATATTTTCACCACAGAGGCACAGAGGGCACAGAGTTTTTTGTTAGTGGCGCCGCAGGCGCCACTAACATTCAAAAGTTTTTCTCTGTGCCCTCTGTGCCTCTGTGCATCTGTGGTGAAAATTTTCTTTTACTTTATAATTTTGTAACACGGCACGTACTTGGTGCCCGGTAACTTCATGCGATGCTGTTTTACAAATTCTGCTAACAAGGCATCCATCGGTTCCATTATTTCCTTATCTCCGCGCAACTCAAATAAGCCATGCTCTTCGATTGCACGGATACCATCTTCTTTCACATTGCCGGCAACCACGCCTGAAAAAGCACGGCGTAGATTTGCAGCCAAATGGTGATTCTCCTGGTCTTTACTTAAAGCCAGATTGCGCATGTTATCGTGCGTCGGATCAAACGGTTTCTGGAAATGTTCATCGATGTGCAAAGCCCAGTTGTAATGAAATGCATCACTTTGCTGCTCTCGGAACTCAAGTACTTTTTTCATACCCGCCTTCATTTCAATCGCAACCTGCGGCGGATCATCGATGATAATCTTGTAACGCTGCTGCGCATCCAGTCCCAGCGTATCGACAATAAACTGATTGATCTGCTTAAAATAATCTTCCGCACATTTTGGCCCGGTAAAGATCAAGGGAAAAGGCACTGCTGAATTTTTTGGATGCAGTAATATGCCCAATATATAGAGTATTTCTTCAGCCGTACCGGCGCCACCGGGAAACACGACTATACCGTGACCGGTACGTACAAATGCTTCCAGCCGTTTTTCTATGTCCGGCATAATGATCAGCTTATTCACAATCGGATTCGGTGACTCTGCCGCAATGATGCCCGGTTCGGTCAAGCCTATATATCGACCGACACCGGTACGCTGCTTGGCGTGACCGATGGTGGCACCCTTCATTGGCCCTTTCATCGCACCCGGACCACAGCCGGTGCATATATCCAGATTACGCAGCCCCATCTGATAACCGACTTCTTTGGTATATTTGTACTCCTCGGAACCGATAGAGTGCCCTCCCCAGCAAACCACAAGGTTAGGCGCTAAACCGGGAATAAAAATAAGCGCATTACGTAAGATATGAAACACCGCATTGGTGACATCGTTCGAATCATCTAAATCAAAGCGCGACGAATTCATCACTTTGTTGTAGACGTAGATCACATCACGCAAAACGGTGAAAAGGTGTTCGTTAATACCGGCCATCAACTCACCATCAACAAACGCGATGGCGGGTGCATTTTTCATGGCTAACTTAATACCGCGCTGGCGCTGCACGACTTCGATTGAAAAGTCAGGGTACCGCGCCATCAATTCCTGTCCGTCATCGAGCGCGCTGCCGCTATTCAAAACAGCGAGTGAACAGTTGCGAAAGATCTGCATCAGGTTGCCCTGGCTGGTATCTAGTATGCGAACAACTTCAAACTGTGAAAGTGTTTCAAGCTGCCCTTTCGGTGAAATAACTGCATCTATAACTTCATACTTCATTTAATGACTCTAATAAATTATTTTTGTTAGTTTGAGTATAACTGAAGATTTTATTTTAGCAGTCTGCCAGCAACGCTATCGCTTATGCTGACCTACAAGTTCAATTAAGTTATCGTAGGCCGGGATAAGTGCAACGTTGCCGGCGTTTCACTATGAATAACGTTAAAACTTATCGGTTACCGCGCCTTCAGAGGCAGAACACACCAGTTTTGCATACTTCGCCAGAACACCCCTTGTTTCTTTTGGCGCTGGCGCTGTCCAGTTGCTGAGACGGGCATCAATTTCGTGTTGCGGAATATTCAGGTTCAGCGTGCGATTTTCTGCATCAATGGTAATACCGTCACCGTCCCTGATAATAGCGATGGGGCCGCCAACGGCGGCTTCCGGGGTAACATGGCCGACAACAAAACCGTGACTGCCGCCAGAAAAACGGCCATCAGTAATCAGCGCCACGTCTTTACCTAAACCTTTGCCCATGATGGCACCTGTCGGGCTGAGCATTTCGCGCATACCCGGGCCACCAATCGGGCCTTCATGGCGAATGACCAGAACATCGTCTTTCACTACGGTATCGTCTAGTATTGCCGTCAGCGCTGCTTCTTCTGATTCAAAAACGCGCGCATTACCGGTAAAACTCAAGCCTTCCTTGCCGGTAATTTTTGCCACTGCACCGGTGGTTGCAATGTTGCCATACAGCACCACCAGGTGGCTGTCTTTCTTGATCGGATTGTCCAGTGCGCGAATGATGTCCTGTCCCGCGGGATAGGGTTTAACGTCGGCCAGGTTTTCTGCCATCGTTTTACCGGTAACCGTCATACAATCACCGTGCAATAAACCCGCATCAAGCAGCAGTTTCATCAACGGCTGAATACCGCCAATAGCGATCAGTTCTGACATTAAATATTTACCGCTGGGCTTCACATCCGCCAGCAAGGGGACATGAGCGCCAATGCGCGTGAAATCATCCAGCTCAAGTTTTACATTCGCTGAGTAAGCCATTGCCAGTAAGTGCAACACGGCATTGGTCGATCCGCCCAGTGCTATAACCACGGTAATGGCATTTTCAAATGCCTTGCGCGTCATGATATCGCTGGGTTTAATGTCTTTTTCAATCAGCTCAAGCACCATTGCGCCAGCGCGAAAACAGTCATTTTTCTTGTCCTCAGACACCGCTTCCTGCGCCGAACTGTTCGGCAGACTCATGCCCAGTGCTTCAATGGCTGACGCCATGGTATTGGCTGTATACATACCACCACAGGACCCGGGGCCCGGAATCGCGGTATCTTCCACTTCTTTTAATTCGGCTTCAGATACGGTTCCTGCAGCGACGCCACCCACCGCTTCGAATACCGAAACAATATCACGGCGTTTTGCACCCGGCTTTATGGTACCGCCATAAACGAAAATGGATGGGCGGTTGAGCCTGGCTAGCGCAATCAGGCAGCCCGGCATATTTTTATCGCAGCCACCAATGGCAACCACACCGTCAAAACCCTGCGCGCCGGTAACCGTTTCGATGGAATCGGCAATCACTTCGCGCGATACCAGTGAATAACGCATACCCGGCGTGCCCATGGAAATGCCATCAGAGACGGTAATGGTATTAAAGATGATGCTTTTAGCGCCGGCATCATCAGCACCCTGCGCGGCATCTTCAGCCAGTTTGTTGATATGCATATTACAGGGGGTCACCATACTCCAGGTTGATGCGATGCCAACCTGTGGCTTTTTGAAATCGGCATCTTCAAAACCAACCGCGTGTAACATGGCTCGACTGGGCGCCTGCGCCACACCATCGACGATTATTGATGAAAATTTACGTGTTTTATCATTTGCCATACATTTCACTCTCTTGCTAACCTTGCGGGACTTACCTTCTATACTACTTACCAGACACTCTACATCTGTCAGAGAAGCACCCTGAATAACAGATTGAAGAGAAAACAGAATCGCGTATATTACTAGGTATGCTGTTACGAAAAAAGTACTGAGATAAAACCGTGGACAAAAAAACTAAAAAACAAAAAAGTATTAATGATGGACATGTCGACTGGTTCAGGCAATCTGCGCCCTATATTCACGCGCACCGTGGCAGCACGTTTGTCATCCTGTTTGGCGGAGAAGCAGTGGAACATAGCGGTTTTGCGCATTTCATCCATGATATTGCACTACTGGGCAGCCTCGGTGTACGTATCGTGCTGGTTCACGGGGCAAGGCCACAGATCGAGCAACAATTAAATACGCTGAACATCAGCTCCAAATTTGCCGATGGCATGCGCATCACCTCAAATGAACATATGCCTGCCGTAGAACAGGCCGTTGGACAGGTACGCATGCGCATAGAAGCCCAGCTATCCATGGGACTGCCAAATACACCCATGGCCGGCGCATCACTGCGCGTGGTATCCAGTAATTTTGTCACGGCACAGCCTTATGGCATACGAAATGGTGTCGATTTTTGCCAGACAGGTAATGTCAGAAACATCGATGCCGATGCCATTAACCAACAACTGGAAAATAATAATGTGGTACTGATCTCACCCATTGGTTATTCACCCAGCGGTGAAGTCTTTAATTTACGCGCCGAAGACGTCGCCACAGAAACGGCCATTGCCTTAAATGCCGACAAACTCATCTTTGTCATGGAAAATAACGGCGTTACCGATAAAAACGGTGACTTGTTACAGCAACTGGATTTATCACACGCGGCAAACTGGTCCAGCATTCACCGCAGTGACAATAATGAACAAAATAATATCGAGACACAGTCACATCTAAACAATGCCGCCGATGCCTGCCGTGGAGGGGTGCACCGCGTGCATCTAATCAGCCGGCTGATTGACGGTGCATTATTGCTGGAACTGTATACCCGTGACGGTATTGGTACACTGGTCACAGCGGGCAATTATGAAGGCCTGCGCACCGCTAGCATTGATGACATCGGCGGTATTATGGAGCTGATTTCGCCCCTGGAAGAACAGGGTTTACTGGTTAAACGCTCACGCGAGCAGCTGGAACTGGACATCAATAACTTTACCGTGATTGAGCGTGACGGCATGGTTATCGCCTGCGCCGCCTTCTTTGCCTTCACTAAAGAACAAGCGGCTGAACTTGCATGCCTTGCTGTGCATCCGGATTATCAACTGCACGGCCGCGGTAATGACCTGATGCAACATATTGAGTGGCAGGCAAAAAAGCAGCATATGAAAAAAATGTTTACCCTGACAACGCAAACCATGCACTGGTTCGTTGAACGCGGTTTTGTCGAATGCAGTACTGATGATTTACCCGTAGAGAAAAAATCACTCTACAATTATCAGCGCAACTCAAAAGTTTTCTGTAAACAATTAAATTAATCCCTGGCAACAAATTAACCTATTATCTATGGCTTTCTTACCGGTAGCACAAAGTGTCATTGAAGAAAATGTTTTCAATGCGCTGAAGGAAGATATTGGCGATGGCGATGTCACCGCCGAAATAATTCCGCACGACAACATTTCGCTAGCAACTGTCATCAGCCGCGAAGCGTGTATCTTTTGCGGCCTCGACTGGTTTGAAGAAACCTTCCGCCAGGTTGATGATGGCATATTGATCGACTGGTTTGTCGATGACGGTGACCGCATCGAAGCCGATCAAATAATCTGCACCATCAGTGGTTCATCACAAAATATTGTTACCGCAGAACGCACCGCGCTTAACTTTATACAAACCTTGTCAGCAACAGCCACCTTATCATCGCGTTATGCTAAAGAAGTTGCCGACACTGAAACAAAAGTGCTGGATACACGAAAAACCATACCCGGATTACGCATGGCGCAAAAATATGCGGTTTCCTGCGGCGGCTGCGAAAATCATCGTTTAGGCTTATTCGATGCCTTCCTCATCAAAGAAAACCACATTAACGCCTGCGACGGCATAGCCAACGCAATAAGTGAAGCACGTTTCCATAACCCGGATTTGCAAATTGAAGTTGAAGTAGAAAATCTGGATGAATTACAACGGGCAATCGATGCAGGTGCTGACCGCGTGTTACTGGATAACTTCGATATTGAAACCCTGAAACAGGCGGTAGCCATTTGTAAGGGGAAGATAATCAGCGAAGCTTCTGGAAACATCAACATCAACAATATCAACGAGGTTGCCAAAACGGGCGTTGATTACATTTCCACCGGCGCCTTAACCAAAGACATTACAGCCATTGACCTGTCGATGCGCTTTGATTAATACAACGTGATAAATACAGCTGAATAAATACAGCCGAATTAATCATCTTTTCTATTCGCCACAATAGACAAATCAATGCCAGGCATTAGAATACTTTACCGATCGATTCTGCTGCTGCTGTTAATTATCGTTGGCGTCCTGGTGACGATCATTTTTTTACGCAACACCCGGGCACCGCAGGGCATTGCCAACACCGTTGCAGGCACCTGGCTTGGCACTGCTGCTCGTTTATTTGGTGTAACAATAAAAACCTACGGCATTGCATTGCCAGAAAGAACACTGTTTGTCGCCAATCACATTTCGTGGCTGGACATTCTCATACTTGGCCATTTACTGCCGATACATTTTTTATCGAAACAAGAAATTAAAACCATGCCGATTATCGGCTGGCTGGCAACACGCGCCGGCACTTTGTATATAAAACGCGGACACAAGGATTCTGCCTCGTATGCCAGCAGTGAAATTACCGACGCATTAAAACAACAGCATAACAGTCTAATCTTTGCCGAAGGCACCACCACCGACGGTCACATAAAAAAATTTCACAGCCGTTTGATGCAAAGCGCCATCGACGCAGAAGCCATGGTGCAGCCGGTAGCCATTTTTTACCCGGTGAAAAACCCGAAAACGCAACGTTATGAAATAAATCCGGCGATACTGTTTATTAACGACATAAGCATCGGCAAATCATTTGCTTTAATTGCAGGTCAGTCCCGCATTGATGTCGAAGTACATTTTCTTGAACCGATAAACAGCCACGGTAAAACACGAAACGAAATAGCACAGCATGCTTACGATGAAGTGGTCGATGCGATTAAATCAATCAAGAAACGAAAAGTTAAAGACTAAAAGCTTTTAACCACAGAGGCACAGAGGGCACAGAGTTTTTTTCATTGGCTTTCGCCTACGGCGTAAGCCAATGAGAAACTGTATTTTTTCTCTGTGCTCTCTGTGCCTCTGTGGTTAATATTATTTTTTTTAACAATAACAGTTAGCAGGTTCTCAACTTTGACGAACAAAAATACGGGACACAAAAAACAATGCCGAGGCACAGACCACGATGGCCGGGCCGGTTGGGAAATCAAAACTCAGCGAGGCGTACAGGCCCAATACCACAGCAACAATGGCAACCAGAATGGATGTCACCACCATTTGTTTCGGTGATTTAGAAAACAGTCTTGCCGTTGCTGCCGGAATAAGCAGTAACGCGGTAATTAACAGAATACCAACCACCTTCAAAGCCACAGCGATGACTATCGCCAGCAGGATCATAAAAATAAATCGAATCTTTTCAACCGCAATACCGTCAACTCGGGCGAGATCTTCATTCACCGAGATAGATATCAATGGCGACATTATCTGGCTAAACACCAGCAGAATGACAACCACGCTCGCGTACATAAGCACCAGGTCAGACGGCCCGATTGCCAGCAGATCACCAAAAAGGTAAGACATCAGATTAATATTAAAGCCTTGCGCCTGAATGACCGACAATACAATCAGGCCTAAGGCCAGCGCACTGTGAGACAAAATACCCAATAAAGTGTCGGTCGATAAATCACGTTGTTTTTCCAGCCAGAACAATACAATGGCAATGAATACGCCGATCAAACCGACCCCTACCATCGGTAACTGCTCAGCAGCAATGGCCAGTGCCACACCCAGTAATGCGGCGTGTGCCAGGGTGTCACCGAAATAGGCCATGCGCCGCCAGACAACCACACTGCCCAACGGCCCGACAACCAGGGCCAGTGCAAAACCGGCCGCCAGGGCATATAAAATAAAACTGTCCACTAGCGGTTACCCTGCCCCGGTTCATGGTGTTCACAGGTTTTGCAATGTTCGGACGCTACAATGTTGCCGTGGATATCATGTTCATGATCGTGATGATGTGAATACAGCGCTAAACCTTCTATGGCATCACCAAACAGTTTTATATATTCCGGATGCTCACTGACATCATCAGGATGCCCGGTACAGCAAATATGCGTATTCAGGCAAATGACCCGGTCCGTTGCCGCCATGACAAGATGCAAATCATGCGACACCATCAAAATGCCACATCCATGTTTATCACGAATCTCACGGATGGTTTCATACAGTGCTTGCTGACCAATGATATCCATGCCGGAGGCGGGCTCATCCAGCACTAATAACTGTGGTTTTTTCAGTAAGGCCCGAGCCAGCAAGACTCGCTGCATTTCACCACCGGAGATCGTCTGCATGGCAGAATACAGCAAATAACCACAGTTAACTTCGTCAAGCATTTGCTGACACTGTTCTGCGTTATACAAATTGGTGACATTTAAAAAGTCATAAACACGCAAGGGCATTACTTCAGGCACGTGAATACGTTGCGGCACGTAACCGATACGCAAATCATCTTTTTTCACGACCTTGCCGGTAGCTGGCCAAACTAAGCCCCAGCAGAATACGAATAAGACTGGTTTTACCGGCACCATTTGGCCCAATCAGGGTGATAATTTCCTTCTTATTGACCTCCAGACTGACATCGCTAAGAATCGTTTTTCCACGGTGACTAAAACCAACATCGACTGCGCTTAACAAGGCCTTTTTATCAGCCTGCCGTTTATTAGCAGCCGATTGATTAGCATCCGGGTGTTCGGCGTTTTGTGGTTGTCTTTCTGGCATATGAGATCGAGTCAAAATTGTGCATGAATGTTACATGGTAATATGGACTATTCATACAATCTAAAGACTTTAAATAGCACTTTTCCCGCAGCAACATTTCATTATGCGCCATACCATTACACTTTTTAAGCGATTGCAAACGCTGGTTACAACGAGTCTGCTGTTACTCATACTGCCTGGCAGCGCTATGGCCAGCAGCAGCCCGCATACGATTGAGGCGCTTGCGCTGAAAGAAAATGCCGATTTATCAGCCCCTATCGTGGTCACCATAAAACCCCTGTATTCACTGGTAGCGCACTTGTGCGAAGGCATCGAAACACCCGTTTTACTGATGAAACAGGCGCAATCACCGCATCACTATAATATGCGCCCCTCAGAGCGGCGCTTACTGGCCAGTGCCAGAATGATTGTCTGGCTGGGCCCGCAATTAGAGACCTATTTACAAAAAGTCATCGAGCAACAACAAAAGACCAGCCGGTACTCAGGCACGGTGGTCTCCGCCATGCAGGCAAAAAATCTAAAAAAGCTGGCGTTACGAAAGAAACATAGGCATGACGATGATGAGCATAGCGATATCGACAGCGCCGGGGTAGAACACCTGATCGACCCGCACATCTGGTTATCCACAGATAACGCTGCCGCCATCAGCAAACATATCAGCGAGCAGTTAATAAAAATCAATCCGCACCATGCCGGCCAAATCAAACACAATCTTCAATTATTATTAAAAAAAATAGAGCAAACCGCTGACTTTATAAAATCCCGCTTAGCCAACAGCAAGCAGCCATTCATCGCCTATCACGATGCTTTCCAGTACTTCGAAGATGAAATCGGACTCAATTATATCGATGCCATCAATTTTTCCGATGAAAGCGGTACCAGCTTAAAACACATGCGCAGAATCAAAACCCAAATTGAGGATAATAATATCCGGTGCCTGGTCTATCAGCCGCCAAAACCCGCTATCATCAAGACGCTGACAGAACAGTCTTCAGTCACTGCCAGCCGGATTAGATCCTTTAGGATTAGAGGTGAGCGACGATAAAAACGCCTGGTTTGAAATAATGCAACAACTCGCGGTGAGCTTTAGTCATTGCCTGAAAACACCGGAACCGCATTAATTATTGTAAATAATGATTTGAACCAGTCAGTGGCAGACAATATATCCAAGCATTTCCATTCAGCCAATTTGATTGAACACAACGCAAGGGGTCATCAATGCTGCATCAACAAAAACTACGCTTTTCAACAACCGGGCGAGGCACTTATAATATAACCAGACAGGTTACCGATGCGATTGAAAAATCAGGCATTAAGTTTGGCATTTGCCACCTGTTTATACAGCACACCAGCGCCTCGTTGATTCTCTGCGAAAACGCCGACAAAACGGTGCGTCAAGATCTGGATGCCTATATGGCCCGGCTGGTAAAAGATGGTGACAGCCAGTACCAGCATAACGATGAAGGCCCGGACGATATGGCTGCGCATATTCGAACCATATTAACGCAAAGTTCACTGTCCATACCGGTAGACAAGGGAAAATGTGATTTAGGACTGTGGCAGGGCATATTCATGTGGGAGCATCGCACCCAGTCTCACAAACGCAATGTTGCAGTTACCATTATGGGGGAGTAATTTTCCACTCACCCTGAACGGCATTGCCTGATAACAACAGGATGAGCCCTTGAAATAATCCTGCGCTAAATTAGATTGCGAGGCCCGCCCTGCATATATGCCTGAATATTTTTTGCAATTTCTGTAATAAGTTTTTGCCGTGACTCTCGACCAGCCCATGCAATATGCGGGGTAATGATTAAATTAGGCTTGTTATAAGCAATCAATGGATGATTAAGCGAAGGCGGTTCTTTTTCCAGGACATCTAATCCAGCAGCAGCAATCTGTTTATTTTTCAGGGCATGCAATAGTGCGTTCTCGTCTATTAATCCGCCGCGTGCGGTATTGATCAAAATCGCCTCTGACTTCATCAGCCCAAGCTCACGTCGGCCTATCATGTAACGGTTGTTTTCGGTTAAAGGGCAATGTAAAGAAACCACGTCCGATTCCGACAACAAGGTATCTAAATCCACCCTGCCTTCTGATAGATATGACGCATCTGCCGCGTTATGACCATGGGCAATCAGCACTTCCATGCCAAAACTTTTCGCTATCTCAGCCACCGCTTTTCCCAGTTCGCCATAACCGATAATGCCAATTTTTTGAGCAACAAGGTTATGCATGGGCGCACCGAAATAACAGAAAAAATCACTGCGCGACCAATTACCGTTTGCCACAGACGCGCTGTAAGACGTCAATTTTCTATTAAGCGAAAGAATCATAGAAAATACATGCGGAACGACTGAAGATGTCGCATAGGAACGGACATTACAGACTTTTACACCATGCGCTTTTGCAGCGTCCAGATCGACATTATTAACGCCGGTAGCAGCCACACAGATCAGCTTCAGGTGTTTACAGGTATCAAACAGTTCTTTTTCAATAACGACTTTGTTTGTGACTAAAATTTCAGCATATTGAAGTGCATGCTGGATATCAGCAAGATTGACATTATCAAACCATTGCCAGTCGGCAGACACTTCCAGTAATGAGAAATCCAGGTCCTCCGGATACAACGATGCCTTGTCTAAAAAAATAGCTTTTGCAATATGCACGAGATACACCTGACCAAAGAGTATGGCGATACCGCAGCATCATACCCCGAGGCGAAGAAAATATGAATTAGGACTCTGTCATTTCAAAGTCTGATTTTCCGGCACCACATTCCGGACATTCCCAGTCATCCGGCACATCTTCCCATCGCGTTCCCGGCGCAAGCCCGTGTTCTTCATCACCTAACTCTTCGTTATAGACATAACCACATACTATGCAGGTTAAAACTTTATATGACATACTTACCTCCAGATAATAATGTGGCTATTCTACACATACTTTATTGCGTTAGAATAGCTTCGTTAAAAACAAAACGATGCAATTTCGATGTTACCGGCATCGCACGCAGCACGGCGATAGAAACTATGACACAAAATAACCCACCCGTTGTATTATGCTTCTCCGGTGCCGACCCTACTGGCGGCGCTGGCATTCAGGCCGATATTGAAACACTCTGTAGCCATGGCTGCATTGCTGCGCCAATCATTACCGCTGCTACGGTTCAGGATACGGTTGACGTCATCTCATTTTCGCCGATGCCCGCTGATTTAGTCATTGAGCAGGCACGTGCGGTACTGGAAGATATGCCGATTGCCGCAATAAAAATTGGCGTCGTCGGCAGTGCCGAAATCGCCATGGCAATTCATTCCATACTGAGCGATTATCCAGACATCCCTGTTATTTTTGATCCCGTATTCAGCACCGAAACCGGCGGCTCTTTAAGTACCGAAGACCTGGTCGACACGGTACGCACGCTGTTATTACCGATCACTAAAGTACTTACGCCAAATATATACGAAGTCCACGCACTGGCTCCCGGCTCAGATACGCCAACTGCAGCCGCCATGGGTTTACTGGAATCCGATGTTGAATACATTCTGTTAACCGGTACCCATGGCAAAACGCCGGACGTGGTGCACACGCTATTCAGTAATCACCGCGAACTTGAATCGTTTCATAATGAACGCCTGCCGCATAAATACCACGGCTCTGGCTGCACGCTTGCTTCCAGTGTGGCGGCGCAAATCGCTCTCGGACAGGACGTACTGGGTGCGGTAAGAAAAGCCCTGGAATATACCCATAAAACATTAGTGAATGCCAACCGCATCGGCATGGGCCAATACCATCCCAATCGTTTTTTCTGGGATAAAAAGTGACCCGGAGACAAGCCATCAGCGGAAATAATGAGGGAGAGAAACTTAAAGGACTTTATGCCATCACCGATCAACAACTGATAGCGGAGCAACGATTCGCAGAAACCATAGAATCGGCATTACTGGGCGGCGCCAGTATTATCCAGTACCGGGACAAATCCAGCAATCAACTAAAAAGATATCAGCAGGCAAGTATTTTATGCTCACTTTGCCGACAATATCAGGCCACCAGCATCATAAACGATGATATTGAACTCGCCAAAGCCGTCAATGCCGATGGCGTGCATTTAGGCAAAGCGGATCATTCACTCATCGAAGCACGACAGACACTGGGGGACAGCGCGATCATTGGCATTTCCTGTTATAACGATATATCACTTGCGCTCAACGCCGAAAACAATACCGCCGATTATGTTGCTTTCGGCGCGATATTTTCATCACCAAGCAAACCTGAAGCGGTTGTTGCCGGCCTTGATATCATTGCGAAGGCCAAACAGCAGCTGTCTATCCCGATATGCGCTATCGGTGGCATTACCCAGGACAACATTCATCAGGTGATACGGCACGGTGCGGATATGACCGCTATTATCAGCAGCCTGTTTTCCGCTAATGACATTGCGCATAGCGCAAGAAAACTGGCACAATATTTTACTTAAGATTATTTCAACTATACTCACTGCTGGCTTAATGATTTTTACTACTAGCAGTCTGTAATTCTATGGCACACATTAAAAAAATATCGACCACTTTATCTGTCGCAGCAACGGTACTGCTTGAGGCCTGCAGCAGCGCCAGTTCGGACCCGGGACTTAGCTTAAGCCCTAACACCAAAGCGCCAGGGTTAATTGGCACATGGCAGTCAAACTGCACAATCATTCCTTCCGCAGCGAAAAATATCGCCGCTACATTTGTAGGGGCGTCTGGCGGTGGCGGTGGGTGGCGGTGGCGGCTCGTCCAACGGAGATGCATTCAAATATACCGCTGCTTTCAATCAAAACGGTCTTGCCGTGCTCAGTACAGAAAATTTTGCCACAACAAACTGTAATGCCAACACGAGAGTAAGCTCGGGGCGTTTTGAGTCAGCATATATTGTTGGCGATGCCACTCTTGCCAATGATGGTAGCCCGGCAACTGAGATCAACTACAACACTGCTACGTCAACCACTTATTCGATATTTCAGATTATCAATAATAACGACTTATACATCGGCGATGAAAACCAAAGTTCAGCAGGCAATAATGGCAGCAGCGAAACGGCCAGATATGACGGTATTGGCGTTAGATTGTCAAAATTATAATTCAGAAAAAGTCGACAGAAACTAATCGTCTGAGTTAAATCCTGCAGCCTTGTGACTGCCGTCACAGAACGGTTTATTTTTAGATGCACCGCAACGGCATAAAGCCGCTTTTTTCCCGGTCCATGCGACCCGGCCACTGGCACTGTGGATAACAATGTCACCATTCAACATTAACGGGCCGTTTTTTATCAACGAGACTTTTAACTTAGCGCCCGTTGATTCCAGGGCCTCGCCTTTTTCGCCAACCGCACCATAGTCTTTAAAACCGATCTGCTCATGGCTGTTGTCACAAAACGGTTTATTTTTAGAAGCGCCGCAGCGGCATAATGCAGCACGAAAGGCGACACCCGGCATATCTTCTGCGGCACCTTCTATTTCAAGCTCGCCACTGACAAAATAAGGGCCGTTATAACTCACCGTCACTTTGTTATTACCGTCTGCTAATTCCGAGACCGCGCCATCTGCTGAGTGGTAGCTTAGTGCGCCCGTTGGACAGCGTTTGACAACATCAACAACATTATCAACAGAAGTCAGGTCAGGCTGACACCACGGATCACGACCGCCGACAAATAAATCGCCCGCTGACTGGCCGCATTCGCCTATATGAATACAAAGCCTGGCATCCCAGTCGACATTGATTTTTTCGCCTTTATATCTCGTCTTCGCTTTGCTCATAATCACCCTCCTGTTTTTAATAATGACAGTACCACTAAACCCTGTTGAGCCCAAATGATGTTATTAACATCAAGTCAGAAAAAATCCAGTGCCGCATTTAAATCAGGATAATCAGGACGATGTAATCGAGCATATTGGTGATCTCCTTTTATGACTGTGTCGTTAATGCCAAATACACACGCTACTATTTTACCGAATGCATGCATAGTAGCACTGCATATTGACAGCGTATCTCAGCGAAATTTATTGTAAAATCTGCTCCCTCTTTGCAACCATCCAACGAATAACCGTTATGTCAGATCCGTTTCAAGCTGCACAAAATCACATCCCCGGTGGGGTCAATTCACCCGTACGCGCGTTTGCTGGCGTCGGCGGCGACCCGGTCTTTATCAAACGCGCACAGGGGGCCTATATTTTTGGCGAAGATGCCGGTGACGGTACAGGCAGGCAATATATCGATTATGTCGGTTCCTGGGGGCCGATGATACTTGCCATGCGCACCCCGACGTTATCGCGGCGGTTCGCGAAGCGGCGGGTAACGGCCTTAGCTTTGGCGCGCCGACGGTACTAGAAACCACCATGGCAGACAAAGTATGCGAACTGGTGCC
>CAVYHC010000025.1:0-32114 GCA_963768125.1 uncultured Gammaproteobacteria bacterium
CAATAATAATAGTGCCAGCTTCGACCTTATTAAGTGCCATGGATTCTTCAGTTGAGGTTGAATAACGCAGCACAGGTAAAAAAGTATGCAAACTACCCACGCTGCCTTGGCGCAGCGCTGTAGCATCCTCACTGTTGTACACGTTCTGGTAACGGTGGTAGATTTCTGTCACTGCAATCGCCATTGGGCTGTCCAGATAAACGGCCTGATGCCGTAACTTTCCCTTCTGATACAATTCGCCAAGGCGGAATATAATTTCCTGGGTACGGCCTACGGCAAATGACGGAATCAAAATGTTACCGCCATTCTTCGATGCTTCCTCAATGATGCTTTCAAACTCTTCCAGCGTTTCATCCATCGGCCGATGGTTACGATCACCGTAGGTAGATTCCAGCAATAGCACGTCAGCCTGCTCAACAATCTCAGGGTCACGCAATAAGGCGGCACAGCTGTTGCCGAGATCACCGGAAAATACCAGCTTTTTCTCGGTACCGTCCTCAGTAATAAATAGCTCGACAATGGCAGAGCCCAGAATATGGCCCGCGTCGCGAAAACACACGGCAACGCCATCAACTATTTCGCGCCGTTGTCCATAAGCAAGCCCGTCACACAGTGCCAGGGCGGCTTCCACATCGTCAAGCGTATACATGGGCTCGATTTCTTTTTTACCGGCCCGTCGTCTGCGCTTGTTTTCCCATTCGGTATCTCGCTGTTGCAGCGAGGCTGCATCCTTAAGCATAACTTCGAGCAGTTCGCAGGTTGGATTTGTCATATGCAGCGGGCCAGCGTATCCCTCTGCGACCAGCTTTGGCAGCCGGCCTGAATGATCAAGATGCGCATGTGACAAAACAACCGCGTCAATCTTGTTCACTTCAAACTGGAAGGCTGCTTTGTTCGCTTTTTCCTCCTCTCGACTGCCCTGAAAAAGGCCGCAGTCCAGTAAGATTGTTTTACCTCCTGTTTCTAATATATAGGAAGAGCCGGTAACGCCTTCTGTTGCGCCGTAAAATGTCAGTTTTGCCATTACAACCTCTTGTGACTCATTCAGTTACTGCCACACATCTCTGTGAAATTTTTATTTACACTCATTGCCACTACTTAAAAACATCCATTACCGATATTAATCCATAGCATTTCATCATTGTCATTTAATCCATTAAATAAATAATGCCTCTGCGTATCAGCCATTTTTCAATTTCAACCGCGACTAATACCAGCGATGATAACGCCAGGCAAACTGCCAGGTCGTACAGCGGTAATGGCTGCGTATGAAATATCTCATTCAATGCCGGCAAATAGATCACTGCCATCTGTAACAAAAAAGTCAGTATAACCGCACCCAGCATCGGCAGGTTACTTAATAAACCAATGCGAAATAATGACAGGTTTTCACTGCGCACAGCCAGCGAATGGAACAGCTGCGATAGGGTAAGCACGGTAAAGACTACCGTCTGCCAATAAGTGACATCACGCGAAATCGCCCATGCCATAGCCGCAATCGAAATGCCACCGATAAATAGCCCCACCCAGACAATATGCTGCCACATACCATGCGCAAAGATGCTTTCCTGCGGCGGACGCGGCGCACGATTCATAATGCCCGGCTCGGCTCGTTCTGCGGTTAATGCCAGGCCCGGCAAGCCATCGGTTACCAGGTTAATCCACAGGATATGTATCGGCAGCAAGGGAATCGGCAGACCCAGGAAAGGCGCTAAAAACAGCGTCCATATTTCACCGGAATTAGAACTCATGGTGTACTTAATAAACTTTCGTATATTTTCGAAAATCCGACGACCCGCCTTTACTGCATGAACGATGGTAGAAAAGTCATCATCAAGCAATACCATATCCGAGGCTTCACGCGCGACATCGGTGCCCTTCTTGCCCATGGCTATACCGATACCCGCACGTTTTAGTGCTGGTGCATCATTAACGCCGTCGCCGGTCATCGCCACAAACTCACCATTGGCCTGCAAGGCCTTAACGATGCGTAATTTCTGTTCCGGTGCCACTCTGGCATAAACGCGTATTGATTCGACCAGGCGGGCAAACTTATCATCGGACAGTTTTTCCAGCGCTTCACCGCTCAGCATTGCCTGTTCATCATCGCTAATGCCGAGCTGTTGTGCAATGGCCATAGCCGTACCCGAGTGGTCGCCGGTAATCATCACCGGCGTAATGCCAGCCGTCAGACAATCTGCTACTGCCTGCGGTACTTCAGGCCGCGGCGGATCAATCAGCGCAACCAGCCCGAGAAAAGTTAAATCATTTTCAATAACTTCAGTATCCAGTGACTCGGGCAAGCGGGGGAATTCGCGTTTTGCAAATGCCAGTACGCGGTAACCTTCTTTGGTAAGCTGCTCAACTTCATTTAATATCGCGGCAGAATCAAAATCCATCTGCGTATCATTAAACAAAATTTTATTACATTGATTTAATAACTGTTCCGGCGCACCCTTTGTATAAGCAGTGACTTCACCAGCTAACTGGTGCAATGTCGTCATCTGTTTGCGTTCACTGTCAAACGCAATAACGCCAACGCGTGGCAGCGTTTGCTGCAGCGCAGTTTTATCATATCCTGCGATCTGAGCAGCTTCAAACAAGGCAAGTTCAGTCGGTTCACCGGCCGGCTTGCCATCTTTATCCGCAACATCATTATTAAGTGCCATCGCCCGGCCCAGCTCAGTGATAACTTCACCGGCCTTACCCACAGGTAATGAATCATGGCGTTCACCACCGGCATACAGCATCTCAACGCTCATGCGATTCTGTGTCAGGGTGCCGGTCTTGTCCGTACAGATATAAGTTACCGAACCCAGTGTTTCTACTGCAGGTAAATTTCTTACCAGTGCATTTTGCAAAATCAGTTTGCGTGCGCCGAGTGCTAGTGAAATGGATACAACCGCCGGCAATGCTTCCGGTATAGCCGCAACGGCCAGGCTGACTGCTGTCAAAAACATCAGCATAACTGGCTGTCCCTGTAACAATCCAGCAGTAAATACGATGACGCAAATTGCCAGCACTGCCAGCGCAAGATAACGACCAAAACGTGATAACCGCTGCTGCAAAGGTGTTTTTACTTTCGCTTCTGCCTGCAGCATTTCTGCGATGTGGCCAATTTCTGTATCCAGCCCGCTTGCCACAACCACACCCATGCCGCGGCCGCGTGTAATCAGGCTACTCTTAAAAGCAAGGTTAGTACGGTCACCGAGCGGCAATGCTGTTTTGCCTAAAGCTGCCGTTTGTTTTTCAACAGTGTGCGACTCACCGGTCAGCGCAGATTCATCAGCCTGTAATTCTTCAACCTCAAATAATCGAAGGTCAGCTGGCACTATATTACCGGCGTCCAGTACTACCACGTCACCAGCAACCAGTTCCGCCGCCGGCAGAGTAACAACCTGGGCGCCGCGCTTAACCTGTGCTTCCGGCGCTGCCATTTGCCGTAACGCAGCGACTGCTCTTTCTGCCCTGAATTCCTGCACAGTGCCTATGATGGCATTCAGTAATACGATCACCAGGATAGCAATGGTGTCCTGCGCTTCACCGATAAAACCGGAAATGACTGCGGCAAGTAACAGCACGACAATCATGAAATCGGTAAACTGGCCGAGTAGAATAGATAGCAGCCTACGCTGGCGTTTTTCTGGAATAATATTCGGGCCGTTTTCGGCCAGACGTTTTTGTGCCGTTTCTGCAGTAAGGCCATTGACTGAGGAATCAAGCTGCTGCAGCATCTCATCAACTTCCATGCTATGCCATGCAGCCGACGTCATCTTTTAATGTCCTGCAAACAGATAGATAAGCGCCACTGTTACCACGGCAACCAACATAGTTTGTATACCGCTAATAAACCACGAGATGCCGGCAATACGGCCGAGAAAAACACCCAGTAAAAAGATAATCAATAAGGCAGTAATAATAGCGGCGTAAAGCGGTGATACCGGTAATGTAAAACCGGCGAGAGACAGCCATAAAGGCATCAGTATAAGCAGTGAAATAATTAACGGCGCAAGGCCATTAACCAGTGCAATAAATAGCGGCACCCAGAATCCTGCTTCACCATGCGCACTTTGCTGGAGATCACTGACCATCGCCTTTTCGAGTTTTCCCAGCGCATGGCGCCGTTCGGCGTGCTCACTAATATAGGCGCTGCTCAGGCCGCTCATACCCAGCGCAATCGCCGCACCGAGGCATACATTAATTATTACTGATAAATCTTCCGGTGAACTAATAAGGAATCCAATGATTAACCCCAGCATGGTAAGTGCACCGTCAAAGCCATTGACCACAAAATAACGTCGGAGAATAACGTGTGTACTGGTGATATCCAGTAAAAATTTCGCTTTATTTATAAGCCCCATAAAGATTTATTCTTCATCTGATTCATTGCGAACTTCAACTTCATCAATACTATGAAGTGAACCGCCCATACTTGTGATGGCGCTTTGCACGGCTTCAAAATCTATCTCACTGGCATCCAGCTCTATTTGAATTGTTTCTGTCCTTTTATCGACTTCAAGCACGATTAAATACACATGATAATCAGCACCGACGTTGGCAATAGCCTGTGAAAATTCAAGTGCATTAGGCTGATGCGGCTTAAGTATATCAAGAACCATTCGTTTAACACGTACCATGTTATAAATCCTCTAGCGTTTTTTATAGTTTACCTATGCTTATGCCAAAAGTATCATTGCTATTATTATCGAGCGCTCATTTAGATAGCGTATACTTGGCATCCACTTAAAGCTAGCGATATTACATGCAATTTGACTCATGTAACACTGGACTGAATACACCCGTTTTTTTATTGCGCTGTTTGTAATACTCGATCCGTTTGCCGCAGTGCCGATATATCTCGCGCTGACTAAAACATTCAGCAACAATGAACGCGCACGAATAGCGAACATTTCCGCTATTACTGTTTTACTGGTACTGGTTATTGCTTCATTATCCGGCGAAACACTACTACACGGAATGGGTACCAGCCTGGCATCCTTTCGTGTTGGCGGCGGTATAGTATAATTGCTCATGGCGCTTGCTATGTTAAACGGGCAAACAGGTTCCGTGCGAACGACTCCGGAAGAAGAAGCCGAAGCTGAAGACAGAAGTGCCATTGCCGTGGTACCGCTGGCGATTCCATTAATGGCCGGGCTGCGAATGCGTATTACCGAGCACAACGGCTGGTCGCACAAGCCTGCGTAGACGCATGCAACCAGGAAGGCTGGATTATTCCATTCACCCAGATCACCGTGCACACAGGCGGTAACGAAATAAAACCTGAGCAACTTAATCAGGCCACAACACAATTATCATGACATTGCTGTAACAAAACACGTATATTGTTTTGAAAGTATCAAACCAGTAGTTATACCTGACTGCCCAGCTAGATAATACTAACCAGTATTATCTAGTTATTTGATTCACTAAGATATCGATGCAGTAAATCATTATAATTCCTGATGCGCATTACATAACGCACCGGCTCATTGCCCCGGGCATATCCATAGCGTAAATCTTTATAGTATTTCTTCTCACTTAAAAGCGGCAGCACCTCTTTCATATCGTGCCAGCGATGTGGATTTTTATTAAGCTTCTCAGCCAATAGCTGGGCATCACGAAAATGACCACGGCCAACATTATAGGATGCTAATGCCAGCCATGAACGGTCCGGTTCATCTGTTTCCGCGACCATTTTTTTCATTTTCGCCAGATATTTTGCCCCGGCATATATATTTTCCTTCGCATCCAGTCGATTTGTGACACCTAAAGATTTTGCCGTAGGCTTTGTCAGCATCATTAGTCCACGAACGCCTGTCGGGCTCTTTGCTTTCCTGTCCCAGTGAGACTCCTGATAGCTTTGTGATGCCAGCAACAATGGTTTTATATCGTTTTTTTCTGCCGCATCAAAGAAAAAATTTTTATATTTTGAAAAGCGGACGTCAATTCTTTTTAAAAATTTATGGGTATCAACATAATCGAATATTTCAGTGTAGCCATAATATTTTTCGAGTACATGCGCAAGACCATCATTATTTTTATAAGTAACAAACCAGTCATTTATTGCACCCATTAATTCGTTATTTTGTTTATTTAACATCCACGCCAGGCGGGATTCTCGAGCCAGGGTAAACTTCTTCTGGATTTCTGTATAATAGCGGCGTTCAATATCATACAAAGTCGAATCACTGACTGTACATTCAACTTTCTTTGTCGCAACCAGCGCAAGCAACCTGGCAGTATTTAGCTCTTCATCCACCGTCCACTGAATATCCGGATAGGACTTCAATGATTCTATGTAACTGCTGTCAGCAGCAACCACAATTTCTAAATTCTTTAATAGCTCTTTATTTTTAGTCGCCTTTTTACTGCGATGACAAACCACGTATTCAATTGTCGTTTGATACACGGGCCCGTAATCAAATTCTCTTTCCCTGTTCTCATTCACAGTCAGGCCTGCAGCCGCAATATCGCCTTCATTGGCACGTAAGGCCTGCAGTACTGCTTTCGTCGATTCATAAACTTTATATTCAACATCGACTTGGAGACTTTTTGCAAAAGCCTGTGTCATGTCGTACTCAGGACCTGCCAGCTTATTATCGCGATTATAATAATAGGTAGTCGGTAAATTTGTTGTGAGCACAACCAGGCTGCCACGCTGCTTGATCTTTTCCAATAGCGATGAACTGCTCTGCTTATCACATGACGATATAAAAACAGTAATGGCAAGAAGGTAAACTCTTAAATTGCGCACGTTAAACTCCAGCATGGACAGAATAGCCTGCCTGCAAAATTATCTGAAAGAAAAAAATGTTGCATATTACTTTCTATATCATTCCGGCTAGCGACTTGGCTATACCAAGGAAGGCAAAAAAAACCGACGACATCAGTCACAGTCATTAGGATGATGGGACACGACTGCGCCGGATCATGTCCCATCGACGACAGAACATTAGGACAACCACACCGGAAACACCTGTCGCAACCATAGTAATAATCATGGGTAGGTTTATCCATCAACTGGATTTATAGTTTACGCCATTCTTCACCAAATCGTTAAGGTCTTCATTATCTACAACCTGTTCACATTTGCTAACAATAAAAAATGCTATGCGTTTGCATAAACCTGGCCATAACTTCTCCTATGAAAAGTTAATCTTTTTTTTCATCCATGTTATTTGGCGTAACCATTTAATTTCATCACTGCTGCTCATCACTCACAGCATCGCGTTTTATTTCGCCAGCTTCCGGCTCCGGTTCAATCGCTAACTCGGATTCTGGCGATCTCACCTGTGCGATCATAGAAAGATCACTCAAATAACGCATCGCTTTAACCATTTGTCGCGGCATACGCCGAACAAGACTATTAAGCTCAAGAATATCAATCATCACAGGAATCGGAATTCGCAGCTCTGCCCCGGCTTCCAGCAACATTTCTTTTACTTCGTCGTAGGCAAGCTGCATCTGGTCGAGCTGTAATTCGCAATCTGTAAAGGAGAAACCCTGTACTTCCGGGTTTGCTATTTTCATCAGGGTTACCACCTCAGTCCGGAAACGGGAAAGCCCATGCATGACTTTTTCGTCGCTTACCGCTTCCACTTCAGCCTGTATTCTGGCAATTTCCAGCGCATGGCCCGCGCAGGCCAGAAGGTGCTGATCTGTGCGCAGCACCTTGGTCAGCTGTTCAGAGACTTCTTTACTGAGCGCCCCTCTCTCCAGTCGAGTAATAAAATCAGCAACGGCATTGGACAGTCTTCGCGCCACGAGGAAATCCCTTCTAATACGCATACTCGGGACAAATTCACTGCTTAATGCTTCCAGCCCCATACGTCTTGCTATGGTCGTTATACGTGATAATTCCATTGCCAGTGCATTAACCGCCAGTACCGGTGATACCGCAACAGTCTTATCCAGGTAACGCGGGTGGCCTTCAATCTCTTCCTGGGTAACAAAACGCCTGTCCAGAAAGCGGGCCATTCGATTACTGACTGGCAACATCAGCAATACACCAAGCACATTAAACGTTGTATGGAACAAGGCCAGGGTAATAGCGGGGATATCTTCCAGACCTAGCCATTCACCCGTGTTTTTTACTGTCCAGATTAAAACAGGCAATGCCATCAGGGCGACAACTGCCGTCAAAACATTAAAAATAATATGCGCGGCTGCCACTCTTTTAGCGTTTGATGTCGCACCGATAACAGCTATCGCTGCTGTCGAGGTGGTACCCACATTAGCACCAATCACCATTGCAGCAGCCGCATACAAGCCGACAATTCCACCTGTTGCTGCGGTAAGCGTAATAGCGATAGCAGCACTGGAGGATTGGGTGAGTACAGTCATCAAGAAACCAATACCCAGATACAGTAATACCCCGCTAATACCGTCCAGGGTGAACTTTGCCAGATCAATGGCCGCCACCAGGCCATCAAAAGCGTCTTTCAGTACATCGATACCAATAAAGAACAGGCCGAACCCCACCAGCGCCATACCAATAGGCGCACGCCTGCTTTCACCACCCGTAAGCCGCAATAACATGCCAAGCCCAATCATCGGTAAAGCAAAAGCTTCTACATTTATTTTGAAACCGACGATAGCCACCAGCCAGCCGGTCATCGTGGTACCGATATTAGAACCGTAGATAACGCCAAGGGCTTTATGCATGCTGATAAGGCCGGCATTAACAAAACCAATGGTAGCGACTGTCACTGCACTTGATGACTGTACGATAGCAGTAATCGTCAAACCGGTAAGAATGCCGTGTGCCGGGGAACGCGTCCATTTACCCAGCATGCCACGCAGAGCGTGGCCGGCTGCAGATTTGAGGCCCTCTGTAATCATGTTCACTGCCAGCATAAACAGGCCAAGTCCGCCTGCCAGCATACCGGCAATAATTAAATTCTGCTGCATTGAATACCTCTAGAATTTCCTGAAAAACAATAGCATTGAAAGGTTATAGGCAATCATCGATACCACTACGATGCTTTTATAAAATAACTTTTTATTACAGACGGAAAATACCCGTTGCCTCAGGCCTGCCACTTCGTGCGATTGCGCGCCTCATGTAACGCGGTCTGAATAGCAATCAGCTCTGTAATATTGTCCATATTCAGTATACCTACCTGCCGGCCGGCTTTAACAACGGATAACAGCCGGCAATGACAGTTCTGTAATCTTTGTAATACCTTATCAACCGCTTCACTTATTTCGGCGCGTTGCATGCCATGCTGCATGAAGTCGCCCACCCGGCCGTGCTCACCCTGCTCCTGCAAACCTTTCAACAGGTCTTCCTGTTCAAGTACGCCGACGACTTCTGCATCATCGAGTACCGGAAAATCTTTCTGGCTGCCGGCCAGCGTCAGTTGAATGGCACGGCTCAGCGGATCGTCTGCGGATAAAACCTCAAAATCAGTCAGCATCGCCTGCCCCACCGTTATACCTGACAGCGTTGTTTTAACCTGTTCCAGGCTGGCTTCGGCTGCCGCCCCGATCCACACAAACAGCGCGATAAAAATCAGGAATGGATTGTATAACAGGCCCAGTAATCCCAGCCACAGGGCAAGACCCTGCCCCACCTTGGCGGCAACTTGTGTGGCGCGATTATGATCCATACGCATCGCAAGTATGGCACGCAACACCCGGCCGCCATCCATGGGGAAGGCTGGCACCAGGTTAAACACAGCAAGCATTATATTGATGAGCAACAAGCGTTCTATAAATGGCCCGCCGGTCAGGCTAAGCTGTTCCAGCGGCACCAGCGTGTTACTGACAGTGAGCCATAACCAGAGCGCTAAAGCAATCACCAGATTAACCGCCGGTCCTGCCAGCGCTACCGCAATTTCCTGTTTCGGATCCTCCGGCATGCGTTCCATGGCAGCAACACCGCCAATAGGCAATAACGTAATATGCAGGGTACGAATGCCGTAACGCCGCGCCGTCAGCGCGTGTCCAAACTCGTGTAACACGACACAGGTAAACAACGCCAGAATAAAACCGATGCCATTTATAACGTCGCTGATGTTGCCCGATAGCTGCCAGTAACTTAAACCAATCCAGAGAATAATAATAAAGAAAGTGGCATGAACGTAAACATCAATACCGGCAAGACGAATAAGTTTGAAGGACCACTTCATTTTTCGTCACTACCCAGATTCGCCGCACAATAATAATGTTTTTTTACTGTTTGCATATCACCGCTCGCTATTTTTTATGTGCGACTATTCGCCGCACAAAATATTTTTCTAATCTCAACAATAAACAATACGGAAGAGGAAATCAGCAAAATATGCAACCATGTTTTTAAGCTAATGGCGGTGCTGCCAAACAGGATCTGCATCGGCGAAAGATAGGTGAACCCCAGCTGAAAAATAATCAAAATAACAATGGCAATTAGCACATAACGGTTACCGGTAAAGCCTGCCCAGTTAAAGACTGACTCTGTTATATAACGCGAATTAAACAGGTAAAAAATCTCGAACATCACCAGTGTATTTACTGCTACTGTTCGCGCGTATTCGATACTAAGACCAGCATTCATCTGCCATAAAAAAAGCCCGAAGGTGCCGCTCATTAAAATCACTGAAACAAAGGCAATGCGCCAGATAAGATGCGCGCTCAACATCGGCTCATGTACATTACGCGGCGGTCGCGACATGACATTATTTTCAGACGGTTCAAATGCTAAGGCCAGCGCCAGTGTAACTGCCGTTATCATATTTACCCAGAGAATTTGTACCGGCGTTAATGGCAGCTGCTCAAAACCAAGCAGTACCGCTGCAAGAATAATCAGCGCTTCACCACCATTGGTCGGTAAGATAAAAAGAATGGCCTTTTTGATATTGTCGTAAACCGTACGGCCTTCTTCTACCGCGTGCGCAATGGAAGCGAAATTATCATCGGCCAAAACCATTTCCGCTGCTTCCTTTGCGGCGTCCGTTCCATTTCGCCCCATGGCTGTTCCGACATCAGCCCTTTTCAGTGCCGGCGCATCGTTTACCCCGTCACCGGTCATGGTGACGATCATGCCCTGATCCTGTAGCAAGCTGACTAATAGCAGTTTGTGCTCAGGATTGACCCGTGCATAAACATCCACATCCAGCACCGCCTTGCGTAAATCGTCTTCACTCAATAGATCGATGTCTGCACCCGTCAATATGTCATCAACATTAACGAGTTTCAGCTGCCGTGAGATAGCGCGCGCGGTAATGCCATGGTCACCGGTAATCATCTTCACCCGGATACCGGCCGTAATACAGGTTTGTACCGCCTTGATTGCCTCTGTGCGCGGGGGATCAATAAAACCAAACAGTGCCAGCATGATGAGACCCTTTTCTACATCACTGAATTGAAGCTCGAGTTGTTCATTCGCCACAGGCCGGGTAGCGATGGCCAGTACCCGCTGACCGCTATCGGCCATTTCTTCTATGCGAGTCAGCCAGTATTCTTTATCCAGTGGCTGCTCGCCGGCGAAAGTTCGCTGATAATCACACATTGTAAGCACACGTTCAGGCGCGCCTTTGAGATAAATAAAAGCTTCACCCGTATGACTGTGGTGCAGTGTTGACATAAAGCGGTGTTCAGATTCGAACGGGATAAGATCCGTACGTGGATAATTTTTGGCTTCCAGCGCTAGATCCAGACCGGCTTTTAAACCTGCCACCAGCAGCGCGCCTTCCATCGGGTCGCCATGAACATGCCAGTCGTTGTTGGTGTTTTCCAGCGATGCATCATTACACAGTACAGCAGCACGAAGGGCTTCCTGCAAAAGTGGTCGATACTCTGTCTGAACCTCCTTGTGGTCTAGCAAGATGGATCCGTGCGGATCATAACCGGCACCGGTAAGTTCGAATAGTTTATGACTGGTCGAAATGGCGCGCACCATCATTTCATTGCGCGTCAGTGTGCCGGTTTTATCTGAACAGATAACCGTTACCGCGCCCAGTGTTTCTACCGCGGGAAGTTTGCGGATGATGGCATTTCGTCTGGCCATCCGTTGTACGCCAATGGCAAGTGTGATGGTCATGATAGCGGGCAGACCTTCGGGTATGGCCGCAACCGCAAGACTCACTGAAGCCAGAAACATATCAGTCAAAAGATAGTCGTGAACCAATACACCAAAAGCAAAGTTAACCCCAGCGATGATCAGAATAGCAATCGTGAGCCAGTGTCCAAACTGCGCCATCTGACGCAACAGTGGCGTGGTCACCGTCTGTACTTCAGCAACCAGTGTACTAATGTGCCCAAGTTGTGTTTCTGCGCCGGTGGCAACCACTATTCCGGCACCCTGGCCGTGGGTCACAATCGTTCCGGAAAACGCCATGTTACAACGATCACCAATCACCGCATGTTCGGCAACGGTATCAGTAATTTTAGCCACAGGCATCGACTCACCCGTCAATGCTGCCTCCTGCACTTCCAGTCCTTTAACGCGAAACAGGCGTAAGTCAGCAGGAACTTTATCGCCAGATTGCAGTAAAACAATATCACCGGGCACCAGGTTTTCTGCAGGGATAGTCAGTTGTCGGCCATCACGTTTAACCATGGCATTCAGCGAGAGCATCTGCCGTATTGCGCGCAGTGCATTCTCCGCCTTTCCTTCCTGCACAAATCCAATAACAGCATTAATAATTACAACACCAAAAATAACACCGGCATCCACCCAGTGCTGCAATATGGCAGTAACCACAGCCGCAACAATCAAGACATAGATAAGTACATTATGAAACTGAGAGAGAAATCGTAATAACGGACCACGCGTTTTAGCTTC
Source organism: uncultured Gammaproteobacteria bacterium (assembly GCA_963768125.1). Taxonomy (GTDB): domain Bacteria; phylum Pseudomonadota; class Gammaproteobacteria; order SZUA-229; family SZUA-229. The sequence goes on from CAVYHC010000025.1 coordinate 12,767, forward strand.
TGCAAGCCGATTCGGCCCGTATTTAGCCAGTCGATTATTGATCTCTTCTTTAGCAAGACCGTCTGTTGACGTTTTCAGCGTATCAAAAACACCAGCAGTGCTCTGCGTATGCCAGCTTTCTGCCTCTAAAACCGGTGAATGCAGAACCTTCGGCTGTCTGAACATGTTAAATAATGTAGACACTGTCAGCAGACCAGCAACAGCCACACATTAAACGTTGCATCAAGTTTACAGATAACATCTTTCATAGAACGACCTTTACCATAAAAACACTATTTGATTCCGGATTAGCCGCTCTCACCCATTAAACAACGGACTGATGCCTGGCCATAACCGAGCAAAATAATAATTGACAGACACCGTCTCAGTGTAACAGCAAAGACTAAAATATAAATTGATCATAATCAGCGATCTTTTTAATGATACCCCCTTACATCCAGGATGAAAATAATGAATAGAACCGATCGCCAACTTATTGATGGCCAGATTGCTGTGGCAAAGTCAAAATTTTAACTTATGGTGAAGTTCCCGGTTACATACCGAGGTGATTTTCAGAGAGCGTGGCGATGACTGTTTTTAACCAGGCCAACTGCTACAAGCTGGCACCGTAGCGCTAGTTGATGTTGATAAAATAACCGACCTTTTTAGCTATTCAAAACAGCCATGCCCACTGTTATTGAATGAAGTCATGCGGAATTGAATGAAAATCATAAACCGTACCGTCCTGTTCACTGGCAAATAACGCCGCTGTTTCTTTTGTTGCAAAAGGCACCGCTTCAGGTGCACCCATACCGCCTGTACGACGACTACCCAGTACGTACCATGCCTTACGGGCATCAATCCAGTTATCCACTCCAGGGTTATCCCAGTCAGCATCGGTCATATCGTTGACATAAATAGCCGCAATATTTTTAGGTTCCTCAGGTGACAAAGTAAAAGCAATGGTGTCACGTACCGAGGTAAACCACAGCGCCTGTTTTTTATCGCTGAGAATAATCTGCCCTTTGGGTCCATTGTGATTAACCACGGTCATCAAGCAATAATAACCATTGGCATCACGCGTTAAAGTTTGTGCGGCGGGCATGTCAACAGGCTGACTTTTTTCACAGGATAATAATAAAAACATCAACAGTAAAACATTCAATCTAGTCATATCGACACGGCTATCATTATCAAAAAATTAAAGTTCACGACGCTGGAATACCAGCAACGTGAGCGTTAATGGCACGATTACCCACAACAGCATAACGCTGAGTAACAACACGCCGCTCATCCCCGCTGCACTGGCAACTCCGCTTATGCCCGCCGCCTGGCTGACACCATCGAACAGGCTCAGGTTAAGGATGCGATAGGTATCGGTGGGGCTGATCAGCATCAATAGTGAAAACAGCTGCTGACTCATTAGCTGACCTTCATCAAGCAACAAAACACCGAATAGTATTAAATCGTACAACACAACAAAAACCAGCCATAAACCAATGGCTGCGCCCGCTGCTGTCGCTCTTTCCTTAACCAGCACACTGACCAGATAACCCAGGGCAATAAACGCCGCACCCAGCAGCAGTGAACTGGCCATCATCAAAGCATAAGCTTGCCAGCCTTCCGTGCTGCCGCCAGTGAGTATCGTCATAATGAGAATAGCGCCACCGTAGCCGATAAGGATGGCAATAAACAGAATCAGTACGTGTCCCAGAAATTTTCCCATGATGACCTGCCATCGCGTCACCGGATAAGTGAGCAATAACATCATGGTACCGCGTTCGAACTCGCCGACCAGTGCATCAAAAGATAACATCAGTGCGATCAATGGAATTAAATACACGCTCAGACTTGCCAGGCTGATGACACTGATATCGAGCGCACTGGCCGATACTGAACCGGTGGGGGCAGAACCTAACAAGGACAAGATGAGAGCCAGTCCGCCCAGTACCAAAATAGCCGCCGCAATCCAGCGATTGCGCAAACCATCTCGCAGTTCTTTCACTGCCAGTATCCACAGCATCTTCATGATGAGTCTGCCTTCATAAAGTAGCTGTAAACCTCATCCAGTCTTGGCGGCATGATCTGCATATCATTCACCACCTCGCCGAGGCCGGTGATGCGACGAATCAACGGCATTTTTTCGCCATTAAAACAGGACAGGCTTAAACTCTGATTGTTAACCTTGCTGATCGTTACTGATGACCCCAGTCGTTCCGCAACACTGGACGCCTGCCCCGGTGTTACGCTAATTTTCATCCGAACCGGCAGCGCCGCCTGCTGGTAAAGTTCATCGAGAGTACCGCAGGCAACGATGATCCCGGCTTTCATAATAACAAAACGATTGGCTCTGGCTTCTACTTCATTGAGCGCATGCGATGAGATAATCGAGGTGGCGCCTTCTTTATGCAAAGCGTCAATTAATTCATAAAAATGCTGACGCAATGAAGGATCAAGGCCCGTGGTCGGCTCATCGAGAAACAATAGTTGTGGCTCACCCAGCATAGCCTGGGCCAGGCCCAGCCGTTGCCGCATGCCTTTTGAGTAGGTACCCACTCGTCGTTTCGAAGCCTTGCCCAGTCCAACCACCTGTAACAGCCGTTCACAGTCGCGTTTGGATGCGCCCTTAAGGCGGGCATAAAACGCCAGCACTTCAGCACCGGTCATGGCTTCATAAAAAGCAACGCTTTCCGGCAGATAACCCAGCGCTTTACGTTGTGCCACGGCGGCGCTAAACGCTGGATTACCACCTAATACTTCGACGTTGCCTGTCGTTTGGCCGTGTCAGTCCCAGCATCAGTTTCATCAGGGTGGTTTTGCCGGCACCGTTGTGGCCAACCAGTACAATGCATTCACCGGCCTGCACGTTTAAGTTAACATTAGAGACAACCGTTTCACTGCCGTAGTCTTTGCTCACCGCATTGAGTGAAATGACATTGCTGCCAGCTTGATTCATCGCCGTCGTTTGCATCTCAACCATCCGACAAATCTCCCTCTGCAGTCAACTTGATTTGTGACGCGAATTTTTTATCTATGGCTTCGATCGGTGGCGCTGACATCAAAGGCACCTTGTCAATCACGCCGCCGGGATGTAATCCAGGAAACTCAGCCTGTGCCCATTTTAATATCTGCACAGAAGGGCTGTTCAACAACAGCTTCGCTAGCGGATGACGCCAGACAATCTGGTCAACCAGGTCATTGGGTTTGTAAGGCTGGTCAGCAATGCCGTTATCATCAATATCAAAAGCTGCATTGTCACTCCAGTAATTTCCAACGCCATCTTTCGACCATTCGATATAACGCGTACCGACGTATTTCACCTGGCTACGGTTGTTAATAAATGCATTGGCATAAATTTCATTTTTTTCCGAACCGGCGGTGAAATGAATGCCGATATTACACTCTTCAAAAGAATTATTATTGATTTGATTAAAGTTGGCGTTATAAATAAAAACACACTTTTCAGGACCCTGGCTGATGCCACTAGCCACATTACTGGTAACTCGATTACCTTCTATAATAGAATAATTGGCAAAGTTAAAGAACAGTCCGCGTTCACGATCCCCCGATGAAAGGTTGCCTTTTGCCAGTATGCGATCTGAAAACATTAATGCAAAACCGACATGATTATTGAGCGAGACATTATTGCTCACCTCGCTATCGTGGGCGTACATGTAATGTATCGCAAAACGCAAATCAGACATGCGGTTACCCGTAAATACGTTATTGCGGCTACCGTTAACAAAGATGCCATCGCGACCATAACGTATGTCGTTATCTTTAATGATAGAACCGGGTGTGTTCCATAGATAAACGCCATTACCGCGATCATTCATGCGATGAAATTGACTGCCAATAATGATATTGTTGCTGACGATAGCCGACTCTGGTCCTTTCAGATAAATCCCTATCTGGTTATTTTCAAAATAATTATTTTCTACTCGTGTTCGATCACCTTTATCGGTGATAAAAATAGCGCTATCCTCGGTCTCAAGCGTGTCACCGGAATGCTGTATCTTTAAACCTTTAATTATTACCTCAGGCGCTGTCACTGTGATTACATGTGACGAGCCTTCACCATCTATGATACTGCTAAAAGCATTAGCGCTATTACCCAACAAGGTGATGCTGCGATGGATATTGATTGAACCGCTATAGGTTCCTGAAGCCAGTTTCAGCGTATCACCGGCCTGTGCTGAATCAATGGCAGCTTGCAGCACACCGTTTCCGGGTGTCACCAGTATTTCTTTGCTCTGCCGTTCATTGCTAAATTGTTTATTGGCCTGCTCTGCAGTGGCCTGCTGCTCATCCGCCACGAGGGAAAATGACATAACGAATAAGCACAGTAAAAGTCCGCCAGTCAGCACTCTGCTGACTGGCGAACGCTTTACCATGACTTTGTTTTGTTGCTTTAACAACAAGTCGTCAACTCAGCTTGCAAGCTAAGCCGGCTCTACAAGCATACGGCCGCGCATTTCCATGTGCAGCGCATGACAGAACCACTGACAGTAGAACCAGTGAACTCCAGGACGATCAGCTTTAAAGGTGATCGATGAAGTTGCCTGTGGCCCTATTTCTATGGCAACGCCGTAATTAGCCAGCGTGAAACCATGAGTCAGGTCATCAATCGCATCATTGTTACTGACGATAATGGTTACCTCATCACCCTGCTTCACGGTGAATTTTTCCATGCTGAAGTTAGGTGCAATCGACCACATGTAGACACGTACTTTTTTACCGTCGCGCACCACTTTCGAACCCGTACCCAGCTCAACACCATCCTTCTTCGCCTGGGCGCTGGCATCTGCCCACATAGGATCGCCCTTGGTCCATAATGAATCCGGGTTAACAATATCGGTACGAACGATGATGACATCATGCGGTTCAGCATAAGTCGGGCCATCATGCACTACTTTCATTTTATCGCCGCTAATATCGATAAGCTGCTCGTTCTCCGGTTTTAATGGACCGACATTAATGAAACGATCTTTGGAAAACTTGTTGAGAGAGACCAGCCACTTTCCATCTGCTTCTTTGGTTTCGCCCATAGTGGTGTGGTTATGGCCTGGCTGATAATGTACATCAACCTTATCCAGTATCGGATCAACTTTTTTACCATTGTAGGAATCGATGGCTTTTTGAATGTTCCACTTCACTGCCTGGCTATCCAGGAACAGCGTGGTGAAAGCATTACCTTCGCCATCAAAAGCGGTGTGCAGTGGACCCAGACCCAGCTCAGGTTCAGCCACCACAGTATCACGTGGTTTAATTTTATCCTTGAACAGGTCAGGCAGTTTTCTCACATCGATAACGGTGACAGTCGGTGATAATTTACCGTTGAATACAACGTGGATGCCATCCGGTGCGGTGTTACAACCATGCGGACTGTTTGGCACAGGAATGTAACGTGTGTATTTCGAGCCTTTACGACCATCCAGTACCGGCACGCCGTTGATTGTCTGGAAATCACCGGCTTTGACACCCGCCTCGATGGCTTTAAGATCGAAGACCACAGCCCAGTCACGCTCGGCGGCGATCATGCCGGAAAGGTTTACCGCTTCTTCACTGTTGTAACAGGTGGAGAATGCATACAGACCCTGATAATCCGCATCGCAGTTATCCAGGTTGCCATCAACCATCACCTGCCACGCAACTTTCATTTCGTCGCCATCAATAGCGGTAAAAATAGCGTGATATTTTTCAGGCTCATCCAGTACGCTACCATCGTTTGGTATCGGTATACGATGTTCGCCGTTAGCAAAAACATAACCGGTACGAGGATATTTTTGTGGACGCAGACCATGAATATCCGAGGCATTCGGAATTTCGATCATTTTGTCACACTTCATCACATCACAACGCACCCGGGCAACACGGGTGTTGGCCTTGTCATTCATGAACAGGTAACGACCGTCATAAGTACCATCGGTGAAGGACATGTGTGGATGATGCAGATCACCATTTTCCCAGACACCACTACGGCCACCAGAATCCAGGTATTTTTTGGTTTCCGGTAACATGCCATCGCGCATGATTTTACGGCTCTCGTTAGTTGAGCCCCAGCCTGAAGCACTGCAGCGATTAAACACCGGCACGCGCATCAATTCACGCATTGATGGCATGCCAAGAATACGCAGCTCACCTGCCTGACCGCTACTCCAGAAACCGTAGTATTCGTCCAGATCGCCTGGGCCTACATGCGGACTATTTTTTGATGCCGCTATGGCCGCTTTTGGTGTCATGCCAGCAAGACCTGCAAAACCTGTGAGGCCACCAACACCCGCCAGCGCTGTTAGTTTGGCCGAGCCACCTAACAGTGCACGCCGGGTAAGTCCCGTTTTTTCAATCGTCTTGTTTTCTTCTTTCATTTTTTCTCCCCTCGTATTATGCCCACTGTAATGCGGGCGAATTAACTAACCTCTGGCACAGCCAGGGTTTGCTGCTTATCAATCAGTGCTAATAATATTTTCTGATCATATTGCTATGCATTTTATTTTTTCTTTTTTAACTCTACGCTAATGGCAGATGCTTCTTTACCATCGGCTGCCCTGGAATGAACAGTGTGACGTTCTCGTTTCAGTCGTTTCTGTATCATCACCGGGCAGTCGTGCTCATCCTTATAAACCACCTGGCAATGCAGACAGTAAAGACATTCATTAACATTGATATTGCCTTCCTTATGTATCGCCTGAACCATGCATTCATTACCGCAACGCTGGCAGGGCGCACCGCATTCTTTGTAACGTTTAAGCCAGGAGAACATACGCATTCTGCCCGGAATCGCCAACGCGGCACCCAGAGGACATAAATACCGGCAATAAAAACGCTCGATAAAAATACCCGGCAACAATACCGCCGCTGCAAAAAGAACGTAAGGCCAGTCACGGACAAATTTAAGAATAATGGCTGTTTTAAATGGCTCGACTTCGGCCAGGCGTTCAGCCCATTCCAGCGAGTACAGTGAAAAACCAAACAACAAAAGAAAGATTAAATACTTGAAGGTCCAGATGCGTTCGTGAATTGCCCACGGCACCTTGATCTGTTTTATTTTGAAAACTTTTGCGATGCGGTTGATCAATTCCTGCAGCGCACCAAAAGGACATAACCAGCCACAGTATGGCCCGCGTGCCCAGAATAATAAGGCGGCGGCCACCGAACCCCAGAGTATAAAAATCAACGGTTCCATGAGGAAGTAAGACCAGTCAAAACCACTGACCAGTGCGTTAAACATAGCCAGAATGTTGACCACTGATAACTGGGCATTAAAATACCAGCCGATGACAAATAGCGTGAAGGTGAGGTAAACAAGACGCACCCGGTCGGTGAGTATCGGCCGTTTCACCAGCCAGTCCTGGAAGAAAAAAATCAGCGTTAACACGGCCAGCGCTAGTACCAGTACCACAATCTCAGGAATTTTAAGTTGCCACATTTTTTTCCAGATGGGCTCTGCCTTTTCGGACATACCCGTCATTGTCGATACATTGGTATCGGGCACTTTGGCTTCAGTAATAGTCAGGTATTTTTCTGCTGGCGCGTAATTTAAATCAAAGGTCAGAAAAACTTTTTCTGTCGGACCGATATTTCGGCCAACCAGCAATTCCAGTTTCCAGGGCGCTGCGGCATTGAATTTTAAATCCGCCGGGGTTCTGAACAAATCCACATCCTTCAGTTCAGGCGCACCCTCGGCGGCTATTTGACGCAGGCGCTTGTGATAGCGGTCATGGAAACGGATGGAATTGTCACTCTGGATAATCTGAAAACGATCGAAAATACCGCCGCGTACGTAACCAGAACCCTTGAATGAAAAACGGCCATCACCCGCCAGTAGAATCGCCTGCTCCCCGGGTTGTATTTTTTTTTCAAGATTACGGTACTCGCCTTCACCCAGCAGGCTGCGGCCGATGCTCGGTATGGAAACAACCGCGGCATAAAGCTCGATAAATATTTCATCGGCCTCACCGTCTTCAGGAAAATTGAGTGCCAGTGGTTCGCCTGAATTTTTAAAGGCTTCGTTAATTTGTGCCACCGTAATTTTCAAACTATGTACCGATCCTTCGTCGACCAGAGTTTGCCAATTTTCGATATTATTGATTTCAGGGTTTACCGAAGCTATCGGACCGGTTTGTTTACGCTCGGCGTCAAGTCCGGATAAACCGTAGATTCTTGCTACCTTAATCGCGCTGCGCAAAATATTGTCATCCATTACCATGACCGTCACCGTTGCGCCGGTGACGATATCAACCTGGTGATCCTGTGTGCCGCGCACCAGTTTGCCGGCATCCAGACCTTCGTAATCCTTCAGTACCGCAGTAATGCGTTTTTCGGGAATACCAATGAGTACAATCGGTTCGTGATGTTCTACCAGCAAAACTTTCTGTATAACACCCTGCATGTCCATCGCTACCAGCTGGTGTATGGGTTTGCCCGAATAGCCGGTGGTGTTAGTAAAATCGGAGGTGAGGAAAACAAAACCGAGTTGCTTGCCCTGTTTATAAACGGCGGCGACGACCGGATCACCCGTTGCTGAGCCGATTTTGTCCGCCCCCGGGAAAATTTCCCCGGCACTGATCGTATCGAGAAAACGTGGCAGTTCTGAACCCGCGTGGACCACGCCAACTGCCAGCCACTGAAGAAGAACCAGTGAGAAAACCAGTAAAATAGCTTTACGATAATGGATACAGGGCCTCATATTTTTGGTCAATGCTCACAGCAAACCGGAAGATATCATGAAACCACATCAATAACTCACGTAACATAAGATTAATGTGTGTTAAAAGACGCAATTATGTGTGCCATATGGCACGCCTTACTTGATTTATGTCATATAAGAATCATGTCAATAGAGAAATAATGCACTTTACTTAAATAATGCATTTCATGGAGCCCGTAGCGCGCGTGTTATCAACCAATGTAAAAACCACCCGTGACCTGATGTCCATCGCATTACAGGCAGAACGTGAAGCTATCCGGCGTTATTCTCAGCTGGCTGCCAGCATGCGAGAAGGCCATAATGAATCAAGCGCAGCGCTGTTTGAGCGCATGGTGAATGAAGAAAAGGAACATGAACGTCTGCTGCTGGAATGGATGGCGCAGGAAAGTATTGATGAGAACCCTGAAATTGCTGCCATCAGCTGGCGCGACCCAAATATTTCAACCACTTACAATGATGAAGCACGCGACCCTTCCCAAAGTTCGCCCTACAGGGCGCTGGCCTTTGCTGTACATAACGAAGAAATCGCCTTTCGTTTTTATACACACGTGGCAGCCGAGTCAGAGGATAAAACCGTACGCCAGTACGCGGAAGTTCTAGCGCGCGAAGAATTAGGTCATGCTGCCTTGCTCAGGGCGGAAAGGCGACGTGCTTACCACGCCGAACGCGAAGCCAACATGGTTGAACCGAGGCTTGATCCCCGAGCGGTGCATAGCGAAGCTGACCTGCTAGCAGCCGCAATTCATATTGATCATTTTCTGGCCGATGAGATGAACAAAATAGCGCCGAACTCCCCTGCAATAGCGGCTCTCGCCAGAGAAATACGACTGCAGATTAACGACAATGAAAATGCGCTGTACGATAAAACCTTGAATGATAGTGAGTCACCGGGTGCAGACATCCGCAGCAACCTTGAACAGCTTGATGCATATAATGCGGCTATGGAAGCAAAAGCGGATAGCGAAGTCTTGAGGCGTCAACGACTGTGCGCCTGCAGTGACCGCAGCTTTGCTTTCTACGATGCCGTTGTCGAAACCGCCACTGATGAAACCGTCATGCTTACCGCGCAAAGACTGACCTCGTCAGCGCTTGATCGCATCGCTGTTTTGAAGCGCGTGTTAGAAAATGCATGCACTTCTGATGAACCAGGCAAGCCGTAAAGCAGAAGACTACTGCCAGACATATCACCTGCATGTTTGGCCTATTCGGCGGATGAGCAAAATCTTTAAATTCAGTTCAACAAATACGTTGTATTTACATGCGAATATTTTTTCTAACATTTTTCCTGGCTTCAGCACTCTCCACAATTGCACTCGCAGGTACCCCCGGCGAAGTCAAGATCGGCGGCTACTTGCGCGAGGCGACGCTGGATGGAATTAACGGAAAAACAAAACAGTTTTCTGATTTCAAGGGCAAACCACTGATCATTAACGTCTGGGCCAGTTGGTGCGGCCCTTGCCGGGCCGAGATGGCCTCGCTGCAACGGCTAGCGCGCCGTTATAACAGCAAAGAGTTCAACGTCATCGGTATTTCAACAGACGACTATCGCAATGCGGCTGAGCTTTTCATCAAACAGACAGAAATAACCTTTGAGAATTTTCTCGACAGCAAGCTGTTACTGGAAAACATGCTGGGCGCCAATACCATCCCGTTGACTATTTTAGTAGACGCTAATGGCCGCGTGCTGGAAAAAGTTCGCGGCGCATACAAATGGGACAGCGTGAAAACTATCGATGCGATAGCGGAAGTGTTTCATCTCAAGTTAACGCATAAGAAAAATGCTTCACCTCAAGTTGATGCACCAGACCCGATGTATGGGCTACGTATGCTACCTAAGAAATAATGCATCATGAAATGACACAGCCAGTCCTATACGATTGGCTCAACTGCTCGATGCAATACTTTATAGCAACTTCAAGCCGCCTTAACACATTAGTTTTTAATGGGAAAACACAAGGAAAATACCAGCGCTTCAGTACCAGGGTTTCGATTAGCAATGCCGCCATTAGATAAATGAAAAATTGCAACACCGGCACGAATTTTATTTCTAAACTGGTAAGCAATTTCTATCCCCGATCTGAATTCAAGCTTACTTCCTAAATTAATTTCTTCACTGTTTTTAAATGCACCCAGACCAAAGCTGGGAATCAACATCCATCGGTCACCTAAATAGAAATCATGCTTAAGATCAATATAAATAAACTTCGCGCCATTTTTTGACGTAGCGAAACCGATGGCCGGTATTAAACGAAAACCTCTCGGACCGGAAAACGATTTAAAGCGGTACTCCAGTCCATATCGCTGCGGGCCATCCAGGTCATCCAGAAAACCGATCTGACCCGCTGTGATATTAATCATGGCGTGCTCCTCACGTTCTTCAGCGTAAGCAGAAAAACATGTGGTTAAGAGCACAACGTTTACAGCTAGTATTTTGATTAATGATAACAATGTAATCTGGAAAAAGAATAAGCGGAATTTATATTTGGATTTATCCATAATCGATATAAAAACTTATTGTTATAAGTAAAACCATAGTGTAACCCTAATTATCTTCGACTTGTGTAGTAAATAACTAATTAACTACAGATTAACGAGCACTGAGCTACCAAAACTATAACATGCACATAAATCCATCCTTCAAAATAACGCTTCTGGCATTTGTCTCAATATATAACAGCGCCTGCTCTTTTCCGGCGTGGTAGCTGACCTGTCTCGCCTGTATAAAACTGCTGAATTACCCAGTCGTTTATAACAAGCTCATACTGGTAAAACGCAAGCTCCCGTCATTTTTATACACGGCGCTTTTGGCTCACGTCTTAATGATAGAGAAACGAATGAAGAACACTGACCGGGAAGTTTATGGCGTATTATTTAGTGACCATGAAGACATTTCCTTAGCCATTGATAAAAAATCATTAATACCAGCAACTTCGAGTCTGCTAGCCACTGATGTCACCGATAAAGGCGTTGGTAATAAACGTCAATATTATTTGTTCGTCCATGACTGGCGAAAGGGTAACATTGAACTACCCCTTTAATTTTAATACCTGATGTTATAGTCTCTTATATCAGCTATATATACCACAGTTAAATCGTGTTGAGATTAATCCGCACAAGGCAAAACAGCTGTCCGAAACACCTTGCATCCAATTTTCATGAGAACTTGTTATGACAACACCCAAACAATATAACACTGGTGATATGCCGACGGTAACGGTGATTGATAACCAAAATAAAAAACGTATCGACTTAGAAATATTAGCTAGCGAAGAAGGACCGGATGTAATCGACGTACGTAGTTTGTACAGAGATTTAAACTACTTTACCTACGATCCAGGGTTTACCTCCACCGCAAGTTGTGACTCCGCCATCACGTTCATTGATGGTGAAAAAGGCATTTTGCGCCACCGTGGTTATTCTATAGAAGAGCTGGCGTCTAACAGTGATTTTCTTGAAGTGGCTTATCTCCTGATGGAAGGCGAGCTGCCCAGCGAGGAACAGCGCAAGACTTTCGATGCAGAAATAGAACTGCATACCATGGTTCACGAGCAATTGATTCGGTTTTACAATGGTTTTCGCCGCGACGCACACCCGATGGCAATTTTGGTCGGTGTTGTCGGCGCATTATCCGCCTTCTATCACGATAGCTTAGATATCAACGACCCTGAACAATGCCATGTGGCATCAATGCGACTAATAGCGAAAATGCCAACCATAGCGGCCATGGCCTACAAATATACGATCGGTCAACCCTTCGTTTACCCTACCAATAAACTCACTTATGCTGAGAATTTTCTGCGCATGATGTTTTCTGTACCCGCCGAAGACTACGTACCTAATCCGGTACTGTCTCAGGCGCTAGATCGAATTTTCATTCTGCATGCTGATCATGAACAAAATGCATCGACATCGACAGTACGTTTAGCCGGTTCGTCACAAGCCAATCCATTCGCCTGTATCGCCGCAGGCATCGCCTCACTATGGGGCCCTGCACACGGTGGTGCCAATGAAGCTGTATTAAAGATGTTAAATGAAATTGGCCATAAGGACAGGATCGGTGAGTTTTTAGCGCGCGCCAAAGATAAAAATGACCCCTTCCGCTTGATGGGTTTCGGCCATCGAGTATACAAAAATCATGACCCTAGAGCACAGGTACTCAGAGACTCTGCGCACGCTGTATTAGCTGAGCTGGGTTCTACAGAACAACCTTTGTTCGAACTGGCGATAGAACTGGAACGCATTGCACTTGAAGACGAGTATTTTATTGAGAAAAAATTATTCCCCAATGTCGATTTCTACTCTGGAATAATTCTCCAGGCCATGGGCTTTCCAACCTCAATGTTCACCGTACTGTTTGCTTTGGCGCGCACAGCTGGCTGGGTATCGCAGTGGAACGAAATGATTAGTGAGCCGGTACATAAAATTGGCAGACCACGGCAACGATACACCGGTTATGCGCATCGTGATTTCATTGCCATGGACAAGCGCTGATAACAATTAAAGCGCAATTTAAGTTATCGCGTGTTTACTAGCCCTTCTGCGCGGATAAATATACCACGCATAAAAAAGCACCCTTTACAAGAAATGCAAAGGGCGCTAGTAGCCCGACATACGTCATCAGAAAATATGAAAACCGACAACCGTATCAGCCAAGCACATAATACGTGCAGGGTTTTTCTCTGTATGTAAGGATTATCTGATATTTTTATATCGCTATATGGGTAGACGACAGCTTTCGGGCCAATAAGAGACGGTCACGGTGTAATGATTCCACTAGACAACTTACTATTGCTGAATAAATATTATGCAAAGGATGTCGGTATACAGATCTGACCCCAGTTTTAATCGTCTACGTTTTACCAGGAAGGTTCACCTCTGGTGATATCGAACGTAAATGAATATCGCGCTGAGGGAATGGAATCTCTATGCCGCGTTCGTTCAGGGCGCGGTTCATTGCTAATGCAATCTTGCTGCGAATGCTCACATATTCATCGTTGTCAGCTACCCATGCGCGCAATAGAAAATCAAGGCTGTTGTCACCAAAGCCATTGAACACCACTTGAGGTGCCGGTTCTTTTAGGATGCCCTGTTGATTTTCAAGCGCACTATTTAATGCCTCTATGACCGTATCGGGATCAGTTCCATAAGCAACGCCGACTGCCACCTCGATGCGTCGGTTTCGATCCGTCATTGTCCAGTTAGTCAGTGCTTCTGATAGCAATGTTCCATTGGGTACTGTTATATCGGCGCCATCGAAACTGCGCACCGTACTTGATCGAATACCCATCCGAGTGATGCGACCCTTGACTGAACCTATCTCGACAGAATCACCGATTTGTATTGGCCGCTCAAAAATTAGAATCATACCGGAGACAAAATTGTTGACCACGGTTTGTAAACCAAAACCGAGGCCGACACCAAATGCACCCAACAGGATCGTAATTCGATCCATGCCAATACCCATTGCACCGACAGCGACAAGAAATCCCAGCAGAATAATTCCATACTTGGTCACTGATGAAATGGCAAAAGAAACGCCACGTCCGAGTTTCATTCGTGGATAGACGTCTTCATCCAGCATCATCACAATAAATCGTGCAAGCAGGACAGACACAATAATCGTAACGAAAAACGCCAGCACATCTGCAAAAGAAATGGCTATCGTCCCGGTCTTAAATTCGGCAAAAAGAATTCCCTTAATGGTGACCCATATATAATCTTGTAGTGCAAACAAATCCAGTGTAACAAAGATCCAGATAGCGACAGCACCTAGTCCAAGCAAAGCACCAAGTTTTCGACGAAACTGCCTGGATCGCGTCCTTACTACATTAAATGTCTGAGCAACATGTGTATGCAGTATTAGTTTGATGACAGATTCGGCGGTATGTTTAAGTGCAATAAGTAACAAAGCAAGATAGAGGCTGTTAAGAACACCAGAGCCGATTAGAACAGCAAGGCGAACGTAGCCGGCAATGGCGGTGAGAGTAGCAATGGCAAGTAGAAAAAGCGCAACATTGAGTCCAAATCGTATGAACTTCTGCCAACGTCTTGTACCTTTTGAATCATCTTCATGATGCCATGATCTCGAGCGTATTACCCAGATTATGATGCCTATCGCTGCAATCATTTCCAGAATGAAGATCAGGCGTGCCACCAATGGGGCCGCTTCGACCAGATCACGAAACTGGTCCACAACATAAAGTATCGCAAGAAAAATCAGTGCCGGCCGAGTCGATGTCTCAAGCAAAGGCAGGATTAGTACGAGTACAGGCAAGACAAGTAAAAGCCCAACTGCATCTGTTATGGCCGAGCGGTGTGTATACATATAACCAGGGCGTTAGCATCAATACCAGCAATGCTGCCAGACGTAAATGATTTTTCGAATACCGACATTCCCTTTGCAGATGAAGGGTCGGCTTTAACCCAGGCCCGCGCGGTCTGACGCATGCGACGCAGAATCATCGTCAAAACAATAAGCAAAAAGATCTGGAAGACCAGCCGGTCATACTCGAGGCGAACGAATGCATAGATACTGGACACCCATTCACTAAGTTCTCTACGTGCATTGGTAAGCAGATCAGTCATCGTCGCGCCAGCAACCACCTCACTCCATAATGGTGGCCGTTCACGACGCGTCAGATTATTCAGCAGGCTTTCCTCTTCTCCCTTGATCCTGTCGAGGGCCTTCTGAACATTGCCACGCGACCGACCAACCTTTGCCTGAAGGCCGAGAACACGATCATTCATTTTTCGGAGCGCCCCATGTACCTTGGCAACATCATTCGTGGTAGTGAGCGCAAGCTTCACTACCTCATCCGGTGCCTTAGCATCTTGCGCCTCCTTAACTGTAAGACCCCAGATATTGAGCGTAACAGCAAGCCGACTTACCTGCTGCTCAATAACGCCAATTCGGCGTTGCAGCTTTATTTCTGAGCCTTCCAGTAAACGATCAAGTTCGAGCCACTTTTTCTCAATTTCACCGATTGCTTCGCGGGAAGAGGCTGTCGCGAGCGATGGGCTGAGGGAAACCAGGTGATGAGTTATTGCTCGTTCTCGATCCAGCAGATCGTTTTCAATTTGGTCGAATATTTCTGAGCGAGTAAGCAGCTCTTCGGCCTCATCGAGTGACGTTCG
Organism: uncultured Gammaproteobacteria bacterium; assembly: GCA_963768125.1. Classification (GTDB taxonomy): domain Bacteria; phylum Pseudomonadota; class Gammaproteobacteria; order SZUA-229; family SZUA-229. The sequence goes on from CAVYHC010000025.1 coordinate 28,590, forward strand.
CTCAGCTGATGCACGCACTGGGATATCGGACAGAGAAATAGGCGCTAAGGGCGGTGTGCTTACCTCGGGCTCTGCGGCGCTGACGCAGCCGATCCAAATGAAGAAAAAGAAGATGCCAAGGATTAGCTGGCAAATACGGCATTTAGATATGTAATGAGTAGAGATTGATCCGGTGTAGAGCGTCATGAATTTTCCTCATTATGATTACGATATAACCAATGATATTTAAGGGCGCGGATGTAATCTGCAAAAATAGTATACTATTTATTGTGTTTCGTGTTTTTATCAAATCGCATCATCAGAGTTTGGATGATTATTCTCTAACTGCTTCTATAAAATTGATGAACATCAACTTGCCAACAATCTATAGCAATTCCTTTTACTTACAATGACACCTTTCTTATTCAGTAAATAGGCTACTTGTAGTGTGGAATGACGTCCGACAACTACGCTTCAACTGGCCGAAATGGGTCGGTTTTACGCATTCGCCTATCTATTCCGACTGACCGTAGTTAGTTTGTTATTGGTTTGTCACTAATTTAATTAAACCTACACGACTTTCGTTACGAGGGTGGAGCCCCCATAAACAGTGGCTTTCAGATTCCACTGGTAAATGAGAAAAGGAAATATGGCCCAAGCCAACAAGCTAGGACCACCTGACTCAACTGGTACAGATTAACCAATCACGCCTGAACACCGCGTAATACGCGGCTTATCGCTATAACAAGGAAAGTTATTATCAAGAGTCGGCAGCGCCGAGAAGGGGAATAAATGGTGGGCCTGGAAGGACTCGAACCTTCGACCTGCCGATTATGAGGCCCGGCTAGCGAGTCTTGAACCCCACTTAAACTGCGCTGTGTAGGCGCTTATCAAGTGAGCCTATACCAGTTTCCTTACCACTAGTGCGTTCGAGATGTGTTTTTACACGAGTTCATTTAGGTAATTCTGTTCAATTGTTACAAGCATATTCCAACTCTTACCAGTCGCCTTGCATTAACTATCTTGACACAGAGGGTATACGGGCGTTCAATAAAACCTGTTAATGAAAGGCAAGATGCTGAACGAATCAACATCTTGTCCCAACAGGTGAGCTATTACCAACCCATATGGTAGTAAGCCCAAATCCGCTCAATGTTCATTGGCAGCCATTCATTGTATGTACTGCCAGTTTTTGTATTTTGGTAGTTTTACGGTTTTTCTTAGTGCATCCGGACTATGAGTTCCAGAGTCCATTGCTTCTTTAACGGTTGCCATCAAATCTTCCAGGTAGATACGTTGTTCTTCAACTACCGATAGCCGGATCGATGGCTGGTTGATTTTCAGGACCGTGTGCAGATATCACATAGTCAAAATCCATCTGTTCAATTTCTTTGAGCGACCTGATCCATTCATCTGGCCAGAAGTCTGGCATGGCTCTAAATGCTACTCTTCGTGGTGTAACGATATCCACAATAAACAGTATCTTCTCTTTTGGCAGTCGCATAACGACCAGGCTGTCACCGTGGTTCGGGCCGAAGTATTTTAGTTCCAGTGTCCTGCCACCTAACTGCACTGTATATTCATCTTCAAATGTAATGTCAGGTAGAGGTGTAGCAGGACTGGGATGGTCACCAAGTTCCTTCAGCACATTTTTGTGAGCGATGAATGTCGCTCCCTGATCCTTGAACACCTTACCGCCAGAAATATGGTCATGATGATTGTGGCTATAGACAACATACTTAACTGGCTTGTCAGTGATCTTGCGAATTTCACCGAGCAACAGATTAGCTGCTTTCGGATTCATCGGGTCGGTAACGATAACCCCCTCATCAGTGACCATAAAGATATTTCGGTACACCCACCAGCGGAACACGTACAAACCGTCACCAATGTTTTTTACACTGTGGCCGAACGGTTCTCCCCCCATCGGTTCCTCTGTTGGAAAGTTTGAGGCCGTTGCTATTGACGAAAGCAATAAGCCAACGACAAATACTGATTGTATAAATAATCGTTTCATTTTTTTATCCTTTAAGTTAATTAAATGTTCGACTTTGGTGTATCACGCACCAGTAGTCATTTGCTTCAATACGTTGTCTTTCTTAATAAAATGGTGATGCAATGCAGCACCTGCGTGACCGATCACTGCAATTACAAGTAATATCCACACGGTGCCATGCATGCTGAGAAATGTTTTCGCTAGCTCTGGATTCTTATCCAGGAAAACAGGGAATTCGAACAGACCAAAGAAGCTCACTGGGAAACCAGCAGCCTGGCTCATCATGATTCCAGACAGTGGCTGTGCAAACATCAGAGCGTAAAGTCCCCAGTGCATCGCTTTAGCTACAAAAGCCTCACCTGCTGTTGTTTCATCCGGAAGTCGGGGTGTCTCATTGATTAACCTCCATACAAGACGAAGCATAATCAGCAGCAAGATAACAGCACCAAATGATTTATGCATACCCGCGGCCTGCAGTTTCTCAGCCCCTTTGGGCATGGAGGCTAGAAAGTTTCCCGCTACAATTGAGAAGGTAAGCATCAGGAATAGCAGCCAGTGGAAGCTTTTAGCGACTACCCCGTATGTATTAGCAGTATTTTTCATCATGATATTCTCCTAAATAAGTTCTTTGTTTGTTTATACCCGGTATTCGAGTGCAGCTCATGGTTTGAATTACGTTACAAAATAAGTCGATTGATTTAATTTGGGCATGAAAACGGTAAAAGGGAACTTAATATCGACCAAACACAGCTGGACGGTTATTAGCCGTCCGCTGGAGTACTTTGCTAGGTTCACAATATATTATTTTTTTGTCAATTCAGGGTGATCCTGAATTTGTTTTAACCACAAAACACCAACAGGATAGAGTTCGTAATTTATAACATCGTGTTGTACGAATGGAAATTGCTTAAGAATTTCATTAGCCTCATCTTTGTTTTTCGCCTTAATAAAGAAAACTATATTCGCCTTTCGTTTACTTTTGGGTTTATTTGCTTCACGGTTTAAATAAATATTTTCAACTACGCCCTTCTCCCATAAACTTATCAATACAGCGGCTTGTTCTTGTATATGTTGCTTGAACATAGGGCTTTCTTGCGAAATACTGTCCGATACGACAGCATATCTATTTACAACCTGTTCATCTGCCCATAAAGCCTGGGAGGTTAACAACATCATCACTGCAACCAGATTTTTTATTCTCATATTTTTCTCCTAAAAAGTTATTTGTTAATTTATACCCGATGATTCGAGTACAGTTCATGGTTTGAATCACGTTAAAAATAAGTATATATGGTTATAATTTGGGCATAAACATGGTAAAAAGAAACTTATTGTTTCTAAATATTAACTAATATGAGTATTCTTCCTTATCTCGAGACATTTTCTGCTGTTGTTGAGAATGGCAGTTTTACTGCTGCAGCCGATGCACTGGGCATATCTAAGCCGGTAGTGAGTAAGCAAGTTTCTCTCCTCGAGCGACATCTTGGGGTTCAGCTACTTCATCGCACCACCCGGCGTCTACACCTCACACAGGCAGGCGAAGGGTATCC